>DATISA010000114.1:0-13899 GCA_035469245.1 Gemmatimonadaceae bacterium
GCGCTTCCCCGAGGGGCTCGCGAACTCGAGCGGCACGCTCGGCCGCCACGTGATGGACCACCACTATGGATCGGGCGCGTCGGGCACGGTGCCCGGCTTCACCGATAGGCGAACCACCGGCCGGCGGCCGAATGGGATCTACATCGCCCGATTCCGAAACGTGAAAGCGGCGCACCCGGATTTTCTGCGCGGCTACGGCATGCAGGGCGGCTCCGGGCGCGGCGGCTGGGGACGCGGCTCGAGCACGCCGGGCTACGGCGCCGAGTTCAAGCAATCGCTCATCGATGAGTTGGGGCCGTGGTCACTCTCAGCCTCCGGCTGGGGCGAGACGCTGCCGAACCAAGACAATCGTGTGACGCTCGATCCCGAGGCGAAGGACAAGTGGGGGATTCCCGCGGCGCGCATCGAAGTGCGCTGGCGGTAGAACGAACGTGCGATGGACAAGGACATGATGACGGCGATGGCCGAGATGCTCGAGGCCGCCGGGTGCACGAACATTCGTCAGCACGGATCGAACAATCCGCCCGGCCACTGCATCCACGAGATGGGCGGCGCGCGCATGAGCCACACGCCGGACGAAGGCGTGCTCAATCGCTGGAATCAGGCGTGGGACGTGAAGAACCTGTTCATCACCGACGGCGCGTGCATGGCGAGCAACGGCTGCCAGAATCCGTCGATCACCTACATGGCCCTCACGGCCCGTGCCGCGGCGCACGCGGTGGCGGCAATGAAGCGAGGAGAGATCTGATGCGGAGGGGGAGCGGGGACATCACACGTCGCGAGGCCGTCGGTGCGCTTGGTGCGCTGGCTGCCGGCGCAGCACTCACGCCACGCGTAGCTACCGCCGAAGCATCCCGAGCGCCGGCACGAACGTCGCTCCGTCTCAAGCACTCGGTGTCGCGCTGGTGCTACGGCAAGATTCCGCTCGACGACCTGTGCGAGACGGTAAAGGGCATCGGCTACAACGGTATCGACCTCCTCGACCAGAAAGACTGGGAGGTGCCCAGGAAGCACGGCCTCGTGTGTTCGATGGCGAATGGTTTTGGGACGATCCCGGTTGGATTCAACCGGTTGGAGAACCATGAAAGGCTCATTGCCGACGCCGAGCAAATGATTCCCGCCGCTGCCGCCGCGGGCGTGCCGAACATCGTCGTGTTCAGCGGGAACCGCGCCGGAATGTCCGATGGCGATGGCATCGCCAACTGCGTCACAGGCCTCAAGCGGTTGGCGCCGACCGCCGAGAAGCACGGCGTGACGCTCTGCCTCGAGCTACTCAACAGCAAGGTGGACCACCACGACTATCAGGCCGACCACACGGCGTTTGGCACGCAGGTCGTGCAAGGGGTCGCGTCACCGCGCGTCAAGCTGCTCTACGACATCTACCACATGCAGATCATGGAAGGCGACGTGATTCGCACGGTTCGCGCGAACATGGAACACATCGCCCACTTCCATACCGGTGGCGTGCCGGGGCGCAACGAGATCGACGAAACGCAGGAGCTGTACTACCATCGGGTGATGCAAGCGATCGCCGATGCGGGATTCCCGGGCTTCGTGGGACAGGAGTTCGTGCCCAAGCGCGACCCGGTCGCGTCGATGAAGCAGGCATATGAGATCTGTAACGTGTGAGCGGGGTACGATGCCCCCGTCCGGCATCTACAAGAGGGATGTCGCGCCGAGACGGCTCGGCTCGCCCGGTCGAGTTGGAACAATTAGGACGCGGATCTGACGGATGAAACTGATCGAACCTGGTGGGGCGATGCTTACGTCGCGCCACGAGCCGAGACGGGACTCTTGATTGGAGCGGCCGGTCGGTCAGCCACGAGTAGCCAGCCTGAGCGGCGGTCACAAAGAAAAGTTCGTCCGGGCTCGGGACGAGAGGAGGTCTCTGCGCGGAGGTTCGATCCGTCAAATTCGTCAGATCCGCGTCCAAGCAGTTGCCGTTGCGGTTGCAGTTGCCTTCAACCCCCAACATCGGAGCGCCCGCCGAGCTGCGTGAGCGTTATGGATGGGCCGCATCGCATATGAGCGCCGAATCGCGACCAGTTTGTGTCCGTTCCGCCGTTTGTGTCCGCGTTCCACGCCGTTGATGCCGGCGTGGCGATCGAGGTTATCGCGGCGGTGCAGGCCATAACGATTGGGGATACGGACACCGACGGATGAACGGACACAAACGGAGTAGAATTCCACTGACTTTTTCTGACAACGTCTGGAGGTGACCGCATGGCCGGCTTCACGAAGACCGAGTTCGTTTGGATGAACGGTGAGCTGCTCCCGTGGGACGCCGCGCAGGTGCACGTCAGCGCGCACGCGCTGCAGTACGGCACCGGCGTGTTCGAGGGCATGCGGTCGTACGACACGCCCGACGGTCCGGCGATCTTCCGCCTCGACGCGCACATGCGGCGCCTCCTCGCCTCGGCGGCCGCGTACGAGATCGCGATTCCCTACTCGGTCGATCAGCTCTCGTCGGCCGCGCTCGACGTCGTCCGCACGAACGGTCTCGAGAACTCGTACCTGCGCCCGCTCGCCTTTTTCGATTCGTACAGCTTTTCGGTGTGGCCAAAGGACTGCCCGGTGACCACGGTGATCATGGCCGTTCCCGGTCGCCAGTACTTCTCGGGCGACGCCGATCACGCCGTGCGCGTGACGATGTCGAGCGTGCGGCGCATCGACGCATCCACGCTGCCGCCGCACGTCAAGGCCTGCGGACACTACATGAACTCGGTGCGCGCGGTGCAGGAGGCGATCCGCCGTGGCTACGACGACGCCATCATGCTCAACACCAAGGCCGACGTCGCCGAAGGCTCGGGCGCGAATCTGTTCGTGGTGCGCGAGGGGCGCGTCATCACGAACGACGCCGACGCCTCGATCGTGCTCGGCATCACGCGCGACAGCATCCTCACCATCGCGCGCGATCTCGAGATCCCGGTCGACGTGCAAGCGATCACGCCCGACGATCTGGCGTCCGCCGATGAGCTGTTCTTCTCGGGAACGGCCGTCGAAGTGACGCCGATCAAGGAGATCGACGGCCGCGCGATCGGCGACGGACATCCCGGGCCTGTCACGCGGCGGATTCAGCGCACGTTCTTCGACGCCGTCCACGGCAAGCTGCCGCAATACCGCCATTGGCTGGCGGTCGCGGCGCCGGCGCTCGCTACATCGAGCCCCAATTCGTGAACGCTGGAGGCGGGGTGAATGGCGGCCCCGACTCGATCACGATGTCCGAGTGGGCGAGCAGCGGAATCGTACGCGGATCGCCGGTGAACGGCTGACCGTTCACCCAGACTTTGAGCGACGCACCCTTGGCCGCTTTCGTCGAAGCGGCCTCGGCGCGGCTCAGCGGCTGGCCCCAGATCAGGAAGAAGTCGGCGAGCGTGAACGCGCGCGACTGCGGCGCCTCGATGTGGATGATGCCGTCGGGCGTGTGCGTGTGCACCCAGTAGAGGCAGTTGCGATCGGGGCGCTGGCCGACGTTCGCCGGGATCGCCACCGGCTTGCCGTGATCGAGGATCAGCAGATGCTGATGGATGTGCATCCGCGCGCCTTCCATGGCGTCGCAGGAGATGCCGGAGACCATCTCGCCTTGCGGGGCGCGTGAAGGGCCTTGTGCTCCGCCGATTCGTGGAGTGGCGAGCGCAGAGAGGACGGCGAGCGTAAGGGATGCCCGCCAGACGCGGGAGGTGGGCATGGCAATACTCCGGAACGAGGCTCGCGCAATGTATCGCGCGAGACCTCGTCGGAGTAGCGCCACCGGTCACAACTCTGGCAGGTGTCGCGTCAACTCGCGCAGTAGGCTTCAACCCACACGCTTATGGCACCGGCAGTGGGTGGGTTGTACACCCTGACTTCCCACACGTTTTCGATCGTTGACCCGAGTGACTCAGCCACGAATGGCAGCGCGGCCGACACGTTTGCGACGTTGTAGCCGCCGCTGACGAGAGTAGTATTGGCAGGGCAGTAGCTGTGGCCAGTCATCATCTGGCCGGCCTGAACCACGATCATCGCCGATTCGACTCTGGTCACCTTCGTGAACCCCACCTGATCCGTGGGCTTCGCATCGGGCAACTTGATTCCTTGGCCAACGGGCGCGACATCGCCAGCCGCCGAGCCGCGGCTCGAAGCCGACCGTGGCGCCGTGGGCTGCTGCGTGTCCGAGCAGGCCGCCAACACGAGAAGAGCAGAAGCGAGGAGCAGCGTACGCATATGAATCCTCCATTCGGAGATCTGTAGCGGAGCGAATGTCCGGCTCGCCGATCTGGCGTGCAGGGCAAACGGTACGCGGCGCCGTCGCGCGCAAGTCACGTGGATATCACTTGGCCCAAGTGGTTGGCGGATCGTGGCATACGCTCCGGCCCACGCACAGGCTCGGTCCCCGGTGGCGAGATGCCGAGCCCCGCCGTGATTCGATCGTGACCGGATCGGATCCGGGTCCGGAGGGACGACCTACCGCGCCACCGCCGCCGGCCGCTCGAACGCGCGCTTCATCACCGACGCGACCAGCGCATAGGCTTCCGACCACGCCTCCCGCACATCCGCCGTGAACGCCGAGCCGTACGTATCGGCCAGCGCCCAGAGCAACGCATCGCGAACGCTGTCGAAGTGCCGCACCTCGACGCCGTAGCCCGTGTGTCGCCGCGCGAGGGGGGCGAGCGCCGGCAGCAGGCGCTCCGGTTCATCGAGCGCGTGAACGATCACGTCGAACGACTGCGTGAGCTTGGCGCGCTGCGCCGTCATGTCGACGGCGGCGAACAAGCGAGACGCACTCTCGTCGATCTCGAACAGGTGCGAATAGAACCGCTCGGCGAGTACGTCGGGGTTCGAGTTGACGAGCGTCCAGCTCGAACGGACGAGGAGTACCTGGTCTGGGCTCACGTGCGCTCCGGGTCGCACTGCGGGGGGGGTGACAATGCGCGGCCAGTCAAGATATCTCGGCCGCGCACTGTCCGTGATGGGAGGAGGAACCGCGGCGCTGCTCGATTCGCTGCGTCGAATCACGCCGGCCAACGAGTCGGGCGCTTGTACGCGTTGCGCGGCGACGACGCGCGGGCGATCGCCGTGTTGCAGCCGGCGCTACGCGGGCCGCTCGACGCGTCGAATTTGTACGTCACGTGCACCGAGCTCCACGAGCTGCTCGCGCAAGCGTGGGATGCCGCGGGAGCGCGGGATAGCGCCGCGGCCCACTATGCGCGCTGATCGATCGTCAGCTGCGCGACGCGCGCAATCCGCTCGACTGCTCGCTCTGGCCCGCGGCGAGTCCCGGTCGCGACTCGGTGAGCACCTTGGTGAGGAATCGCTGGCTCTCGCCGATCCGCTCGATCTCGACCGCGACGGCTTCCACCGCCTGCTCGACCCGCGCCAGACGCTCGTCGACGTTCGCCGGCGTTTGGGGCAGCGCACCCAGCCCGGCCATCTTCTCGCGATGGTGGAAGTACATGCGGATGATCCACGCAATCGTAGGAAGTCCGAAGACGATCGGAACGATGACGACTTCAGGATTCGACACCGCGGCTCCCTGGCGACTCAACGGTCGAGTATGAACGGATCACGCGCTTCCTACGACGCGCGGGCGAAAAAGTGTCGAGCTGGAGCTCCGCACAGCAAGTGAGCACGACTCGAGGCGCGCGTTACTCGCCCGCCGGCAGCCGCAGCGACGCTTGGCCGAACACATATCGCCATCCCGCCGGAGTGCGGACGTACGTGTCGCTGAACCAGAGCTTGTAGTCGAACGGCGTGCCCTTGTTCGTGCCCTTGAGCCAGAGCAGCGCGGTGACCACGGCGGTATTGCCCCAGACCCGTACGGTCTGATTCGTGTCGTCCTGCTGCTCGTACGAGAAGTCCCTGCTCGCCGCGGACTTGAGGAGATCGGCCTTTGTGAAGGCTTGTCCGCGGCCGTTGACCAGCACGAAGTCCTCGGCGAGGATGCGGTTCATCGTCGCGGTGTCGTTCGCTTTCACGGCGGCCTGGTACTGTTTGTCGAGCGCCGCGACTGCCGCCTTGGCGTCGCGCGGCTGCTGCGCGCCGATTGACGATGCCGCGAGCAGCCCGACCCAGACCAACGCCGTTCGATGCGTCACGACTGCGCTCCGTGTTGAGTGTGTCGATCCTTCGCGGCTCGAGACAGCTGAGGCTCAATGCCGCTTGCCGTCGTCCGGATGGCACGCCTCGTCCACCACCACGGCGCAAGCGAGCAGGAGAATCTGGTCTTCGTCGTCGTCGATGTCGATGCCGTAGGTGTCGCGCCAACTGAACCAGCGCTTGGACACCGTGGCCACGGTGCGCCCGGCGCGCCGGAATTCGTACTCGTGGTCGGTGAAGCTCCCTTCGGCCTCCAGGTCGTTGGGTCCGGGGACGTCGACCGTGAATCGGTGATGGAGGAGCGCGAAGATCTCTTTCTTCACGACGGCCACGAGCTGTCCGCCGCGTGAGATCTCGTACGTCTTTCCCCAGGCGAGGACCTTCTGCCTGATGAACGCCAGCTCGTGCCCGGATAAATCCTGGAACGACAGCTGGTCGCCGATGCTGAAGGCTTTGCCGTCGACGAAGTACACGTCGCGGCCAGCCTCGTCGCGGATGTAATAATCGTCGCCCCAGGACAGAAGCTTCTGCTGCAACACGTAGCGCATGTGTGCTCCGACGCGGACCGGCGGGAGAACCAACGGCCCAACCGGCGCGACGCCGGTTGGGCCAACAAGTTATCCCAACGTCAGGCCGTTCAGGTATTCCTCGAGCTGGCGGCGCAGATCGTCCCGCTTTCCGGTGAGGTCGTCCCGCTCTTTCTGCAGGCCCTCGATCGACGACTCCTGCTCGTTGAGCTTGGAGAGCAGCCGTTGATAGTACTGCGAGGTCTGCGACACGGTCTTCATGTTCTCGCGGATGCGCGTCTGCTCCGCCGTGATCTCGGCGATGTGCTGGCTGCGCGCGTTGATGTCGCGCTCGACGTCGACAAGGCTCTGTCGCATCTGGGCAGCCTTCGCGAGCGCGTCACGCACGTCCTTGGGGATCTCGTTCGTGCGGCTGTACTGCAGCAATTGGCCGACGTCGGCCGAGAGGATCACGATGGTCGTGGGGCTCACGCTCTCTTCCTTGACCGTGAGCGTCGTGATCTTGTTCGCGACGGCGGTTCCCTTGAACCGATAGACCGTCGGCGTGGTCTCGATCGGCGCCTGTGTGTCGACGAGCTTGTAGCCCGGGCGGACTGGATGCTCGATGACGATGATCTTGTCCTTCGACGTCTTGTTCTCGACGGCGTATTCCTGCGTCGACACGAACTTGTTGGTCACGTAGAGGACGCCCTTGACGATCGAGGCCGTCCGCACCGCGCCGGCGCGCGTGTTCTTCGTATTGTCGACGCGCATGTCGAGATCGATCCCGTAGCTGAGGAACCGCTCCTGCCCGGGCGGAACGTCGTCGATGCGCGCGTCGCCCGCGTATCCACCCTTGTCGAGCACGGTGACCGGCCCCTGGAGGAGATGCTTGCCGGTGGTGTTCTTGAGGCGGACGCCATTGAGCGGATTGGTCCGCAACACGGACGCGTTGTAGATCGAAAGCCGCTCGACCTCGATCGAATCGGTGATGATCGGCAGCATGGCGGATTTCTGGCGCGGCAGCGTGACGTCGCCGACCGTGTACTGAAAGAGCTCGCCGAGCTTGCCGGACGACGCCATCGACTCGACGGACCCCGAGAAGTCCCGCTCGGCTTCCGCCGCCGATGCCGTGCCGGTCACGACGACTGCCGACAGTTGGTTCGCGATCGGGCGGCCGTCGGGTCCATATCCGATCCGGCGGGCGACCCCGCCCGCCACCCTCACGGTATCCATGACGACACGATCTACTTTTTGGTCCATCCCCCCCTCGTAGACCTGCGGCCTCAAGCTCGCGAAGAGCTCCGGAACCACGGTCGGCCGAGTGGCGTAGAGCGGCCGGTAGAGATCCATCATGAACGAGATCGGACGTCCGCTCACGAGCGACAGCGACACGTTGTTCCAGTCGCTCTCCGTCTGATTCTCCACGATCGCCCAGCCCTGCAATCTCCCTCCACGCTTGCCGTCGTCGAGCAGCAGCCGGTAGCTCGTCTTCCAGACCGGCGTCTCGACGACGTACCCGATGCGCACGTGGCGCTCACCGGCGCCGGTGAAGTTGATCGTCACCGGCTTCTTGTCCTGGTCCCGCGCCTGCGTGAGCGCCGTCAGCGCCTTGGTGAGCTCGTCCTGCAGTTGCGGATCCTCCAATGTCAGATCGCTCATCGACGCGAGATTGATCGATCGAATCGTCGCACCGGTCAGGAGGTTGAGCACCGCTGTGCTGATCGGCTCGCCCTTGTCGGTGGGCACTTGATGGAACTCGACGCCGAGGATCGTCCCCGACAGCCGCTGCGCCTGCGCTTCGATCGTCACGCGCGCGCCGCGCAGCTGGTTGAGCAGCTGCGCCAGCGTGGGATTCTGCGTGATGTCGACCTGAAAGCTCTTGAGCGTCTTGGCAAGCGGATCCTGCGACGGGTAGGTGATCGCCCCCACGTGCCCGCCGTTCTGATCCTGCAGCACGAGGGACTTGAGGATGTCATTGATCTGGCTCGTCCTGAACCGAAGCTCGGTCGATTCGTTGCCTCGTACGGTGCCGGCGTGCTCGAAGTAGCCGACTCCCGAGGAAAAGAGCATGACCTTGGTGACCGGCACGTTGGCGTTGGCGCCGGCGGTGCGGCCGGACTGGGTCGCCTGGCCGGACGCGGCGCGCATCGCGGCGAAAGCAACAATGAATGGGACGATTCGGCGAGTGACCACGGGGCGCCTCGGGAAGGTTTAGTATTTGTGCAACTTCCCGTTCGACGCGCGGCGTTACATGCGGGCAACGCGGCAGTGGGGGCGGTGACGCGCGCCCGTATTGTCCACCGAGCAGACCAACGGGTAATGTCGTATACCCGCGATCGCCAAGAATGGAACGCCGCGACCGTGTCTAGCCGCCTCCGCGGCCCGGGCGTATGTTGAGCGCTTCCACATTCCGGGTTGCGGGGGGGGGACCACAGATGCTGGACGTATCGGTCGCTCACTACGGTCGGCGCGCTGCAATGCTGGTCGGTCTCCTGGTCGCGGTGCCTTGCGTGGCGCAGACGCCGGTGACGCCGGCCGCGGCAACGGCGCGACCCAGCCAGGACGACATCGCCGCCTTCGCCAGGATCTCAGTCGAGATCTCCAAGCTCCGGGATTCGGCGCAGGCGCGCCTCGCGCAGCCCGCCAACAACAAGCCTGAAGCGCAGAAGGAGCTGCGTGACAGGCTCGTCGCGCAGATCGCGGACGTGCTGCGCCGTGCGTCGATGTCCGAAGCCGAGTTCCGCCGAAAGAACTATCTCGTGAGCACCGACTCGGCCGCGCGCCGCGTGTACGACGAGACATTCGCCAAGCTCACCGGAGCGCCGCTTCCCGGCCAGGTACAGACGGCGGCCGCGGCTCCCGCGGTCAAAGTGCCGGCCGGTCCGGTGGGCGTGCACATCGGCCACGTCGTGAACGCGTTCGCCGACACCCCGATGGGTCAAGGCCTGTTGCCGACGGCGATGGCCGAGGCGCGCATCGCGGTGCAGCATGCCGGACTCGCCGCTCGCAATCCGGCGAACCTCGACGCGATGAAGCTCCACGCCGGCCACGTGATCAACGCCGTCGATCCCACAGTGATCGACAAGGGCCCGGGGCTCGGGTATGGCGTCAAGAAGGCGGCCGAGGGGATCGCCACGCACATCGAGCTCGCCGCCAAGGTGTCAGGCGCGTCCAAGAACGTCGTCATGCACTCGCAGCACGTCGCCGCCGCCGCGCGCAACAGCGTGCAGCGCGCCGACCAGATCGTCGCCCTCGCCAAGCAGATCCAGGCCGCCACTTCCGCGACCGAGGCGGCGGCGCTCGTCAGCCAGCTCGTCTCACTGACCAACGAGCTCGTGGCCGGGAAGGACGTCAACGCCGATGGGCGAGTCGGCCTGGAACAGGGCGAGGGTGGGTTGCAGCAATGCGACGAGCACGTGAAGCTGTTGCTGGCGGGAGAAGGGGGAGCTTGAGGGCTGGAGGGCTGGAGGGCTGGAGGGCTGGAGGGCTCGAAGGGTTGAGGGTTGAGGGTTGAGGGGGTCGAAGTACTGAAGGGACTCGGTTCATGCCAATCTTCGAATACACGTGCCGTGGGTGCGCGGACGAGTTCGAGTTGCTCGTTCGACGGAATGCGACGCCCGCCTGTCCGAAATGCGGGAGCGAGGACCTCGAGCGGAAGTTGTCGTTCCCGGTCCCGCGGTCCGACACCACGCGCGACATCGTCAAACGCGAGACACGCCGGCGCGACGCAGCCCAGGCGAAAGATCAAGCGCACGAACAGCGGAAGTACGAGCTGAACCACGACTAGATCTCATTGCGTCAGCCACGCCGGACAACGCCTGGCGTGAGCTCTGGAGGTCCCGATGTACAGCGTCGCTCGCGCCATTTTCGCGATCCTGCTTTTCGCCGCGCCGGCAACGGCCGTCGCGCAAGACACGCCCGCTGGTACGGCACCGAGAACGCTGGTCGCTGTCCTGGCGCACGCCGATGACGAAGGCGCCGTGGCGCCAATCCTCGCCCGCTACGCGCGAGAAGGCGCGCGCGTGTACATGATCATCGCCAGCGACGGGGGTCAGGGCGCCGGGCAGCAGGGCAACATCGCGCGCCCGGATTCCGGGCCGCGTGGCGACGAGCTCGTTCGCGCACGAGCGGAGGAAGCGCGGTGCTCCGCGCAGGCGCTCGGCACTCAGACGCCGATTCTGCTCGGCTACCCCGACGGCAAGCTCGGCGACTATGCAGGCGACCGCTCGCTCCTGTATCGCCTGACGCAGCAACTGGCGCAGCAGTTGGAGCAGCTGCACCCCGACGCGGTGGTCACGTGGGGGCCCGATGGCGGCGTCGGTCATCCCGACCATCGCCTCGTGAGCAACATCGTGACTCAGCTTCAGCGGGCCGGCGCGCCCGGAGTGCCCGAGCGCGTGTTCTACATGTATTTGCCCACGGAAGGCATTCGGGCCATGTCGCCACGCGGAGAGCCGCCGTTGCTGATTCCGCAAGCGAAGTACTTCACCGTCCACGTGCCATTCACACCGAAGGATCTCGAGGTAACTCGGCCTGCGATGGAATGCCACCGAACGCAGTTCACGCCGGAAGTGGTCCAGCGTGTATTCCCGGCCATGGCGCGCGCCTGGAATGGCGCGATCGCGCTCATCCCGGCCTTTCCGACCGCTGGCGGAACGGACCTGTTCCGGTAAGTCGCCGGCCGAACAGAAAATAGGGTCAGACCCTGATCAGGGTCTGACCCTATTTCTTCCAGCCCTCCAGCCCTCCAGCCCTCCAGCCCTCCGGCCCTCCGGCCCTCCGGCCCTCTAGCACGACACACAGTGATGCTGGTTCTTCGCTCCCAGCTTCTCCAGGAGCGCGATCGTCTCGGGGAAGGGCCGCAGGCGTTGCACGGGTCCGTTCGCCATGTCCACCACGGTGTGTCCGTCGCGCGACACTGCCTTTACGTCGGCGCCGTGCGCGACGAGGTAGAGAATCATCTCGTTGTCGCCCCGCGCCGCCGCGTGGTGGAGCGGCGTGTAGCCACGGTTGTCGCGCGCGTTGACGTCGGCGTGCAGCACCTCGACGAGATACCGCATCGCCGGCATCCAGCCCTCGGGTGCGTGCCGATGCGAGTTGCCGGCGAATCCATTGCCGTAGCCGACGCCGGCCGCCGCGTGGATGGGCATTACCCCGGTCCCCACCGGCGCCACCTTCGCCATCGCCGCGACGTCAGGATCAAGCTGAAGCTGCGGTCCGCTGAATCCAGGGATGTTCGCCCCGCCGCCGCCCGCGCGCCCGCCCCCGCCCCCGCCCCCACCGCCGCCACGACCACCACGGCCGCGACCGGCCGGTGGCGTCGAGGAGACGTTCGGGTCGGCGCCGTGCGCCATCAATAGCTTCATCGCGTCCACGTCGACTGCGTACGCCGCGCGCCAGAATGGCGTCGTGCCGTCGATGTTCTCCAGGCCGCAGTTCGGGTTGCCACAGTTGTTGAATGCGAAATACCACGGCTGCTTCTTGATCCGCGCGTTGACGTCCGCGCCGCGCTTGATCAGCGAATCCATCAGCGCCAGGTAGGTCGTTTTTTGCGTCTGGATCGCCTGCGGCTGCGGGTAGCGCGAGCGCGGCGCCCACTGCGTGTTGAGCGCCGCGTAGAGCGGCGTCATGCCGTCCGCGCTCGCGATGTTGGGGTTGGCCCCGCGCTCGATCAGCCGCATCGCGATGTCGAATTGGCCGTTGATGAGCGCCAGCACGAGCGGCGTCGTGTGATCGACGAGCGATGTGTCGTCGATGTCGGAGCCGCCGTCGAGCAGCGCGAGCACCGCGTCGAGATTCCCCTGCCGCACCGCGTGGTGGAGCGCCGTGAGGCCGCCAACGCCGCCAACCTGCGACAGATACCCCTGAACGCCTCCATTCAGCGTGTCGACTTCCTCGCGGACGGGACCCGTCGCCGCCGACGGCGCGGTCATCACCGCGCGCCCTGAATCGATCGCCGCCTGGATCTGCTCCGGCGTGAACGGCCCGCGCGGCTCTCGTTGCGGACCTCCACGGCCGCCGCCACCGCCTCCCCCACCACCGACGCCACCCGCTTGTGCCAAAGCACCAGCCTGCGAAGCGGAATCCTGCGCACCCGCATCGGCCGCCCCCCCACCCCCACCCCCACCCGCGCCCGCCCCCCGCCGCCCGCCGCCCGCCGGCGCCGCCGCACGCGCTGCCGCGAGCGCTGTCTTGTAGTCAGCCTCGGCGGAATCGTGCCGCGCCGGCGGCTCGAACGAGATCAGCACCTGATTGCGCTTGCGCGCCGCCGCCTGCTCGCGCGCCGTCTGCTCGCTGAGATTCACCACGCGCGTGTGAATCGACGGATCCGCGCCGCTCTTGAGCAGCAGCTTGACCGCATCGGCGCGGTTGAATTCCGCGGCAAAGACGAGGGGCGTCTGACCCCAGGCCGATTCGCGCGCGTTCGGGTCGGCGCCCTTGCCCAGCAGCGCGGCAACGACGTCAGGATTGCCCGCCGCCGCCGCGAAGTGCAGCGCCGTCGCACCGCTCGTCGTCGTCGCCTTGACGTCGCTCCCCGCGGCCAGCAGCGCTCGCACGACGGCGGGATTCCCCGTGCGCGCGGCGATGTGCAATGGCGTGTACGAGCCGATGCGCGTCGTCGCGCGAACATTGGCTTTCGCGCGGAGGAGAACCGCCGCGAGCGCCGAGTCGCCGCGGTCTGCGGCCCAATGCAGCGCGGTCATCCCGTCGCCCTGGGGCGCGTTCACGCCCGCGCCCTGCGCGATCAGCTTCTTGACCGTCGCCAGATCGCCGCGCTGTGCGGCATCGGCGACCGGCGTCGTCGCGATCCGCGCCGGCGTCGCCGCCATGAGCATCGCCGTCGCGGCGAAGGGAACGAGCAGCTTGAGCGAACGAAGGTTCATCGATTGGTCCTCTCTCGTGGCGGCGGACGATGGGCGACGGGCGACGGCGACCAGGTGAAACGACGTTCACCGTCGCCCGCCGCCCGTCCCCTAGGCTTTCAGCGCCATCTCGTCGGTGCTGTCGCCAAAGCTTCCCATGTCGTTGCAGCCGAAGTTGTGCAGCACCGTGAGCATGGCGTTGGCCATTGGTGTGCCGTCCGGCGCCTTGATGTGCACGTTGCCCTCGAGCTGGCCGTTGCCATGGCCGAGCAGGAGCAGCGGGCAGCGGCGATGGTTGTGGACGTTGCCATCGGCCATCGGCGAGCCGTACACGATCACCGTCTGCTCGAGCAGGTCCTTGTCGCCGTCCATCGTCTTCTTGAGCTTGTCCAGGAAGTACGGGAGCATGCTCACGTGGTAGCGGTTGATCTTGTTGAAGTCGAGGATCGCCG
>DATISA010000115.1:0-4923 GCA_035469245.1 Gemmatimonadaceae bacterium
GGTCGTACGGATCATCCGTCTCTTCATGCAAGCGGAGTCCGAGTATGACCATGAACAGGTAGTTCGGGTACTCCTCGAGCTTTGGCCGGCTCTTTCGATTGAGAACGTCGTCGATCGAGAGCGGATGCAGGTCCTTGATCCCCTTGAACAGCTCCACCTGGCTCGCGTCGTTGGTATCGACGTCGACCCAAAGGTACCCGTCGCGCTTGGCGATGATGTCATTGACATCTCGCAGCGTCAGGCCAGTCCGCGGCTGTCCCTGGCCTGTCAGATGGATACTTCTCGGGAACACCGACGCGCTCGCCGGCTCGGACGACGGGAGACTCTGTGCCATGGTCATGGAGGGTTCTACTCGAGAGCAAGCATGTGGCGGACCGCCGCGCCGGCCAGCCGATCGGGTGCATAGCCGCCTTCGAGCGCGCTCACCACACGCCCGGCGCACCAGTGATCGGCGCGGTCGACGAGGAAGCGCGTGAGCAGCTCGACGTGCTCGTACTCGAGCGTGAAGGCGCCGAGCGGATCGCCGCGCAGGGAGTCGAAGCCAGCGGAGATCATGACGAGATCGGGCACGAAAGCCGCCGTCGCCGCGTCGACGGCGTTGCGCAGCGCGTCGACGTAGATCTCCGGCGGCAGGCCGGCACGCATCGGGACGTTCCACACGTTCTCGTGCGGTCCACGATCTTCCGCGGGGCCAGTGCCCGGATACCAGGGCCATTGGTGCATCGAGACGAAATGGATGTCCGCTTCCTGTTCGACCAGTGCCTGGGTTCCATTGCCGTGGTGCACGTCCCAATCGACGATCAGCACGCGCTCGGCGCCATGGCGTTGCCGGGCATAATGCGCGCCTATCGCCACGTTCCCAAAGAGACAAAAGCCCATCGCGCGATCGCGCAGCGCGTGGTGTCCGGGCGGGCGTATGGCACAGAAGCTTCGCCGCGGTCCATCGCCGAACGCAAGATCGACGGCGTCGAGCACGGCACCGGCGGCGGCGGTCGCCGCGGCCCACGATCCTTCGCTCGCCACGGTGTCCGGGTCGAGACGCCCTCCGCCAGCCACGGCGAGCTCGCGCACCTGCCGGACGTAGCGCGCGTCGTGCGCGATCGCCAACTCGTCTTCGCTGGCGTAGCGCGACTCGCGATGCACGAGCCGGGCGAGGAGCTCCGGGGCCTCGCGGAGCGCGTGCGGAATGGTGCGCAGCCGGCCGACGTGTTCGGGATGGCCCCACCCCGTGTCGTGGCGGCCGCAGTCGGCGTTGGAGATCATCGCGATCGTCACGCGAGCCCTCGCAGGCGTCGAGAACCCCACTCCGTCAACAAGAGAATCATGATGATCGCCATGAGAATTCGTGCATCGACTCGTCCGCCTCCCCGACGCTGCACCGGCGCGCGCGCGGGCCCGATCCGCTCGACGAGGTGCGCAACAGGCGCCGCGGCGCCAGATCGCTCGCTCCTCGACCAACTGCCGACCGGAACGTACGCGACGCTGGCCGCCACGCGCGACCACCACATTCGATGCGCCGCCTCCGAGCCTGGCCCGCCGGCCATCCGCCACCGCCACGAGTCGTCGTAGCCGACTTGCACGACGCGCCCCGCGCCGACTCGCCGCGCCGCAACCGCCACGCCCCCCCCGCCCGCGCGCTGGTCGAGGGCGGCAGCGTTCGGCGCGAGCGAACGCACTGGAAAAAACCCGGTCGCACCCAACCCGATGGTATCCGTTGGCAACAGCGCGGGCCGCGTCCGCGCGCCGAGGACGCCCGGCGCGAGCGACGCGACGGCGCGCGACGAGCCGGCCGCGCCAACGAGCACGAGACCGCCGCCCTCGCGGACGAACCGCTCCAATGCCGCCGCGTCCACTCCGAGCGATTCGATCGTGGAATCGATCGCGATCACGACCGAGATGCGAGCCGTGTCGAGCGGCGCCGCGGCGCCTTGCGTGACATCGACCCGCGGCGCCACGCCAAACCGCGCCATCACAGTCCATCCACGCTCCTCGAGCGCACGCGCGACGAACTTCCCCTCCCACCCGGCCTGCCCCACTACGAGGGCCGCACGGACATGCGCCCGTTCCGGGACGGCCGCGCTGAACCGCTGACCGCGCGTCTCGGCAACGATGCTGTCGACTGCGATCGGCACCGTCATCGTCGCGCCAAGCGCGGCAACGCGAACGCTGTCGATTGCGCTCGCCGCATCGCGAACGGTGACCACAGCGCCGCTCGGCGCGGCCAGGTCGATCCGCAGACCGCCGGCGGGATCGGCCAGCGCGTCGGCAGCGATCGTGACTGCCGGTGGTGCGCCACTCCACGCGACGGCGTGGCCGGCGCGGCGCAGCGCGCCGAGCCAGTCCGCGATATACGGATCGGGCGCAGTCGGGAAATCGGCGTGCAGCGCGACAGAGGAGGGCAAACGAGTCCACTCCGCCAGCCGCGCGCCGATGTCGCGCGAGGTCGCACGCTCCGCCGAACGATCGCCCGCCGGTACGAGGCTCGCCCCGATGAGCCATCCCAGCACCGCGAACGCGGCGATGCGGCACCCGAGCTCGAGTCGCCTACGCCGTGAGCGCATACACCACCAGGTTCACGGCAAACCGCGTGTTGTCCACCGACATGAACCGCTTGGTATCGGGGTGGTAGTTCCACTCCGAGCTGTAGTCTTTGTTGCTGTACAGCACGCCGATGCGATTGCCGCGCATGACGGCAAGCAGGTGCTTGTGCACCAGGTTGTCGCCCCAGCCATTGAGCTCGTGGCTCGTCGTGGGCGGCCCGTCGAACTTGAAGAACGCGGAGTACAACGGGTGGTCGTTCGGCAGCTCGGCGAGCGGGCCAACCGTGCGCGCAATCTCCTCGGTCGCCGTCCTATGGAAGGTTCCGTCCACATCGTGGTTGTGATCGTCCACGAACAGCAGTCCGCCGCGCTCCACGAACCGGCGCACGTTCGCACGCTCGGCGTCGGAGAATCGCACGGGCAGATGGCCCGTGAGATACAGCAGCGGGTATCGGAGCGTCCGCGCGTCGGCCAGCGCCACCACCACTCCCGTCGGCGCAACGGTGATCTCGGTGTAGCGCGCGATGGTGTCGATGATGTTCGCCGGCAGGAGCGGCGCGCTGTCCCAATCGCCCGATTCGTACTGCGCGGTGGCAAAGACGAATTCGCCGCTCATGGCAGGATTCCCCCGCCCCAGCGCGCGATCGAGTCACGCGCCGTCGATGGTCCGGCCAGCGCACGGCGCGCCCGCGCAAGCGCCGCCGTGGCGTCGGCGCTCCTGCCGCGCCGCAGCGCATCCGTCGCATCGCCGAGCGCGGCGGCGAACTGCGGCGAGTCACCAAGTGCCTCGATGCGCAGGACGAGCAGCGAATCGACGGCCGCCCGCGAGTCGCGCGACGTCAGCTCCACCGCGCGCACGAACCGATCGACGCGGGACTGGAACGTGGAATCCGAGACCGCCGCTGGCCGACGGGTGCTCGACGTGCCCTTCTCCTTTCCTTGCAGTCGCGCCTTGGCAATATCGATCACGACTTGCGGCGGACGCCCGCGCAGATAAATGCGTTCCGCCTGTCGCGCGCGTTGAATCGCCGCCAGCGCGCGACGCATGTGCGGCAGCGCGCGTCCCGGCTCGCCAACTTCCAGCTCGGTGCCCGCATCCCACATTGCGTTGTACGCCTCGAGCAGCGGCTTGTTGACGGCGACGACGGGACTCTCTCCACCGGCAAAGTCGATCGGTTCCACTGACCGATTCGTCGCCGAATCGGCTCGCGCCAGCATCTCTTCCATGGTGCGGGCACGCGCGGGCGCCGCTTCGTCGGTCGTTTCTTCGCCGCTCGGCTGGCCACCGATCCGCATGAAGACGATGTCTCCGACGGTCCGGCGCAGCCGCTTCTGGTCGACCGCGATCGCACGGGATTCCGTCACGATCGAATCGCGTTTCAGGACCGGACGCCGCTTCTCCAGTGTTTCCGCGAGTGTGATCAGCATTCGCTCGCTGATCAAGCTCTTGTCTTCGTCGGAAGGCGGCGCGGCGTCGACAGCAAGCGTGTCGTACTCGCCCGATCGCGCGATGCGAAATGCTCGCGTCTCCGAGCTGCCGATTCCCGGCCCCGAGACGTCGTTGGCATCGCGTGCCACCGCGCGCACGTGCACGATGTCGCCGGGCTTGAGCGCGAGCGCATCGAGTGAGAGCGCCGCCGCGAGCGATGCACTCGCCGCGTTGGGTCGGATGGCGCCGAGCGTTCCCGACTTGAACGTGAAGTTCTCGCCCTCGCCCGAGCTCACGATGTACTCGAAGCTCGCGCTCGCGACGGCGAAGTCGTCATGGACCGTGGCGGCGAGCGGGATCCGCCCGCGCGGCACGCGCAGGACGCTGTCGTGCGCCGGCGCGTCGAGCGTCACCGTGGGCGCCGCATCGGCGGTGGGCTCGACGGCGACGATTCGCTCGAAGCCTCGGTCGAGGAGCCGCACCGCTTCCGCTTTGGTACCCACGCCGAACTCGATCATCCATTCATCGCCCGACTTGCTCGCGCGCACGGTATCCAAACCGCGCACGGCGGCGATTCCCGTCGCCGGCCCTCGGCCGCGCAGGACGATCCTGCTTCCCGCGAGAGCGCGGATGTCCGTGGGTTCGTCCACCGCGGTCTCGGACAGGTGTGCGTATGCCGGCGGCCGGACTAGCGCGACGAGCGGCGACAGCCGACTGCGGCCGCCGTCTCTCGCCCGGGTCGCCTTCAACCCATCGCCGGGACTCGGCGAGCGAACGCGCGCTACGGCCCCTGGAGGCAGGAGCACCAGCGCGGCGATTGCCAGCATCACGATGCCGCCGGGCAATGCCACCGCACGCGCCGCCCGCCGGCCTGCCGTCGCCGGCCACGGTCGCGCGTCGACGGGATGCACCAAACGCTCATCGCGCGTCTCCACCGCCGTGACGAGCGTGTAG
>DATISA010000116.1:0-67068 GCA_035469245.1 Gemmatimonadaceae bacterium
GGCGCAATTTTGTCAGGAAAAACGCGGCACGTGGTATGCTAGAGCACGTTTCGGTGCCGCGACGAAGTCCGGTCGTTCGGAGGACCCGAGTCTTCCGCCCGCTGTCGTCCACGGGGGCAAGTCGAGGACGGACACGGAGAAGAGTCATGAGTCTGCGTTTCACGAAGTCCCTGGTCGGCGCGACCGCGCTCTTGGCGATCGGCGCCACGCTTGCATCCGCACAAGACACGACGCGTGCCCGTCCGCGCTCGACGCGTCGCATTCCGATCTCGAAAGAAGCGCCGGGTGAGGTGACGCGGCGCGTCGATACCGTCACCGTCTATCGCACCGACACGCTGCGGGTCAATGTCGCGGGCCCAGTCGTGCACGACACCGTCACGCGCACCGTCACGCGCACCGACACCGTGCAGCTCGCGCCACCGCCGGTGCCGATTCGTCTCCCCTACGGGTTTTACGCCGGATTGAGCGCGGGTGTGAGCGCGCCGAACGGCGCGATCTTCACGCCGAACAGCGCCGGCCCGAGCGCGCAGTTGCAGCTCGGATGGGGCGGCGCCAAACAGCTGCTCGGCGTTCGCGGTGACGTGAACTGGGCCAAGCCGGGCGAGGATTCTCGCTTCGCCGGGCTGCAGGCCGATCCGGACATCATCAACTTCAGCCTCGACGGAAAGCTCCAGCTGCCGTTCCTGACGCACACGTTCGGCCGGACCCACCGCTTCGGCATTTACGGCATCGGCGGCTACACGCACACGATGTTCAAGAACCTGCCGATGCGCGTCGACGCGACGAACGGCGGGATCCAGTTCTCGCAGGGCACCGGCAGCTGGACGCACCAGAATGGCTGGAACGCCGGCGGCGGCGCCTCGCTGATGTGGGGCCGCAGTGAACTGTTCATCGAGTCGCGCGTCCTGGCGTTCGATCCGACCAACGCGCCGCAGTCGCGCCAGATTCCGTTCATGTTCGGGATGAACTGGTACTAATTAGATATCTCTAACTCCGCTCGTCGCGCGGGGAAACTCAGGCAGCTTGGGCGCACTGGCTCAGGCTGCCTGAATCGTTTTGGCGCGTGTGCTCTGCAAATGGCTGAGACGGTACGAGCGCGAGCACGAACGGACGCGGCCGCATCGAGCATGAATCATCGCTCGCCCGCTCGGCGAATCGATCGTCCGGCGGCACAGAGCCTGCTTGCACCTAGGGCGGTGCCGCGACGATGTACGTCGACCGGGGATCTCGGTGTGGATGCGGCGCATCGAGTAATCCTCGCCCGGTAGCCGTCCGCGGGGGCAAGTCGAGGACGGTGCAGAGGGAGGAGACCCATGTTGAATCGTAAATCATTATTGCTGTTTGCTGGCGCAGCGATGTTCGCACTGGACGCCACGGCGGCGTCGGCCCAGGATACGACAACCACCCGTCGCACCCGATCAGAGCGGCGGATTCCCGTGAGCAAGGAGTCGAGCGGTGAAGTCGTGCCGACGCCGACGGTTCGCGTCGACACGGTGACGGTGTACAAGACTGACACGCTGCGCATGCAGGGACGCGTCGATACGGTCACGAACACGGTGACGCGCACCGATACGGTCGTGCAGAACGTGCCGATGGTCGTCCGTCAAATCGGCGGCCTGTACTTCGGCATCGCCGGCGGAACGAACCTGCCCGAGGGCGGGCTCCGCACGGTCAACAACGTTGGTGGAACCGGTCAGCTGCAGTTGGGCTGGCAGGGTGTGAACAGCCCGCTTGGTCTGCGTGGCGACGTGCAATACACCCAGTACTCGGAAGCCGCACCGTACGCCGCGCTTGCCGCAAAGCCGGACGTGCTGAATGGCAACCTCGACCTCAAGCTCCAGATCCCGATCATGCAGCACGTGTTCGGCAGCTCGGTGTCGTTCACACCGTACCTGATCGGCGGCGGCAGCTACATCCGCTACCGGAACCTTCGCATGCAGCTCCAGGAGACTCCGTTGTCGACCAGTCCGACGAACGCCGCGCTGGCAGGGTTCGATACCGGCTGGCATGACGACTTTGGCTGGAACGCGGGTGGTGGTCTCGCCTGGCACATGGGCCGGCACGAGGTATTTGTCGAGTCGCGTCTGATCCAGTTCAACCGTGGCAAGTCGTCGGTGAACGGCGTCGACTTCGAGACGGCGCGTCAGATTCCAATCGTCTTTGGCGTGAACTTCTTCTGATCGGTCGGCACTTCAGTTCAGAGGTCACGTCGGCGCGGCAGGCTGTGCGGTACAGGCAGCCTGCCGCGATTGGCATTGGGCGGCACTTTGGAACAGATTTAGCGTAATGTGGGGGTGGAGAAGCGCCCGCTAAATTCCGTCACCCCACGCGCTTCCAGCAGAGCCTCCCATGAGCAGCATCGGACTTCACAGAATATTCGGCACCATCGGAGCAGCGTCGATCCTGACGGCTGCGCCGGTGTGTCTGCATGCCCAGACCGGCCAAGGCTGGCAGAGCGCATCCGCGCGCCGCATGGCGGACTCTGACACCGAAGACGCCGGATCGAAGACGGCCTACGCGTTCAAGTCACGCACAGACAGCCTGTCGTGGGCCCGGAACCGCGCGCTCGCCAGACGGGCGACCGGCTTCCATCTGGTCGTATCGCTTCAGGACCGGCATCTATGGGCGATCATCGGCCGCGATACGGTGTTGAGCGCGCCGGTGGCCGTGGCGAAGGGAACCACTCTGGAGTATGGCAAGAAGGAGTGGACCTTCGAGACTCCGCGCGGCATGCGTACCGTCCTCGGTAAGGAAGCCGATCCGATCTGGCAGCCGCCGGAGTGGCTATACGCCGAGACGGCGCTGGAGTACGGGCTCAAGCTCGGACACCTGACCAACGGCCAACGCATCAAGCTTTCCGACGGCCGCTATCTCACGATGAGCGACGGCGAGGCCGGCGTGATCGACAATGGCGCGTTCGCCGCGTTGCCGACGGACGAGCACATCGTGTTCGACAACACACTCTTCGTTCCACCGCTCGGATCGAAAAACCGCAAGGTCGAGGGTGAGCTGGGCAAGTACCGACTCAACCTGGGCGAGGGATATCTGCTGCACGGGACGCCGTACAAAGAGTCCATCGGCATGGCGTCCACGCACGGCTGCGTGCGCATGCGCGACGAAGACATCGAATGGTTGTACGAGCACGTGCCGGTGGGGACCAAAGTCTACATCTACTAGCTCTTCTCAGATTTTCTCGGGTGATCTGCTCCGCGAAGCGGCGCTCCCCGACGACAGACGGCAGACATCCGACAGCAAATTTGAGACTCAAAAAAAATCGAAGAAGCAAAAAGCCCCGGACTGCGTCCGGGGCTTTTTGGCTCACGGGGTCTCGGTCCCGCTTCGCTGGCTATCGCTCGGGACGGTGCTGCCCGCTTCGCTCGCGACAGTGCGCGAGGATAGTCGGGCCGCGTCATAGCGGCGTCATGTCCGTCTGACGGCCACCGGGCAACGCCGCCGGAGCATCGTCAGGGGGCTCTGGTAATCTGGCCGCGGATCTCGCCGGCGCCGTTGGTCGGCGTGTGCACGTTGACGTAGGCGGCGCCCGCGAGCAGCAACTTCTCGATCGAGTCGCCGTGCACCGTCGCGGTTCCGATCGCCGTATTGGATGCGACGAGCGCCACGGTTCCCGTGGAGCTTCCAGTCGTTGCCGTTCCCAGACCGACGATCGAGAGGCCAGCGGCGGCGTTGTTGAAGTTCAGAATCACGCCCGCGGAGTTCGACGTACCGCCGGGAACGAACGGGCCGTGGATGTGGGCGTTGTTGACATTGGCGGTGAGGCCGGAGAACTGCAGCGTGTAGGTGAGCTGATGGGTCGACGTATCGAGCGAGGCGACGAACGTCCCCGTACCCGTCGGATTGCCGTTCAAGGTTGCTCCAGTTTCGCCGGCCGCGTTCAGATTCGCCGCGAACTTCACGATCTTGGAAACCGGTTGCGTCGAGCTGTCGCTGCCGCAGGCAGCAGCCGTGACCGCGGCGGCCGCGATCGTGAGGAAAATCGCGCGAGTCTGCATTCGGGGACTCCTTGAGTGTGTTTGTGGCGCACGCGATTGCCGCGTCAGACGCCGAGCCAGTGCCACCAAGGAATCCAGGGTGTCCATCACCAGTTCCGCGGATTCTCGTCCCTCGCTGGCGCCGTATGGTCCCAAAACATCGGGGCCCCGATCGTTCGGGGCCCCGCGTCTCGTCCCTGCTTCGGCGCTTTCTTACTTCGCCGCGCAGTCTCGAACCATCTATCGCGGCGGCGCGACGAGAGAATTCCCGCCGGCCACGATGACGAATTCATCGCGGCGATTCTGGCTCCAGCAGCTTTCCTCGTGCTCCTGGCAGACCGGCCGCTCTTCGCCGTAGCTCGAGATGTCGATCCGCCCGGCGTCGATGCCATGGTCGACGAGGTACTTGCGCGCCGTCTGCGCGCGTCGCATGCCGAGCGCCATGTTGTACTCGTCCGACCCACGCTCGTCGGCGTTTCCTTCGATGCGAATCCGCACGCCCGGATTGGCCTGCAGCACGGGCAGCTTGGCGTCGAGCACGGCCCGCTGGTCGTCGCGCAGATCGGATTTGTCGAAGTCGAAGTACAGCTTGGCGAGCAGGGCCTCGCGCGCGCGATTGACGGCGTTGATCGAATCGGTGTTCTCCTTGGGCGGCGCCGGCTCGACGCGCACCGGCGGCGGCGTGGGCTCGACGCGCGGCGGAGGCGGCGTGGGTCGCGGCTGCACGGGTGGTGGTGGTGGCGGCGGCGCTTCTTTCCGGTTACCCAGGAGGAAGCTCAGTCCAGCGCGAATGTCCACGTTCGTCGACCGCGCGGCTTGGGGATTGACCCCGACGACCTGCGGAAACCCGAACGTCGCCGCGGTGGGATTCTCCACGTACTCGACGATGCCATCGAAGCGAAGCGCGACGGCGTCGCCCAGGTTGAATCGCAGCCCGGCGCCCATCGGTACCGCAAAGTCGCTGTGGCTCGCGAAGCGTTGCGCACCAGCGCCGATCTCGAGCAGGAACTGGTGCGTTCGGCCGCCCATGCCGAACGGCAGATTGTAGTTGATCTGGCCGTTGAAGGTTTGATTGCTCGAGCTGCCACTCGCGCGAGGCGCTTCGTTGTCGAAGCTCGAAAACGCGGCCGTGGCCTCAAGCTCCCAGCGCGGCGTGAGAAAGATGCCGAGCCGCCCGCCTCCGCCCGGACCATTCTTCACGTGCCAGGCATCGTCGACGATCGTGTACTGGCCGAATCCACCGATCTCCACCGTGCCGCCACGCTGGGCGGCGAGCGGCGCCGCGAGTACTGCTCCAACCAGAACGACTTTCAACAGAAAGCGTGCGTGCATGCGTTCTCTCCTTGCGGAAGGTTCTCGCTGCGCGGACGGACGCTACTCGGCGAATTGTGACGTACCGGTGCGCCTCATTCGTGCGACGCGACAGCGCAACGAGTCGTTGCTGAAACGCCACACCACAGATGCCAATGTAATGATCCTTTTTCGGAAGAGGTCGGCTCCTTAGCAGTCGGGGCAAATCGCTCGCACGGTACGACTCAAGGGGGCCGACAGGACTCGACACCCGCCCCATCGACCTGGATATTCACCGGCTCGGAGGCAGTGTAAGTACGCGGCTCTCCGTCCCCCCCCACCCCCACCAACCCACCAAGCCCAACTCGGTGAGGATCATGCGCCTGAAGCAGATCAAACCCATCGTGATAGCCACGGCCCTGGCATGGAGTGCCGGCGCCGTCTCTCCTCCCGGCGCGATCGCGCAAATCGGCGTCCAGCGGCAGCGGAACGCGCCGGACGTCTACGCGATCACCAATGCCAGGATCGTCACCGTCGCAGGCCCCACGATCGACCGCGGAACGATTGTCGTGCGCGACGGCATCATCGGCGCCGTGGGAGCCACAGTCCAGCCACCGGCCGACGCCCGCGTCATCGACGGCAATGGCCTCACCGTTTATCCCGGACTCATCGACGCCAACAGTTCGATCGCCCTGGGCGATATGCAGGCGAACGCCGCCGCGGCGGGTCGAGGCGGCCGAGGCGGAGGACGCGGCGCGGCACCTGCGCAACAGGGCGCCCCGGCCGGCGCGCCGAATTCGCTACACCCGGTCGGACTGCAGCCCGAGCTCGCAGTCGTCGACCTCGTGCACCCGGACGCCGACGCATTCGCCGGTCCGCAGAGCGCCGGGATCACCGCCGCGCTCACCGCGCCGCCGACCGGGATCTTTCGCGGGCTGTCCGCGGTCGTGAATCTCGGCGGCGCGACCGCGCAGGCGATGATCGTGAAAGCACCCGTCGCCGAGCATATCGGGTTCACCCCGTCGCGCGGGGGCGGCTATCCCAACTCGCTACTCGGCGTCTTCTCGTCGCTGCGGCAGATGCTGCTCGACGCACAGCACTACGGCGCCGAGCAGGCGGCCTACACAAAGAATCCACGCGGCATGCGACGCCCGGAGTCGGATCCGTCGCTCGAGGCGCTGCAGCCAGTGCTCGCGCGACAGGTGCCGGTGATTCTCGCCGCGTCGTCGCAGCGCGAGATCGAGCGGGCGCTCGACCTGGCGAAGGAGTTCAACCTGCGGGCAATCATCGCCGGCGGCGAAGAGGCCGATCGCGTCGCCGCGCGCCTCAAGGCGGAGAACATTCCGGTGCTGTTGTCGCTCGACTTTCCCCGCCGGCCGCAGGCCTCACCCGATGCCGATCCCGAACCGCTACGCGTGCTGCGCGCCCGCGTCGATGCGCCCAAGCTCGCGAGCAAGCTGCAACAGGCCGGCGTC
The DNA here is from genome assembly GCA_035469245.1 of Gemmatimonadaceae bacterium. GTDB lineage: Bacteria > Gemmatimonadota > Gemmatimonadetes > Gemmatimonadales > Gemmatimonadaceae > JAQBQB01. The sequence goes on from DATISA010000116.1 coordinate 6,755, forward strand.
AAATTCGCCTTCGAGGACGGCGGCCTCACGAACTGGACCGACTTCCTCGCCAATGCCGGACGATCCGTCGAGAACGGGCTGACGGCCGATCAGGCGATTCGCGCACTGACGCTGTCACCAGCCGAAATTCTCGGCCTCAGCGATCGGCTGGGGACGATCGAGCCGGGAAAGGGCGCGAATCTCACGATCGCACGCGGCGATCTGTTTACCGGCCGCGTGACCCAGGTGTTCGTGGACGGCGTGCCCACGGACGTGCATCCACCGGCCGCCGGCGCCGCGTCGCTCGCGAGCGGGACGTGGACGCTCACCGTGACGCTCGACGAGGGCGAAAAGCCGGTGACGCTCACGCTGCAGCAGGTGGGCGAGCAGCTGCGCGGCACGATACAAGGCGCGCTAGGCAGCGGCCAGATATCAAACGGCTCGATCGGCGGCGCCGGCGAAGTCCAGTTCACCGCGTCGGTGACGATGGCGGCCGGCACCGAAGAGGCGCGCTTCACCGGCACCATTGCCGGCACCGTCATGCGCGGCACGGTGGCGATCGTCGGGCACCCGCAGGGTACGTTCATCGGCACGAAGCCGGACGGTGGCGCTGGCGGAAGCGGGCGCCGGGGGCGTCCGCCGCAACAGCGAGGGCGCTGACCATGCGATATGAACACCACATTCCAGATTCGCTCATGAGACAATTCATAGTCATCGCGGCGATTGTCGCCGCGTCCGCGGCGGGCGCGCAACAGCCGGTGGCGGCGTCCAAGGCGCCTACCCTCATCAAGAACGCGACGGTCCTCACCGTCACCAAGGGCCGGCTCGAGAACACCGATCTCCTGCTGCAGAGCGGCAAGATCGCGCAGATCGGAAAGAATCTTCCGGCGCCCGCGGGCGCGCAGGTCATCGACGCCACGGGCAAGTACGTGATGCCGGGTATCATCGATCCACACTCGCACACGATGATCGACGCCGTGAACGAGGGCTCGCTCTCGGTGACCTCGATGGTGCGCGTGCGCGACGTGCTGAATCCGACCGACGTCAACATCTACCGCCAGCTCGCGGGCGGCGTGACGACGATCAACGTGCTCCACGGATCGGCGAACACAATCGGTGGCCAGAACGCCGTCGTGAAGCTCAAGTGGGGCCGCGACGTCGACGAGATGCTGTTCCCCAACGCGACGCCGGGCATCAAATTCGCCCTCGGCGAGAACGTGACGCGCAAGAACTCGCAGCAGGCGCAGCAGGCGAGCGGTCAGCCGTTGCGCTACCCCGCGACGCGCATGGGCCAGGAAGAGGTGCTGCGCGACGCATTCACGCGCGCGCGCGACTACAAGGCGCAATGGGACGACTACAACGCGCGCGTGAAGAAGGGTGAGAAGAACCTCGTGGCGCCGGAACGGAATCTCGAGCTCGAGCCGCTGGTCGAGGTGCTGGAGGGCAAGCGCTTCGTGCACGCGCACTCGTACCGCGGCGACGAGATGCTGATGCTCCTCGAGGTCGCCAAGGAGTTCGGCTTCACCGTGAAGACGCTGCAGCACGGCCTCGAGGGCTACAAGATCGCCTCCGAGATCGCGCAGGCGGGAACCGGACTCTCGAGCTTCGCCGACGAATGGTCGTACAAGATCGAAGCGTACGACGCCATTCCCTACAACGTGCCCATCCTGCTGCGGCACGGTGTGGTGGCGACGGTCAACTCCGACTCCGACGAGCGCGCGCGCCGGCTCAACATCGACGCCGCGAAGATGATGCGCTACGGGGGGCTCACCGAGGACGAAGCGCTCAAGACGATCACCTACAACGGCGCCGTGCAGCTCGGCGTGCAGGACCACGTGGGCTCGATCGAGGTCGGCAAGGATGCCGACGTCGTGATCTGGAGCGGCGATCCGCTCAGCGTGTACTCGTCCGCCGAAACGACGTTCATCGACGGCGAAATCTTCTTCGACAGGCAGCGCGACCTGGCGATGCGCGATCAGATGGCCAAGGAGCGCGCGGCGCTCGAGGCGGCGGATCGTGGGCGACGTCCGGTGGTGCCATGAGGAAAATCGAAATGACGCATCGAATGGTAGCGCGAGCGGCGCTGTTGTCGGTGGTGGTCGCAACGGCGGCATCCGCGCAGCTCGGATCCTTCAATCCGACGCCGGGCCCGCAGGGCACGTTCGCGATCCGCGGCGGGCACATCGTCCCCGTGAGCGGCGCCGACATTCCGAACGGCACCGTCGTGATCAGCGGCGGCAGGATCACCGCGGTGGGCGCGAACGTGCAGGTGCCGGCCAACGCCAAAGTCATCGACGCGAGCGGGTTGATGGTCTATCCCGGCATGATCGAGACGGGATCGAGCGTCGGCTTGTCGGAGATCGGCCAGGGTGCGGTGGCCACGGTCGACATCTCCGAGGTGGGCTCGTTCAACCCGAACGCACAGGCGTTCTTCGGCATCGATCCGCACAGCGCGCACATCGGCGTGGCCCGCGTCGTCGGAATCACGACTGTCGTGTCACGCCCAACGGGCGGGATCATCTCCGGCCAGGCGGCGCTGATGAATCTCGCCGGCGACACGCCGCCCAAGATGGCGGTGACGCCGCGCGTTGCACTCGTGATCGAGCTGCCACGCTCCGGCTTTGGCGGTCGCGGGTTCGCGCGCGCGGCCGCGCTCCAGCAGGGGGCGCCGGCCGACGCCAATCGCGTTCGGCAGGCGCAGATGGATTCGCTGCGGGCGATGCTTCGCGACGCGGAAGCGTATGGCAAGGCACAGGCGGCCTACGCCAAGGACAAGTCGATCCCGCGACCGGCGCACGACGTCGTGCTCGAGTCGATGCTTCCGGCGCTCAACGGCCAGATGCCGGTGATCTTCCCCGCCGAGCGCGCGAATGACATTCGCGACGCGGTGAACTTCGCCGAGGAGATGCGCCTCAAGCCGATCATCATGGGCGGACAGGAGGCGCCGGCAGTGGCGCCGTTCCTCAAGCAGCACAACGTACCGGTCATCGTCACCGCGGTGATGCAGCTCCCGTCACGCGAGGACGATCCGTACGACGTGAACTTCACCATTCCCGCCAAGCTCGCCGCGGCGGGCGTCACGTTCGCGATCTCGACCGGCGACCGTGGTTCGGAGATCCGTACCCTTCCCTACAATGCCGGCATGGCAGCGGCGCACGGCCTGTCCAAATCGGACGCGCTCAAGTCGGTGACGCTCTGGCCGGCACAGATCTTCGGGGCGGGCGACAAGATGGGCTCGATCGACGTCGGCAAGATGGCGAACATCGTCGTGACGACGGGTGACATTCTCGAGGCGAAGACGGACACGAAGTATCTGTTCATCGACGGACGGGAAGTGCCGCTCGACAACAAGCACACGCAGTTGAACGCGTTGTTCAAGGATCGGCCGTAACGGACGAGATCGCACGTCTGACGGCTCGACGCTGAGGCCTCGATGCTGGTCTCGCCTTCGCGGGTGAGATGCCAGTCATCAGGTGCGAGGGACCAGATCGTCAATCTGGCTTCTCACCACTCGAGACTGGATCTCACCCCCGAGAGCGAGTCCAGCATCGAGCATAAAGCATCGAGGCGTCAGACGTGCGACAACCACACCGAAAGGCGTGGGGGCCAACGGCGCGCCGGCCAATGCTTACTCGTCCCCGGTCTTCTTCGCCGGGCTCCCGTTCCCGCCATCCACCACGAACTTCCACGATCCTTTCGGCTGGCGCCTCCACACCGTCAGGTACTTACCAAATCTCTGAACCGCTGCGCCGGTGGGACCACGGCCGGTGAGTGTGTACTCGCCGACCGTGAACCCCAGATCGCGTGAGCCCGCGACGGCCGCGTAGACCGGGCGCCAGCTGAGCGACGTCCCGGAACCGCGCGCGGCGAAAAACTCCTGGATCGCTTGCGGGCCGATGACGAGCTGCGGACTGCCGAACACGACGCCCTCGGGCGCGACCGAATTCGAGAACGCGTATGCCGTCCCCATGCGGTAGCCGAGGTCGGCGAATGCGCTGTCCGCCCCGAACACCTGCGCTCGTGCGTCGGCCTGCGGCTTGGCGAGCGGCGGTTGGGCGGGCGGAGGCTGCTCCGGAATCACGGTCGGCTCCGGCGACAGCGCCCCGTTGATTTCGGCATAGGCGGCGATCTGCCACGACTGGCCCGCGTCACGCCGCCAGTATGCGATGTAACGCTCAAAGCGGATCGGGGAATCCGCCGCTGCGCGGGCCACGATGCCGAACGTGTACGCCGACCGCAGGTCGTCGGAGATGCCGCCGCCCTCCGGCTGCCACGAGCTCCTGATACCCGGCGTGTCCGGCGTCGCCTTGAGCAGAGCGCGGACCGCATCGATGCCGTACGCCGCTGGCGCTCCGGCTCGAAGGTAGATCGCGTCCGGGCTCATCAGCCCGACCATCGCGTCCACGACGCCGTGAGCCGCCACGCTGTCGGTGCGTGTTTCGTCGAGGTGGAATACGCTGTCTCGCGCCGGACCGCGCACGGTCGCTGGCGTAGGCGTCGTGCGGTGACCCGCGCATGCGGCACAGAGGGCCAACAGGATTCCGAGCGAGCGCATCCGCATGGTTCCACGCTAGCCCGGCACAATCACCGGCGCCAGGGTTGCAGGTCCGGCCGTCGCACCACTGTTCCTCGACCAGACGAGGGTGGACCATCCAGCACTACACGCCGCAGCGGCTCGGACCGGCGTCGGGGACGAACCCCACAGCGCGATCGCTGATTCGCCCTCAGTACCAGCCAATCGGCTGCTCGTTGAGGTTGATGTGTACCTGCTTCACGTGCAGGTATTCCTCGACACCCCACACGCCGAGCTCGCGGCCGATCCCGCTTTGCTTGTAGCCGCCCCAGGGCGCTTCCACGAAAGTCGGCTGCATGTGATTCACCCACACGATGCCGGCGCGCAGCCGCTTCACTGTTCGCATCGCACGAAAGATGTCACGCGTCCAGACCGCGGCCGCCAGACCGTACGGCGAGTCGTTCGCGATCCGGATGGCGTCGTTCTCGTCGTCGAAGGGAATGACGGCGGCGACCGGCCCGAAGATCTCCTCCCGAGCGATGCGCGCCGCGTTGTCGACGTCGTAGAAGATCGTCGGTTCGACGAACAGCCCTTGGTCCAGCTCCGGACCGGTGGCACGTCCACCGCCGACGGCAAGCTTCGCCTCGGTCTTTCCAATTTGCTGATAGGCGAGGACTTTCTCGAACTGTTCGCGGTTCACCAGAGGGCCCATCTTGGTCGCGCGATCTATACCTGGCCCGAGCCGAATGGCTCGGGCCTTCGCGACCATTGCGTCGAGCACGTCCCTGTAGATTGACCGCTCGACGAGGATGCGGCTCCCTGCCGAGCAGACCTCGCCCTGGTTGATGAACAGGCCGAAGAGCGCGCCATCGACGCTCGCCTCGAAGTCGGCATCGGCAAACAGAATGTTGGGCGACTTGCCGCCCAGCTCGAGCGAGATCTTCTTGAGCGTGTCGGCGGCCTCTCGCATGATGACCTTCCCGACCTCCGCACTGCCGGTGAACGCGATCTTGTCGACGTCGGGGTGCGCGACGAGGGCCGCGCCCGTTGCGCCGTATCCGGTCACGATGTTGACCACGCCGGGCGGAAGTCCCGCGTCCTCGAAATGCCGCGCCAGCTCGAGAACCGTGAGCGGCGTCTGCTCGGCGGGCTTGAGCACCATCGTGCAGCCGGCACAGATCGCGGGCGCGAGCTTCCACGCCGCCATGAGCAGCGGATAATTCCACGGGATGATTTGACCGGCGACGCCAATCGGTTCACGGAGCGCCAGGCTCAGTGCATTGTCGGGCACGGGCACGACGTCGCCGTGGATCTTGGTGGCGAGCCCGCCATAGTACTCGAAACACGTCGCCACGTCAGCGATGTCGAATTCGGATTCGACGATCGGCTTGCCGTTGTTGAGGGTCTCGAGCTCGGCCCAGGCAGCGGCGTGTTCGCGCACGATCTGCGCGAGGCGAAACAGGATTCTGCCGCGCTCCTGCGCCGTGACGTCACGCCACGGCCCTGACTCGAAGGCACGCCGCGCCGCCCGGACTGCCGCGTCGACGTCGGACGCGTCGCCATCGGGCACGCGCGCGATGACCTCCTGCGTCGCGGGGTTGATGACGTCGATCGTGCGACCGGACCTGGAACCGGTGAATTGGCCGTCGATGTAGAGGCTGTACGACATGCCGCGAATGTATCGCGAAACCCCGTCGTCCGCGCTCTCGTATCGATGAGGAACGACCAAACGACAACCGCAAGGATCGCCATGCCCGACCTCGCCCGCGAGCTTCAGCACGCCTGGCGCCGGCTTCGCCGCGCGCCCGCCTTCACCAGCACCAGCGTCTTCGTGCTCGCGCTCGGGTTGGGCGCGGCGACCGCGATGTTCGGAATCCTGTACGGCGTCGTCCTCCGCCCTCTCCCCTATCCCAACCCCGACCAGCTGGTCACCATCGCGCACAGCATCTCCATCGCTGGCATCTCGCGAGTCGAGGAGTCCGGCGGAACCTACCTCTTGTATCAGCGACATAACTCGGTGTTCAGCAACATTGGCGCGTGGCGCGAGACGAGCATCAATCTCGGGCCCGTCGTCGGTCGTTCCGGCAGCGACGACGCGCAGCGCGTGGGCGCTGCCCCCGTTACGGCTTCGCTGTTCCCGACGCTCGGCGTGTCTCCGGAACGCGGGCGCTCGTTCTCGACGGAGGAGGATCGGCCGGGCGCACCGCGCGTGATCATCCTGTCGTACGCACTCTGGCGGCAGAGGTACGGCGGCGATCCGTCGATCGTCGGGAAGCGCATCGTGATCGACGGCGTACCGTGCGAGGTCGTGGGCATCATGCCGGCATCATTCCGATATCCAGAAGCGTCGACACAGCTTTGGTATCCGATCCAGTTCGATCCCGCCAACTCGGACCCGCTCAGCTTCAACTTCACCGCCGTCGCGCGGCTCAAACCAGGCGCCACGACTGAAACGGCGAGGGCCGACCTGGCGCGATTCACCCCGCGGCTGCTCGACGAATTCCCGTATCCGATCCCGAAGGCGATGTTCGAGAAGGCACACCTGAATCCGGTGGTGCACCCGCTCCGCGAAGTCATGGTGGGCGACGTGACCAGGTTACTCTGGGTGCTGTTCGGCGCCGTTGGGCTCGTGCTGCTGATCGCGTGCGCGAACGTGGCAAACCTGTTCCTGGTGCGCGCCGAGGGGCGTAATCGCGAGCTGGCCGTGCGGAACGCCCTCGGCGCGAGTCGCGGCGCGCTGCTCGTGCAGTATCTGTCGGAGAGCGGGCTGATCGCCGCGGGCGGCGGTGTGCTGGGACTCGGCATGGCGTGGAGCGCGATTCGTCTGATCCCGACGCTTCCCGCGGGAATCGACGTGCCGCGGGCGAATGAAGTGCGATTCGATCTGGCGGTTTGGGCGTTCGCCGCCGCGGCGACGCTGCTCTGCGCGCTGGCGGTGAGCCTCGTCCCGCTCCTCCGCACCCGGCGCATTCCGATTTCGACGGTGCTCAGGGACTCTGGACGATCGGCGACGGCGGGCGCCGAGCGACACCGGACGCGAAGCGCCCTGGTGATCGCGCAGATGGCCCTGGCCCTGGTGCTCGTCGCGGCATCGGGGCTCATGGCGCGCAGCTTCAACCGGCTGCGCACCGTGGATCCCGGTTTCGACGCCACGCGCGCCGTGTCGCTCCAGATCTCGCTGCCGACGGCGAAGTATCAGTCAACCAACGCGCGGGCCGCATTCTTCACCGAGCTCGCCTCGCGAGTGCAGGCACTTCCCGGTGTCGAGAAGGTCGGCATCGGGACGACCCTCCCGCTTACCGGCGACCAGGACAACAGCGCGTTGTTCGTCGAGGACTACGCGCGCGACCCCAATGCGCTGCCCGGCGTGCATCTGATGCTCTGGTCGACGCGCGACTATTTCTCGTCGATCGGCATTCGTGTGCTGTCCGGCCGGATGTTCAACGAAGGCGACGTGGCGCATCCAGCGTTGGAGCTCGTGGTGAGCCGTGCGTTCGCCGAGCGTTACTGGAAGGGCGGGTCCGCATTGGGCAAGCGGGTGCGAAGAGACGCGTCGAGCCCCTGGTACACGATCGTCGGCGTCGTCAACGACGTGCACATGCAGGGACTGGAAGTCCCGGCCGAGCAGACGGCGTACTTCCCATTGATCGAGGCGGATGGGGATACGGCCGCCGGCGTCCCGCGGAACGTCGTCCTGACAGTTCGCGCGGCAGGGGATCCCGGCTCGGTGATCGCGTCGGTACGGCAGATCGTGCACGCCCTCGATCCACTGCTGCCCACGCACCACGAGCGAACGATCTCCGCGCTCCTCGACAGCGCGTCGGCACGCGTGCGCTTCCTGATGCTGATGCTGGGCGCGGCGAGCGGGATCGCGCTCGTGCTGGGGGCCGTGGGCCTCTACGGTGTGATGGCTTACGGCGTGAGCCTGCGCCACCGCGAGATCGGCGTCCGGATGGCACTCGGCGCGCGGCCGGCCGACGTGAGCCGGATGATCTCACGACAAGGTCTGGTCCTCGGTGGCTTCGGCGTGGCGATCGGACTCGCCTCGGCGCTCGGCGTGACGCGCCTCCTGCGCGGCATGCTCTACGACGTGAGCCCGACCGACCCGCTCACGCTGGCCGGCACCTGTGTTGCACTGCTCGTCGTGGCCTTGATTGCCTCGTGGCTGCCCGCACGCCGAGCGGCCGGAGTGGATCCGGCGGTGGCACTGCGTAGTGATTGATCGGGCAAGCTGTGGTTGCCGGGCCAACGGCAACTGCCCAACGCAGAGGTGCGGAGGCCGCAGAGGGTCGCAGAGGAGTCCCGTGCGCATCCTTGCCTCGATGTGTGATGAAGAGTTCGGGTGGTCGTGAACACGGATTCTTCGGATGGGGCGGATTCTCCGGATCGCCCCGCGTGTCGCGAGAATCCTTGGCCCAACGAGCCGTGGATTTTTGGGGGGACTGCCGCTCGTGACGCTACTCGTGGCCTACCGAGCGGCAGTCCAATCAAAGAATCCCGGCTCGTGGCTAACGGTGGTTGAGTAGTTGTAGTTGTCGTCTCCACGGTGGGCCTCTCCCTCACTCACTCCGCCCGCGAAGCCGCGGTGCGACGCGGACCGCCGTGCCGTAGCACAGAACCTCCGAGACGCCGGTCATGATCTCGGTGGCGTCGTAGCGCACCGCGAGGAGAGCGTTTGCTCCCAATGCCGTCGCGTGTTCCACTGCGTGGGCGAAGGCGTCGGCCCGGGCGCGCTCGCACATCTCGGTGAGGAGCGAGATGTCACCGCCGAAGATCGTTTGCAGCTTTGCGCCGAACGAACCGATGACCGAGCGCGACCGAACCACGATGCCTCGGACGATGCCGTAGGTTTGCGTCACATCGTATCCGTCGATCGCGTTCGCCGTGGTCGTGATGAAATCGGCGGATGAGAGCGGGCTCATGATCGGTCCTCGTCGTTGGGTGTTGCCGAATCAGCGCCGAAGCGGACGGTCCGGCAAGGGCTCGCGCCGTGCGGTTTCAAACAAATCCGCTTCGTCCGTCAATTCTCTGTGTGCCCAGACCGACGCATCGACGCCTCTGTCCGCATCCGCGCGCGCGCGACCGCGCGTGATGCCCGGCGCGCGCATCACGCCAAGTGGCAACATTGCGCTCTGGCGATCCCAATTCCATAAAGGCAGTTTAAGGGTCTGATGGATCTTCGGGATCGACTTCAGTCCGCACTTGGCGACGCGTACCGGCTCGACCGTGAGCTCGGCGGCGGCGGCATGTCCCGCGTGTTCTCGGCGGTCGAGACGAGCCTGGGGCGCACGGTGGTGATCAAGACGCTCCCGCCTGGCCTCACGGCCGGCTTGAGCGCGGAGCGCTTCCGGCGCGAGATCCGGTTGCTCGCGCACCTGTCGCATCCCAACATCGTGCCGATCCTGTCGGCGGGCGACCGCGAAGGGCTGCTGTACTACATGATGCCGTTCATCGCGGGCGAGACACTGCGGCATCGCATGCAGAAGGACTCACCCCTTCCGATCGACGAGGCGGTGGCAATCGCGACCGAGATCGCCGAAGCGCTGGATTACGCGCATCGGCAGGGGATCGTCCATCGCGACATCAAGCCGGAGAACATCCTCCTCGTCGACAACCACGCCATCATTTCGGACTTCGGCATCGCGCGCGCGATCACCCGGGCCGTGGGCGAGGAGTCACTCACCGGCACCGGCATGATCGTCGGGACGCCAGGGTACATGAGCCCGGAACAGGCAGCGGGCGAGCGTGACATCGATGGACGTGCCGACATCTACGCCCTCGGCTGCATGCTGTACGAGATGCTCACGGGCGGACCGCCTTTTGGCGGCAAGAGCGCGGCGGTGATCGTGGCGCACCACATGACGACGCCGGCGCCGTCGGTCCGGCTGTCGCGCTCCACCGCGCCTCCGGCTCTCGATGCCGTGATCCAGCGGGCGATGGCAAAAGCGCCTTCCGACCGGTACGCTACGGCCGCCGAAGTCGTTCGCGCGCTGCGGCTGGAGCCAGCGCCGGGGCCGCTTGGTTACCTGGATCACATTCGCCTGAGGTCGGCACGACTCATGCGCTGGTTCATGCCGCGCGGAAACGGAAGTACACACGAACGTTGACGGCGAACCAGGGCCCGTCCCCATGGGGTAGACGGGCCCCGCGTTGGCGTGTATCACTATGAATTCAGCTCGTCGACCCTGCGCGGCTCGAGCCTCGCGCGGGCCGGCGTCATCGGCGACCGTCTCAGTCCGGCAGCGTGTCATGCTTGCTGTGTTCGTGGTCATTTTGTCGATTGCGGCGGTGATCGGCGCGGTCGTTCTGGTCGCAGTCTGGTTGACCGATCGGTCAATGGCCAAGCCACGCCGGTACGTGCCACTCGTCGTTCCCGTTCGCGAGCAGGCGATCGAGCCGGCCCTGCGCGCCATCACACCGGTGCGCGTCGCTCGATCCAGCAATGGCGATGGGTCGCAAGTCTCTGAGTTCGGCCAACATCCGGCATCGGGAGCGGCTGTCGAGTCCGTCGTATTTCACGACACGTACGTCGAGCCCCCGGCGCGCAGCTCCAAACATGCCGAAACGGTCCGTTTCCGGCGCCCGGTGGAGGAACCGGTTCAGTTGCTTCCAGGCCGGCTCGAGGTGGTGAGCGGAGAGCCGAAACATCGCGAGATCCGGTTCGTGCGCGTACCGGGCGAGCCGCTGCAGCTCGTAGTGGGTCGCGATCCCGGCGCCGTCTCGCCGAGGCACGTTACCTTGCAGTCGAGCACCGTGAGCCGCCAGCACGCCCAGTTCAATTTCTCGGACGGCAAATGGGCGGTGGCCAACCTCTCGCACACCAATCCGGTGATCGTCAACGACGAGCACCTGAGCGAATCGGAGGGCGAGCGGACGCTCGTTGACGGCGACCGCATCGAGCTCGGCGAAGTCGTGCTCCGATTCCGCGCCCATTGACCGCGTTCGACCATGCTCCGAAAGACCATTTCCCCAGTGCTCGCCCAGTGACGTCGAAACCGCGAACGCCCACGGCCCTCAGGGGCGAATACGAGATTCTGCGTGAGCTCGGACGCGGTGGAACGTCAGTAGTCTACCTGGCCCGCGAGATCGCGACCGGTGACGAAGTCGCGATCAAGCAAATACGCGCCAAGTACATCGAGGACGAGGAAGCCGTTGCCCGATTCGCGCGCGAAGCCCACTTCGTCGCGCAGCTCGCGCACCCGAACATCATCCCGGTGCGACGGGTGGTCGATCTCAAACGCGGTGGCGTGGCGCTGGTCATGGACCATGTACCCGGGCGTACGCTCCGTGATCTGATCCGCGAGGCGGGGCCGCTTCCGCCAGACCGCGCCGAGCAGATCATGCGAGACGTCGCTGCCGCGCTGGGCGTCGCCCACGGGATGGGCATCGTGCACCGCGACGTGAAGCCGGAGAACATCTTCGTCGACGACTCCGGCCGGACGATGCTGGCCGATTTCGGTCTGGCGCGCGCGATGGACGGCGACACACAGCTCACCATGGCCGGCGTGGCGATCGGCACGCCGGCTTACATGGCCCCTGAACAAATCGATGGCAATGACCTCGATGCCCGGGGCGACATCTATAGCTTGGGCCTCGTCGCGTGGGAGATGCTGACTGGCAAGCGACCGTGGGACGGCGAGACCCTCTACGCGATCCTGTACCGCCAGAAATACGAGCAGCTTCCCGACGTGCGCGAGATGCGCCCCGACGTGCCTGACCGGCTCGCCGACGCCATCGCGGTGGCCATCGAAAAGAATCGCGACTCACGATGGCAGGACGTGAACGCGCTCGTCGCGGCGCTCGATCACGGGGCGGGAGTCGTGGAACGGCGCGCTGCCCCGCGAATGCCGGTCACCACCGAAACTCTTCGCTTCGAGCGTCCTGTCACTCCGGCCGCATCCACGTCTCCGGTGGTCGCTCCGATAACAGCGGTCACTCCGATAACTCCACTGACTGTCCCGGCTCCATCGCCATCGGCCATGCCGGTCGCGGAGGCTCTGGCGTCGGTGGCCGCGGAGCTGGCCGCGGGCGGCCACGATGCGCCTGGCGGCTCGCGCCGGCGGAGCGTGATGATCTTCGGCGGTCTCGCCACTGTGGCGGCCGTAGCGTTGATCGCCGCAACGACGCAACATTGGTTCAAGCCGCAGTCTCCGCCACCGCCGATCATCGTTCAGGCGTCGTCGCCCGGAAACGTCGAGACTTCGGTCCAGCCTTCGCCGGCCGGTCCAAGCATCGACTCCGTGAAGGCCGTCGGACCGACCGTCGCCGTCGCTTTGCCAAACAGTGAACCGGCCGCGCCACTCCAGCTGACACCCGCGGAGGAAAGTCCGCTTCGCGAAAGCACCGCGGCATCGGATTCATCGGACGCGAGCCGGCAGTCGTCGGCGAAAGGCGCCACTCAGCAGGCCACACCAGCCGCGACGAACAAGATCACTTCGCCTCAGGCTACGCAGCCGCCGGCGCCGGCCGCGACATCCGCGCCCGCGCCGCTGATACGGGCACCCGTTCCCCCGTCGGGAGCGCGCGTGACCGTGATCGCCGGCGGCATGCACACGTGCTTCGTCGGCGCTGAAGGCAAGGTGTTCTGCTGGGGCGCGAACGATCGCGGGCAGTTGGGCAACGGCGGCACGACGCGATCGGCATCGCCGTCGGTGGTCGCGATCGATCTCCGGTTCACGACCATGGCGGCGGGGTTGTCGCACAACTGCGCTATCGCGCGGGGAGGCAGCGCCTGGTGCTGGGGCGCCAACGATCACGGTCAGCTCGGCGATCGGACGACCGCGCAGCATAGCATGCCGGCGCGTGTGTCGGGAAATCGGTCGTTCACGGCCATCACGGTTGGGGCCGCGCACAGCTGCGCACTCGATGAGGCTGGCGGGGTGTGGTGCTGGGGCTCGAATGAGCAAGGCCAGCTCGGCGCCTTTGGTGGCGAAGGGACAACCGAAAGCAGCACTCCGCTCGCCGTCGCCTGGAGAGGCCGGTTCGCGTCGGTCGCCGCGGGATGGAACTTCACCTGCGCACTCGAGGTTTCTGGTCGCGCGATGTGCTGGGGCGACGGCGGCAGCGGCGAACTTGGCGATGGCGGCACGAGCGATCGTCGCGCGCCGGGGTGGGTGAACGGCGACCGTACGTTCACCTCGATCGCGGCGGGCAGCGCGCACGCCTGCGGCGCGACGCCCGAAGGCGACGTGTACTGCTGGGGGCGGAACAACGGCGGGCAGCTGGGTGACGGGTCGCGCGTGGATCACGCGACGCCGGTCCGTGTGAAGAGCACCGAACATTTCGTGGCCGTCGCGGCCGGCGCCGTGCACACGTGCGCGCTGACGGCCGCGGGCGACGCGTTCTGCTGGGGGCGAAACAACTACGGCCAACTCGGTGACGGCGGCACCGGCGATCAAACGGTTCCCGTCGCGGTCGCCGGTGGACACATCTTCGCGTCGCTGCGCGCGTTCGGATCGCACACCTGCGGCACGACCACGTCAGGCGAAGCATTCTGCTGGGGCTACAATCTTGAAGGGCAGCTCGGCGACGGAACTCGCATCCACCGCACGCGACCCGTGTACGTCGAGCCGCCCGGTGGTGGATGACCATGCACTCCATTCGTGTCGATTCACGCTCGATCTTTATCGCGCGGCGCGCGGTCACCTGGTTGGTGGCCGCCGTCGTCGGATGTTCCGGCGCGACCGTCACCGATTCCGTTGGCGGCGGTGACATCGCGTCGATCGAAGTGACGCCGCCCTCGTCCTCGCTCGCGCTTGGCGCCCGACTTCCGCTGCAGGCCGTGGCGAAGGATCCCGACGGCAAGATCGTCAGCACCGCGTCAGTCGTATGGAGCGTCAAGGATCCGGCGATCGCGAGCGTGTCCAACACGGGCGTGGTGACAGGGCTGGCACTCGGAACGACGGAGGTCGCGGCAAGCGCGAGCGGCAAATCGGGTATCGCCGCGATCACCGTGCAAAAGACGCCTGTGGCGAGCGTCGTCGTACGGCCGAATCACATCGATGCGACACCAGGTGCGCACACGCCGCTCACCGCCATCGCCTACGACGCGGCGAACAACCTTCTCAGTGACCGCGCCGTCATTTGGACGAGCAGCAACGACGGCGTGGCGACCGTAGATGCGACGGGCATGGTCACGGCAGTGGCGGCCGGCAACGCCACGATCACCGGGACGGCCGAGGGAAAGAGCGACGCCGCGACGATCACGGTGACACAGGGAGCGGTGGCGACCGTCGCAGTCACCCCGAGTCCACTCACGATCACGGTCGGGCAGACGAGCCAGCTCGCGGCAACGGCGCGCGACGCGAACAACAACCCGGTCATCGGCCGGCCGGTGTCGTGGTCGAGTGACAACGCCGCCATCGCAACCGTGTCGAGCACGGGGCTGTTGACGGCCGTTGCCGCAGGTACCGCCACGATAACGGCAACGATCGACGGCAAGGACGGGACGGCGGCGATCACGGTCTCGAACGTACCCGTGGCGAGCGTGGCGTTACAGCCGCCCGGCGCGAACATGGCGAAGGGCTCCAGCATTCAATTCAGCGCTGTCGTGAAGGACGCCAACGGCACCATCGTGACCGGCCGCGTCGTCACGTGGTCATCGAGCAACACGTCGGTGGTGATCGTGGACGCATCCGGCATCGCTTCGGCCGTAGGCGCCGGCACCGCGACGGTCAGCGCCACGTGCGAGGGGGTCACTGGCACGGCCCCCGTGACCGTGTCGATCATCACCGTGGCGAGCGTGACCGTCACACCGTCGCCGGCGTCGGTGTCGACCGGCGGAACGGTGACGCTCACCGCGACCGTCAAGGATGCCAGCGGCAACGTCCTGACGGGACAGATCGTCGCGTGGTCGACGAGCAATCCCGGCATCGCGACCGTTTCGTCGACGGGTGTCGTGACGGGCGTGGCGGCCGGCACGGTGACGATCACGGCCTCGAGCGGAGGCAAGAGCGGAACTTCGACGGTCACCGTGACAACGGCGCCGGTGGGGAGTGTGACCGTGTCACCCTCGTCAACGACGATCATCATCGGCCAATCGACCACGCTCACCGCGACAGTTAAGGACATAAACGGCAACACGGTCAGCCGCGCCGTTACCTGGAGCTCGAGCAATACCGCCAAGGCCACGGTGAATTCCAGCGGCGTCGTGACATCGGTCGACACGGGAAAGGTGACGATCACCGCGACGTCGGAGGGCGTGTCGGGGACGGCGTCGGTGACCATTCTCCCGGTTCCCGTTGCGAGCGTGACCGTGAGCCCGTCCAGCGCGACCATCGGTGTCGGCAAGACGGTGACGCTCTCCGCGGTCACCAAGGACGCGAACGGGAACGTGCTCACGGGCCGAACGATCACGTGGAGCACGAGCGATGCGACCGTCGCCACGGTCTCATCGACTGGCGTCGTGACGGGCGCGGGCAGCGGCGGGAAGACGGCGACGATCACGGCGACGAGCGAAGGCAAGAGCGGGACGGCCACCATCACCGTCACACTCGTGCCGGTCGGCAGCGTAACCGTGACGCCGTCGCCAGCGAGTGTCATCGTCGGCCAGACGACGCAGCTCACGGCGACCGTCAAGGACACGAACGGCCTGGTCGTGACCGACCGCACGGTGACGTGGACGTCGAGCAACACCGCCATCGCCACGGTCTCGTCCACGGGCCTCGTGACTGGAGTCACGATCGGCGGCCCGGTTACCATATCCGCGAAGGCCGAGACGAAGACCGGAACGTCGTCCGTGACGGTGACGCCCGTTCCCGTGGCGACCGTGACGGTGCAGCCGACGAGCGCCACAATTCTCCAGAACCAGACCACGACGTTTGCAGCCGTCACCAAGGATGCGAATGGCAACGTGCTCACCGGCCGCACGATCACGTGGAGCTCGAGCAGCACGACCGTGGCGACGATCAACTCGAGCGGCACGGCGACTGGCGGCGCGGCGGGGGTGACCACAATCACCGCGACGAGCGAGGGAAAGTCCGGCACGGCGTCCCTCACCGTGAACCTGGCGCCCGTAGTGAGCGTTATCGTTTCCCCTGTGACGGCGTCGGTTGCCAAGGGCAAGCAAATCCAGCTCACCGCCACGGCTAAGGATGCCAATGGACTGGTGCTCCAGGGCCGAACATTCACCTGGGCTTCGGCCAACGACAACATCGCGACCGTCTCGTCGTCGGGCCTGGTGACGGGCGTCAACACCGGCATCGTCGCGATCACCGCCACCGAGACGGTCAGCGGCAAGCCGGGCACATCCACCATCACGGTCAGCAAGTGACTCGCCGCTCGCCGTTTCTCGTCGCGATGCTCGCGGCATTCCCGCTCGGCGCTCAAGTGCAGAGCGGCGGGCCGCGTGAGTTACTGAAACAGAGTACGCTCACGGCGCCGCCCGCGCCGGTGTGCGCGTCCTCGACCGCGCGGCCGACCGCACCGACCGCGGATCAGCGCCGCGCGGCGCGCCAGCTCGCGCAGCGTGGCCAGGAGGCGTCGATCCTCGGTGACAGCGTCGGCGCGCTCGGCCAGCTGCGGCAGGCCGCCACGCTCGATCCCACCGACCCCGACCTCGCGTATCAACTCGCCCGCGCGTACGAGACCGCGGGCGCCGGCGCCGACGCCGCCAAGGAGTACTGCCGCTTTCTGGCGTTGTCGCCCAATGCGCCCGAGGCGACCGAGGCGCGAGAGCGCGCGCGGATCCTCGCGCCTCCACGGCCCGATCCCACGATCGTGGCCGCGACCTCCGCGTTCAATCTCGGCGTGACCGCATACAACAAAGGTCAGCTGGTACAGGCCCAGGCGCATTTCAGCACGGCGATCCAGAGTCACTCGTCGTGGGCCGACGCCTATTATGATCGCGCAATCGTCCGCGCCGCGACGGGTGACAGGGACGGCGCCGTGGACGATTACACGCGCTATCTCGGACTGCGTCCCGATGCGGCCGATCGCGCACAGATCCTCGCACGCATCGACGCCCTTCGGCGGCCTGGCCTGTCGCCGGGCCAGGCGTTGTCGCTCGGGCTCGTCATTCCCGGCGGCGGGCAGTTCTACGCGCGCCGTCCGGTTCGCGGCGTGCTGTCGCTCGTCGGTTTCGCCGCGGGGCTCGCGGCAGCGCTGCAACAAAAGACCAAAGTCGTCACGGTGGACACGATGTTCAGCGGTCCGTTCGGCACGACGTACCCCGGCACCGTGAAGCACGTGCGCAAGGAGCGACCGTACCTCGTGCCGGGCGCGGCGGTTGCCGGCGGGATTCTGCTCGTGAGCGCGTTCGATGCGTTCGCTTACAGCCGTAGCATGACAGCCGGTCCCCGGCGCGTTTCCGTGAGCATCGGGCCGGCCGGCGGCGCGCTGGCGGCACGCGTCAGCCTGCGCTGACGCGCGTCACGATCTACCGCTCGGTGAGCTTTCCGGCGCGGATCTCGATTGCATCGGCGCGGCGCAGTCCGCCGATCTGACCACGGCCCAAGAGCGCGCGATGCGGCGACTGGTCTATCGCGCGCTCGAGATCCCAGAGATCGTCGTCCGCCGTGATCCAATCGCCTTTCCACGAGCGGAGATCGAATGGGCGCGAATAGCTGCGCAATGTCTTCTTGCCAGTGTCGGTGAAATACTCGTGAAAGTACGAGGCAGCGAGCTCGCGGACATCACGGTAGATCGGCTCGCGATAGCGCAGCACCGCATGGTTGGTCTTGGTGATGCCACCCCAGAAACCATCCTTGCGGTAGAGCGCGACGAGATGGTCGACGTCGTCGTGCGTCGTCTTGAGATCGAGGATCAGCGGCCGCTGGCCATGCATCCACAGCGCGAGCGCCGCGACGAGCGCGCCCTCCATGCAGTGCGCTCGATTGCGCCGCAGCGTGACGAGCGGCGAGGTGCACGTGTCGCCGTGCCGCTCCTTGTTGATCGGCACGCGATCGAGGAAATCCTGAATTTTGCGCGGCGTGTCGAGCGCGCGCAGCACCTTGAACTCGGGATGTCGGAGGGCGTCCGGACGCATCGCGGAAAGCTACGACGCCGGGACGCTCCGCGCGGCACGCTCCTGCAAACCACCTTTGGCCAGCCCGAGCGGCGGTCTCCAAAAAAAGGTCGTCCGGGCGCGTTGCGCGACGCAACTTTCTCCGCGCCGAGTTCGATCCGTCAAATCCGTAGGATCCGCGTCCAAAGCAGTTGGCTGTTGCCGTGGCTGTTGTAGTTGCTGTCGTCCCTGCAGTGCCCTTTCCATCGCGGCGCCTGTCACGCCATTTCACTGAACCGATAGTATCGCTCCTTCGCTTCCCTCCGGGATGGTGCAACGTGTCTCCACATCCGCTCGACCACGTCCCCGAGCTCGCCGGCCTCGCCACGTATGCCCAAGCGGCGCAGATCGGCTATTCCGTGGATGAAAACGTTCGCCGGTTGCTGCGCTTTCACTGGGTGGAGCGCCGACTCATGGCGCTGCTCGTGGCGCGAATTCCAGCCGAGCCGGTATGGGAGGTGAAGTGCGCGTTGGCGCTTCATCAATGGCAGTCTGCCGAACACGTGGAAGCGATCCGCAACCGCATCGCCGAAATGCGGAGTCCTGTTCCTCGTCTCGACGTATCGCCCGACCCGGCGCTCGACACGTTTCTCGATGAGCTCGCGCAGTCGGGGAACACCGCCGAGCTGCTCGTCGGCGCGTACCGGATCACGTACGCGAGCTTGGCGGAGGCGTATCGCGAGCACCTCGCGAAGACCAATCCGCTCGTCGATCAGCCAACCTGCCGCGTGCTGCGCATTGCGCTCGCCGAGATCGACGGCGCGACGGATTGGGGCCGGCGCGCGCTCGATGCGCTGATCGCTGCCGATGCCGGCGCGGCGCGCGTCGCCGACGACTGGTCAGCACATCTCCGGGCGTATCTGGACGCGGTAGGTGGGATCTCCGGCGATCAGCCGACCGGCACGACGCAGGACATTCGGCTCGCCCGCGCTCTCGCGCCGCGCCGCCCCGACTTCACGCCGCGCCGCGACGAGCGATTCCAGGGATCCTACAACTTCGAGTTCCCGCCGCATGACGTGTACAACACCCCGGGCGTACCCGCGGATGAGCGTAACCTCGCGCTCCTCTGCAAGCGCACGCTTGAGATGGACGTGCCCGAGATGATGGCGTCGTTCATGACGGAGCGGCCGAACGAGTCGTGGGAGTTCTACCACGACTATTCGCGCCAACTGTGGGACGAGGCACGCCACGCCATGATGGGAACCGTCGCCTTCGAGGCGCGTAGCGTGGACTGGAAGCGCGAGATCCCGCTGAACGTGGGGTTCGCGCTGCGGCTCAACCGACACGCCGAGCCACTCGAGCGCCAGATGGTGCTCTACGCCATCGAGCAGTCGCTCATGCCCGGCGAGACCGGCAAGCGGTTCGAGTACGAGACGGCGAAAGCCGCCGGCGACGCGCTCTCGGCGCACTTTCACGACTACGATTGGGCCGACGAAGTGCTCCACGCGCAAATCGGCCGGCGCATGCTGCGGCGCGACGGGATCACGAGCGAGCAGGCGCGGGAGCGCGCGCAAGCCGTACACGAGCGAACGTGGGCCGCGCTCGAGCAATACAAATCCTTGGGCGAGCAGCCGAACTGGTGGCCGGAGTTCGTCAGACGCGTGCTCGGGCACGAGAGTGGGATGCCCGAGCACGCGAGCGGCGGTCCGCCACGGATTCTCGCCGAGTGAGCGGCCCGCCCGCAGCCGCTCAGCGTCTTCGGCGGGGATCCTCCGCCGGATTCAGGTAGATGTAATTTCGCGCTCCCACGCCGGACAGCTGAATGACCGCATCATCCAGAACGGCGATTCGATGCGGCGTTCCAGCCGGGGCAAGCGCGAAGCCCCCGGCGCCAAGCGTGTACTCCGGCTCGCCGCTGCCCGGCTCGCCGGTCGACCAGCGGATGGCACCCGAGAGCACCGTCAACTGCTCTTCTTCGTCCGGGTGCATGTGGAGCCCGATGACGTAGCCTGCAGGCGCGGCGAACCGCGCGGTGAACGGCCCGCACATCGTCGGGTCTCCTACGAGCGACGCTGATCGCCGACGCGAATCGAGTGGATCCGGCTTCCAATCGAGGTCGTCGATCGTGAGCACGACCGCCCGTGATTCCGGCGTTTCCTCGCCGTGCTTGGCGCGCTTGAGCTCCACTTCCACGATACGCACGAACGTCGAGCCGAGGTTTCGCGCGCTGTGCGCGTGCGCAGCCGCGCTCCACAGCGTCTCACCCGGCTGTATGTCGTACACCTCCACCGTACCGTCGGCGTCGCGCGTCTCGATCGTGCCGCCGTCGATCACGTACGACACGTTCGGAAAGCGGTGCGTGTGGATCGGCACGCTCGCGCCAGGCGGGTACGTTGTCGCCACGACGAGCACCTCGTCGTTCTCGAGCAGGGTCCTTCGCAGCGGTTCCTCGACCGCTGTGTGCTTGCTGGTAGCGGTTTGCTGCAGCAGTTCTGTGGTCATCGTATGGCCTCCGGTAGTCGACACTCCACCGTTCACGATGAGGCCGTGCGGCAAGCCACGGAGTAGGGCGAGCGCGGTCATGGCGTAGGGGAATGCTACGCCTCGTGTGAGAATGTCCACACGCGCGCCCGAGCCGCCGCAACGCGTCCGCGGAGCTATCGGCGCTCGGCCGGTACGATCTCGATTTGCCGGCGCACGCCGGCGCGATACGTGACGATCTCCGTCGCGACGCCGATCGCGCTCTCGGTGAGACGACGGTGGAGGTCATCGACCGTGGTCACGGGCACTCCGGCCACACTCACGATCAAGTCTCGCGGCGCAATATCGGCGCGCGCCGCCGGGCTCGTATCCTCGACACTCGTGACCAACACGGCGCCCGGCGCGGATAGATGGTAGCGGTCCGCCTGCCGGCGCGTGAGCCGAATCGTCTGACCCGCGATGCCGATGTATGCACGACGCACGCGCCCGTCACGCATCAGGCGCGACGCCACGAATTCCGCCGTGCGCGACGGAATCGCGAAGCAGATGCCCTGTGCGCCGGCGATGATGGCGGTGTTCACGCCGACGACGTCGCCACGCGATGAGACGAGCGGTCCACCCGAGTTCCCGGGATTGAGCGCGGCGTCGGTCTGCACCACGTCTTCGATCAGCCGGCCAGACTCCGAGCGCATCGTGCGCCCGAGCGCGCTCACGACGCCAGCCGTGACGGTCGCCTGGAAACCGAGCGGATTGCCAATCGCGATCACGAGCTGCCCAGGTCGCAACCCCGCCGAGTCTCCGAGCAAGGCTGACGCCGGCGCCGACTGATCGACCTTGAGCACCGCGAGATCGGTATCCGGATCGTCGCCGACGAGATGCGCCGGGTGCGTGCCGCCGTCGCTCGAGGTGGCGCGAATCGCCTGGGCGCTGCGAACGACGTGGCTGTTGGTGAGTAGAAAGCCGTCGGGAGTGAAGAAGAAGCCGGAGCCGGAGCCGACGTTCATCCCTCGCTGCCGACCGCGCGTGCTCGGCGTGGCGACCTCGAGGTGAACGACCGCCGGCCCGACACGTTCCACGGCTGCAATCACCGCCTGCGAGTACGCGTCGAGCAGAGGGCCGTCGTCGTGGGGATGGGCCGACGGCGAAGCAGTTGGCTCGACGGGAGAGCCTTCGGTCGAGATGAGCTTGAACATCGTTGCAGGATTCTTGTGAAGGCTACGAGAAGAAGTAGGGTCAGACCCTATTTCTGCAAATAGGGTCTGACCGTATCTCAGCCTGGTTAGAGAATCCTACTCCTGCTGAGAAGGCCCGGGATGCAGCCTCAACCGCTGCACTCGCCAGTTGAGGAGCTCGGCAACGTACAACTCGTTCTCCGACGGGCACGCGATCTCGTGAATCCAGCCGAACTGCTTCGGCTCCTTCCCTGCCTCGCCGAGCACGCCGAGCACCTTGCCGTCGAGCGTGAGCTTGTAGATGCGACCCGGCACCGCGTCGGCGCTGTACAGCACCTGGTTCGGACCGGGGGTGATGCAGATCGCCCACGGCGCGCCCGACACCGAGAGCGCGTTCGAGCCGGCGCTCGGCATCGCGCCGAGCATGACGTTCACGGGCTTGTCGAACGGGACGTCAATGGTGAATTGGCGGAGAAACTTGCCGTCGGGGTCGAACACCTGCATGCGACGGTTGGTACGGTCCGCGACGTAGATGTTTCCGTTCGCGTCACTCGCGATCGAGTGCAGGATGTTGAACTGCCCCTGCCCGCTTCCACGCTCGCCCCACGTCTTCACCCATCGGCCGTGCTTGTCGATCTTGACGACGCGCGAATTATTGTAGCCGTCGGCGACGAAGAGGTTGCCGGCATTGTCCCATGCCACGTCCGTCGGGCGGTTGAACGAGCCCCAGCCGGCGCGCGGTTGCTCGCCTCGCGCCGGCTCGGGCGGCGGCGCTTCCACCGCCTCGGCACGCCTTCCCAGAACCATGAGCACGCGGCCGGCGGGACTGAACTCGATGATCATGTTCGTGCCTTCGTCCACCGCCCACAGGTTTCCGTCGGGGCCGATCCGCACCGTGTGCGCGAACGCGAAGCCGTACAGCTCCTTGCCGATCTCGCGGATGAACGAGCCGTCCGGTCCGAATTCAAAGAGTTGTGATGCCACCTCGCCGTGCACCGTGCCGCGGCTGCCGGTGCGGCTGAAAACGTACACATGGCGGCGCGCGTCGAGCGCTACGCCGGCCACCTCGCCGAAGTAGACGTTGGGCGGGAGCTTGAGAAAATCGACGTTGGCGTCGAACGGGATCTCGGGAACGTGCTGCACGCTGGCAGTCGCCGGCTGCTGTGCACCAACAGCAGCGGCCACGAAGAGTGTCGTGGCCGCATACTTCAAGGTGACTTTCATGGCTCGCTCAGTGCGACGACGAGACCTGACTCGCCAGCACCGTGCGGAACGCGGCGCTCGCCTTTTTCATCTCGGGCATCGTGCCGACGGAAATGCGCGCGTAGGTCGGCAGCGCCGGGAACGGGCGGCCGATCGCCACATTGTGCTTCACGCATTCCATCTTGAACGCCTTGGCGTCGCGGCGAACGTCGACCATCATGAAGTTCGCTTCGGCGGCGTGCACCGTGTAGCCGGCGGATTCGAAGAAGTGTCGCGTGAACGCACGCGCCTGTGCGTTGCGGCGTACTTCCTCGGCGACGTGAGCCTTGTCGCCCACGGTCGTCATCGCCGCCACCAGCGCGAGCTGATTCACGTTCGAGCCGAGCAGCCAGGCCGACATCTTCTTGAGTGTGGCGGGCTGGCCGACGGCATAGCCAGCGCGCAGCCCCGCCATTCCGAACACCTTCGAGAAGGTGCGCGTAACGACGACGCGGGGATTCGCCAGCGCCAGCGGAATCGCCGTGGCGTACGCGGGGTCGGCTACGTACTCGTGGTATGCCTCGTCGATCAGGATCGTCGTTTCCGGCGACGCGCGCATGACGTGCTCGACGTACGCCGCCACGTCGCTGGCGCCGTGCACCGACGCCGTCGGATTGTTCGGGTTGCAGAGATACACCAGCCCGGCTCCACGAGCCGCGTCGGTCATCGCGTCGAGATCGGTCGCAAGCTTGGCATCGACCTTGGGCGCGTTGATCGGGTGTCCCAGGAATTTCGCAAAATTACCCGGCGCCTCGAACGTTGGCTCGGGGGCGACCAGCGCGCGCTGCGGTGACGTATACGCGTACACTGCCGCGCGAAGCAACTCGCCTGAACCACACCCGAGGATGAAGTTCTCGGCCTTGAGACCATGCACCTTGGCGAGCGTCTGAATCAGGTCGTCTTCGCTCTTGACCGGATAGCGATTCGAGTCGGTCAAGTGCTTGACGATCGCATCGAGGGCGCGGCGGCTCGGTCCGTCGGGATTCTCATTGCTGTCGATGCGGATCATGCCGGGCCGTGAGGCGAGCAGCCGATCCGCCCGCCGGGCGTCGACGCCGGACGACGCGGGCTCCTGCGGCGTGCCTTGCTGCGCAAGAAGCTCCTCGTGGCCTCGCCACGAGATGAGCGGCGCGGTAAGGATTCCGGTGGCGCCTGCGCCTACGGTGGCGCCGAGTGTAGCGACGAACGAACGGCGTGAGACGGGCATGGCGAACTCACGGTCGAGGGCGCGACCATTATAGCTCGACCTCGACTCGTTGGGAATGCCGGCCGGCCGTCTTCAGCCCGCTATCACGAACACGAGGCGGTCGAGAAGAACCGAACGTTCGTGATGGGTTTCTCGGCGCGATAGATGAACGACGAGTTGCCGGGCAGCAGCTTGAGCTGTACCGGCGTGAGCACCTTGGGCAGCGTCGTGCGTGCTTCCTGTCGCGCCATTTCCCAGGCGTCGTCGACGAGCTTGTTCTGCCGTTTGACGAGATCGGCGACGTCGTAGTGGCCGGGCAACGTCGCGAGCTCTTCAGCCCACGTGCCCCAGTGCGTCAAAATGCGCGCGTTGTAGTTCGTCTGTGCGGCACGGAGCGCGTCCACCTGGTCGCGCGTCAATAACAGCGAGTCAGACTGCGCGAAGATTTCGTTGTACCAGTTGGGCAGGTTGCCGCAGTAGCGCCGGACGATCGCCGTCGAGTCGAGCTTTGCTCCTGCCCCGCGGCGGCCGGGCGCGAGAATGCGATCCAGCTGCTGTTCATCGATGCCACGGCTGAAATCCATGCTGACGTCCAGCGTCACGCGGAAGGGTACGCGGATGCTCGTCGCCGAAGGCCGCGTGTCGCCGAACCGCGGATTGACGTCGTACCGGTACTGCCGAGCCGTCGAGTCGAATCCGCGCACGTAGTAGAGCACCCGATCCGGGAACGCCGGCGAGCCCCAGCCGTGCAGCTTGTCGCCGTGCAGGAACTGATCGAGCCCGCCGAGCGGGTTCGCGAGGTACAGTGACACGGACTGTACGTGAAGCTTGCGCAGGCTGCGCATCACTCCGAACGACGGGGCGATCGTCGCGTTGAGCGTGGATGACCATGGTCCCTCGCAGCTATTGCGGCTCGCGGCGGCACCTCGCTGCCGCTCCAGGCATCGCCGCGCGGTGCCGCTCGTCGTCGCGATCAGCCGGTCGAGCGCGCCGAGCGTTGCCGGGTCGGCGCCGCTGCCTGGTGCGAACACGAACGCGCGGTCGTTCGCGAGCCCGTCGCCGTTGACGTCGCTGCCGACCACCGGTGTGTATGGAAGCCCGGAGCTCACTTTGCCGGCGAGCGTCATCCATAGCCACTTCGTCTGCAGCGCGGCCTGCAGCGTCACTTCGTGCGCCGGAGTGAAGTCGCCGCGCGCCGACGTGATCGCCGCCGGGTTGCCGAAGGCGGCGCCGTCGAACCCGCGCGACTGCGATCGCGTCTGAGTGAACGTGTACGAGCCGTCGATCACCCAATGCCCACGAATCAGAAAGGCCGTCGGCCGCGCGCGAACGCTCACCTGACGCGCCCAACCGTGCAGGTCGGACATCCTGCTCAACACCGGACCGTAGGATGCGCTGCGGCGTGCCGCTACGGCGGAGACGGCTCCAGTAGAGGTCACGATGCTCGTGGGGGAAACGAACACCGGGCGGTTGTCCTCGTTGGCAAGCGCGAACTGCGGCGTCCCGGCGAAGTTCAGGTCGACGACACTCGGCTGGTCCACGTTGAACGCGTACGCCGCGTCCACGGTATATGAGACTTCTTTGATTGCCGAGCCCCACGCGAGGTTGCCGCGCCAGGCTCTTGCCGGCTGATATTTGCGATCGAAGAGATGGACCGCCGGGGCGACGTCGGCGAATCCCGACGCGGGCGCACCGATGCACTCGGTAGGAACGGCGCCCTCGTTGCCAGCATAGGCCGACCAGTCGGGCATCGGCACCGCGGTGCCCACACACGTGATCCGGCGCACGCCGCTCGGCAAGCCCGTTGACGCCGAGGCGTCGGAGAGGAGCGTCGGGTCGAGCGATTGGCGGAACTCGCCGAATCCACCGCGCAGCACGCCGCGTGGCAAGGAGAAGTACGTGCCGATGTTGGAGACCGTCATGCTGGTATTTGCCGCTCGCGCCCTGGTCGTCGACAGCCAGTTGAAGCCGATGCGCGGACTCATGTGCCAGGTGTTGGGCGCGTGGTCCGTGCGCTGGCCGAACAGCGTTTCGATCTGCGAGTTGTACGCGGGCGCCGAGGTGTACACGTTGCCTTCGAGTCGCGCGCCGTAGAGCAGCGAGAAGGTCTGCGACTTGGTCCACTGGTCGCTCGACGCGAGCACGCCGCTCCATTCGCCACCCGAGCGCGTCGGGGTGAAGAGCGTTCGCGAGAAAGTGGCAGGCCGGTTCGCCTGCAAATCGGCGAGCGAATTGAAGGTGAACGATCCAAGCCGGTCGGAGGCGGGATCCTGAGAGAATCCGTCGAGCCGCGATTCGGCGTAGATCTTTCCCCGATGCGCGGCGTGCCCCCGCCAATAGAACTGTGTCTCGTTCGTGGTCTGCCAGGTCACAGTGCGCCGGCTCGACTCGAGCAGGCTGTTGCCGGCGAACGACAGCGACGCGATGCCGCCCGTCCCGTCGTCGAACTGCGACGACACGAGGACCCGCCCGTCGGGCAGGCGCAGGTACGGCGAGTTGGTCGAGCGCGACAGCGAAACGCCGGTGTGAAAGTCCGTCAGTTCGTCCTTGAGCTTTCCGAAATAGGCCGAGTAGATGAACTGTCCGCCGGCGTTCAGTTGCGTACTCTCACCGCCGTGCGCCGGGGTCGCCGTGGGCCCGAACGACTGCGCGCCCCGCCGCGTGTAATCCGCGAAGCCGGTCACGCCCCACGTGGTGTTCTTGGGCGTGAAGGTGCTGAAGTCGAACAGCGGTCGGTCCACCCGTCCGAGGAACGCGACGTGATCCATGACGCGGGAAGAGGGAACTCCGGCACCGTCAACCGGAATTCCGAGCGCATTCAGCGCGCCGAATAGCCGCGTGACCGAGTCTCGAGCCACGCCGGCGTGCTGAAGAACGTCCACGTCGGCGTCAGTGATCGACACGGCGTCGGAGATCTGACGCTTGTACTCCAAGCCGCCGTTGTAGACCCACCGATCGAAGTTGGTGGTTCCCTCCGTGCCGGCGTTGAGATCGACCGCGCCGTACGTCGCGCCCGAGCGACGCGCGACGCCGTCCGCGCTCTGGAGCTGCGGCGCATCCAGCGTGAGGTAGCCGCGCCGCTGCGTGAACTGGTTGCCGGGCGAGAGCGTGACCTGCGTGAGCGCGCCGCTGAATCCACCACGCGCCGGATCGTACGTCGACGTCGAGACTCGCGTGCTCGTGCTGGCGCCTCGCGGAACACTGCCACTCCCGAACGCGAGGCCGTTGAGCATCGTGCTGTTCTGTGACGGCGGCAATCCGAGTACGGAGATGCCGCCGCCCGGTGTAGCCGTCACGCCGGGCATCGACGCGGCGATCGCGTCGAGGTTGCCGGCCTGGTCGGGCGCGATCCGGCCGTTCACACCGTTCGACACCTGCTCGGCCGCGCCAACGGAGAGCCCCGGGCTGCCAGCGTCGCGCGCTGGCCGCTGTCTGCGAGCCTGGACCTGGACCGCCGCCAGCTGTTGCACGGCCGGCTTGAGGACTGCATCGACGGTGAACACCGAGTCGGAGCCCGTGCGCGTGACGCGCTTGCGGAACGCCACCTTGGTCGGCGCCGCCACGTGCACCAGATAATCACCAGTGCCACGTTCGAACACCACTTCGTACCGGCCGCTCGTGTCGCTCTTGGCGAACTGGGTACTGCGGTCGGGCGCCATGGTCACGGCGATCTCGGCTTCGGCAACCGCCACGCCCGAGTCCGTCGTCACGCGGCCGCGAATGACGTCACGATGAATCTGGTATGCCGGCATTTGCTGCGCGCCGGCGGCCGACGCCGTGGCCAGCAGGAGCAGCGCCGTTCGTACGACTCGTGGCATCAGAGGATGATCAAGAGAGTTCACTAGCGAGCCTCAATCTAGCGCCGACACCGCCGCGCGCGAGCGCCCGCGTCGGTGGCTCCGCCAGGACCTATTCGGCGCGCATCGTGATCGCCGGGTCGATCCCGACCGCTCGCCGCATCGGCACGAGGCAGGCGGCCAGGGAGATCACGAGGAGCACCGCGGCGGTGACGCCATACGAGAGCGGGTCCACGACGCTCACGC
This sequence comes from Gemmatimonadaceae bacterium, assembly GCA_035469245.1. Lineage (GTDB taxonomy): Bacteria > Gemmatimonadota > Gemmatimonadetes > Gemmatimonadales > Gemmatimonadaceae > JAQBQB01. Next base: position 35,313 of record DATISA010000116.1, read on the forward strand.
CGTAGAGCGCGCTGCTCAACAGCCTGGCGCCCCAGACCGCGGCGATCAGCCCGATGGCGATCCCCTCGACCGAGAGCAGGAAGCCACGCGCTACCACCGCGCGCGCCACATGGCCCGCCGTAGCCCCCAGCGCCACGCGTATCCCGATCTCGCGCGTCCGCTGGGTCACGACGAAGGAGATCACGCCATACAGTCCGATGGCGGAAAGTAGGAGCGCGAGCGACGCGAACGCCGCGAGAAGGACCATCGTGAATCGCTGCGTGGCGATCGTTTCCTCGAGCGCGGACGACACGGTGCGGACGCGCGGCAACGCGAGCTTGGGGTCGAGGGCTCGGACGATCTCCCGCCAAGCGGCCGTCGGGTCGATGCCTAGCAGCGTGCGCACACCGATCGAGGCGCCATATCCCGCGTGCTCCTCGTCGTTCGGGAAGTACACCATCGGTGCGGTACGATCGTTCTTCAGCGACTGAATCGGGATGTTGTCGGCGACGCCCACGACGCGAAGCCATTCGGGGGGCGTCGTGTCGCTAGCGTGAATGAACCGAATGCGGCGCCCGACAGCCGGGCCGTCCGGCCAGAGGCGATGGGCAAGCCCGTCGTTGATGATCACCTCATGGCGCGTCGCGGCTCCTTGCGTGAACGTCGCGCCAGCCAGAAGGCGAATTCCCAGAACGCTGAAATAGTTGGGATCGACATCGTTGCGCGCCATCTGCATCGGCCCGCGGTCGACAGGCGCGCCCTCGGCCTCGATCGGGAACAACTGGTACATGCTGGCCGGCGGAAGCTCGGCGGCTTTCGTCGCACCAGTCACGCCGGGAATGCTTCGCGCCCGCGCGAGAGCGGCGTTGATGGTCTGCATCCGGTCGGCGTCGGTCGTGTATCGGCTCGGCGGCAGATGGAGCGGGAGCAAGTAGAGGTTCGACGCATTGAACCCGGGATCCACCTGCTCGAGATTCACCACGCTCCGCACGAGCAGCGCCGCGCCGACCAGCAGCAGCGTCGAGAGCGCCATTTCCGTGACGACGAGTCCCGAGCGCAGCCGATTCCTCGGTCGCGTGGTCGTGCCGCTCAGGACGTTGCCGCGGAGTGCTTCGCTCGCGCTGCGGCGCACGGCGTGCAGTGCGGCTGTGAGTCCGAACGCGATTCCCGTGACGATCGACACGACGAGCGCCGCGAGCAGAGCGCGCCGGTCGATGTGCGCGAGCGACAGCTCATCGAGCGACTGCGGTCGTAGCGCGACCAACACGCGAACGCCAGCGTACCCGATGGCCAGCCCGAACACCGAGCCGATACCGCCAAGAATGAGACTCTCCGTGAGCAGCTGTCGAAGGAGTCGGCGGCGTCCCGCGCCGAGTGCCGTGCGGATGGCAAGCTCGCGACGGCGCGTCGCGCCGCGCGCCACCAACAGGTGCGCGACGTTCGTGCAAGAGACGATGAGGAGCAGCGCCGCCGCGCTGGCGAGAAGGGCCAGCGTGCCCTTGTACCCGATCACCTGCGGCGGAGGAGCCACGCGCGTCACGAAGTCGCGCTTCCCAGGCGACAGCCGCGCCGCAATCGCGTCCAGCTCCCGGGCGGCGGCAGCCATGTCCACGCCGCGCCGGAGCCGCGCGACGATCCAGTGGCTGTACGTGAGCGTGTCGCGGCCGAGGGGCAGCCAGAAATCCGGCCTCATGGCCGGAGCCGATGGCGCGCGCAACGACATCGGTGCGACGCCGACGATGCGGTACGTGCGGTCGTCGAGGACGAGCGGCTCGCCGACGATCGAGCTCGAGGCGCCGAAGCGGCTCCGCCACATCGGTTCGCCGATGATGGCGACGCGAGTGCTGCCCGGCAGCGTATCCGACGGCGTGAACCCGCGGCCGAGCAATGGCCGCGACCCCACGAAGTCCATAAATCCCGGAGAGATTGCGAAGCCTCGCAACGCCGCGGCGTCGCCCCGGCCAGTGAGCGTGGCGGTCGCGAAATCGTATTCCTCCATGGCTTCCAGGCCATGCGCCGCCATCTGCCACCTGGCGAAGAACCTTGGCTCCGGCGCAATCATGAAGTCCGGCGACTTGGGCGGCGTCGACCACACCGTCACGACACGATCGGCGTCGCGATACGGCAATGGATGCAGCACGAGGCTGTTCACGACGCTGAACATCGCCGTCGTGGCGCCGATGCCCAGTGCCAGCGTGAGCACCGCGATCGTCGTCCACGCCTTCTGGCGGCGGAGCGTTCGCAGGGCATAGCGGATGTCCTGCCCCAGCGAGTCGATAGTCCGCGAGCGAGCCGCGCGGCGCTGTCTGCGATAGCCGATCGTCACGCACGCGGCGCGGGCGAGGCGGATGTTCTCCACGTGCGCGCTCGCCTCGGCGCGGGCATCGCTTTCGCTCATCCCGCGCGCCACGAGATCCCGCGTGCGCATGTCGAGGTGGAACGCGAGCTCGGCATCGACGTCCTCCTCGACGTTCGCCCGCCAGAAGCGCAAGTAGCGTCGCCAGGACGGCGCTCCGGCCCCGTCCTCCGGAGGCATCTCACGATTGCGGCCCAGTCGCATCAGCTCGCGGCCGGCTCGGTCTCCAGCACCTTCGACACAGCGCCGGCGAAGCGTGCCCAGTAGTCGCGCGACGCGCGCAGGTGCTTTTTGCCGGCGGCCGTGAGCCGATAGAACTTCGCTTTGCGATTGTGCTCGGTGACGCCCCACTCGGCGGTGATCAGGCCTCGTTCCTCGAGCCGATGCAGCGCCGGATACAGCGAACCCTCTTCGACCTGCAGCGTGTCATTGGTGCACTGCTCGATCCAGCGCGCGATGCCGTAGCCGTGCGACGGCGACCACGACAACGTCTTGAGGATCATCAAATCGAGGGTGCCTTTGAGGAAGTCGATCGAGGGGTCGGACATCTGGAGGGCTGGAGGGCTGGAGGGGCGCTTGGGATAGGAGTTCTAGGGATATACCTAGAACTCCTTTGGAAGGCAAGAGCGGAGCGTGGGGCGCTGAATGAGAACGCACGCCGGCGGCGCGAGGGTGGGTGCCGGCGGCGTGCGTTCTGGTTGCGCGATGCCTGCGTGCGCTTCGTGTCTGGACCTATCTCACCCACTCGACTCCGCCATAGATGCCTCGACCGGCGGCAGGTTTGCCTGAAGCGTCGAGCCAATCCCCGTTCGTCAGGTTCTGCACGTCGAGCGTCAATCGATAGGCGCCACGGCGCCAGGCGAGCCGTGCGTTGCCGGTCACGTAGCCGTCCTCCAGCGCGCGACGGGCGAGCATCACGTCGATCTGCGCGGCGAGCGCCCGATCAGGCGGAGTCGTCATGCGAGCGCCAGCCTGTCGCGTGATCGGGCGTAGCGCGTACTTGCCGACCAGGGCCTCGCCCTGCGAGGCATCCAGCGAGATACCGTCCGCGAACAGCGAGGCTCTCACGCCGTTCACCGATGGCAAGTCGAGCGCCGCCTCGATACCGCGGTAGGTCGCATCGCCAACGTTCATCGTCTGCCAGGGCACGCTCGTCGGGGCGCCGGCCGGCTTCACCCAATCGATCAGGTTCGTCGCGCGTCGCGTGAACCCTGTCACGTCGAGCGCCCAAGCGCCGGCCGAGGCGCGCAGACCCAGATCGCCGGTCCAGAAGCGCTCGGGTCGAAGATTCGGGTCGCCGCGATTGGATGGATCCGTGTAGAAGCGCTCGGTCCACGTGGGCGCGCGAAAGCCGGCCCCGCCACTGGCGTGCACGCGTAGTCGGTTCGCGATGGACGCGCCCGCACTCACGGATGGGGAGAAGAAGTCGCCGTACACCGAGGAATGGTCACCACGCGCGCCGGCGTGCAACGTCACGCGCGTCGGGTCGCCCGTACTCGCTTCGCCAAACAGGGCGCCGCGCCATTCACGCCGGCCACCAAGGCGGGCGCTCGAGAGCTGGTCGTGGACGCCTTCCGTCCCGACGGCGAGCGCGACCGGGCCGGCGGTGCGCCTCCCGACGAGGCTCCCGGTGCTTTGCCAGCTCGCATGATGATTCTCATACAGCGCCGGATTTCCCCGCACGAGCACGTAGTGGTCCTGATGCCGTCGCGTCGAGCCGGACACGCCGAGCGTCCACTGGCCGACCGTCTCGTCCCAGCGCGAGTCGAGCGTCGTCGTGGCCGTACGTTCGATCGAGTTGTACGGCGCGTAGAAATTGGCGGCGCCAAAATCCCGAACGCCCACCGCGACGTTGGTCCGCACGATGCCGCCCGGCGTGGGCGACGACACCGAGACGCGGCCCTGGCCAATGCGGTAGTCAGTGCCGTCGCGGTGCCCATCGGACTTGTCGAAGTCCGCCGCGGTCGTGAACGTGAACGCGTCGCGTGTCATGCCGGCGGCGAGGCCGCCACCCACGCTGCCAAAGCTGCCCGATCGAGCACTCGCTTCGGCCGACTGCGTTCGTCGGGTGACGATGTTGATCACGCCGCCCACGGCATCCGGCCCGTAGAGCGCGGACCCGACCCCGCGCAGAATCTCGATTCGTTCGATCGAAGCCAGAGGGACCGCGAGGTCGAGCGTGTAGTGTGCCGACTGCACGTCGGACATCCGGACACCATCGACGAGGACGACCACCTGCTCCGACGAACTGCCGCGAATCGACACGTCTGCTTGTGCGGCCGACCGTCCATATACGTCGACGCCCATGACAGACGAGAGGACCTCGGCGACGTTGCGGGCTGCCGACCGGGCGATGTCCTCGCGCGTCACGACCTGAACGCTGCGCGCGCCGTTTGCGGTGTGTGTGCGCGACGCGACGATCGTCACGGTGTCGAGCGCGGGCGGGCGTTGCTGCGCGATGAGCGGCGCTGCCGCGGGCAAAGCGGCGGCCAGCAATACCTTGCCGGCCCAGCGCCGCGGCGAGCGCGCCGAGTGCGCAGGAGGTCTACTGTTCATGTATTGATGTCGGAGTCGAACTGGCGAAGGAATGCAGCGAGGCGGCCGGCAAACTTGACGGGACGGCCCTCCGCCGCAACGACACTGGGACGAGCGGGCGCTTTCCGGTGACGGCTGATTCGAGTTTGCGCATGCCCTGTCGCGGTTCGACGCAGTCGCGCGACGGCCATGCCGATCGGAAACTATTTGATCGAGTTCGAACTTCTCTTGTTCGGAATCACGCACCGTGCGGCCGCTCCGACGTGGGACGTGTCGTACGCGCAAACATCGAGGTGCCGCATGCTCCTTCTGGCGTTCGTCGGTGGCATTCTGACGATTCTCAGCCCGTGCATTCTGCCGGTGATCCCGCTCGTCTTTGCCGCGCGCGGTCGCGCGTTCTTGCGAGAGACGATCCCGATGCTCATCGGACTGGCAGCCGCGTTCGCCGCATCCGCGGCGATCGGTGCGAGCGCCGCGCATTGGCTCGCGTCGGCCGCCGCGGTGGGACGTGTCGTCGCGATCGTCGTCGTCGGCCTCGTCGGCGCGGCCCTACTGCTGCCGCGTCTGGCGCAGCGCCTCGTCCAGCCGGTCGTCAGTCTCGGAGCATCGCTATCGAGTCGGGCTACGCCGCCTGGCGAGACGCGCGGATCGGTGGCCGGCCGTGTGCTGCTCGGCTCGGCGATTGGCATGTTGTGGGCGCCGTGTGCGGGACCGATTCTCGCGCTTCTCGTCGCGGGAACCGCGCGGTCACCGTGGAGCGAATCGGTGCAAGCATTGTTCGCGTTCGCGCTGGGCGGCGCCATGTCGCTTGGCCTGGCCCTTTGGCTGGGCAAGCGTGCAGGAGCCCGGATGCGTTGGGTGCACGTGTACGAGGAGGCCATCCGCCGCGCGACGGGCGGCGCGGCGCTCGCCTGTTCGGTGCTCGTCGCGACGGGCTGGGACCGGAGCGTGTTTCGCCTGGCGGACTTCGTGTCGACGGCGCACGCCGAGACGCTGGTGCTCCAGCGATTCTCGCCGGCGCAGCGGCCGATGACCGTGGAACCCGACGTCGCGGCGATCTTTGCGCCCGCGAAGCCCGCGGCGACACGCTCCATACCCGGGCTGCTCACAGAGGCGCGCCCGATGCCCGGCTTCGCCGGCGCGACGACCTGGATCAACTCGGGACCGCTCACGCTCGACTCGCTGCGCGGCAGGGTCGTGCTCGTCGATTTTTGGACTTTCCAATGCTACAACTGCCTGAACGCGCTGCCCCACGTGAAGGCGCTGTACGAGAAGTATCGCAAGGACGGGTTCGTAGTGATCGGCGTACACACACCTGAGTTGCCGCAGGAACGCGTCGTGGAGAACGTGCGGCGTGAAGTGAAGCGCCTGGGCATCACGTACCCCGTGGTTGTCGACAACGACTACGCCATCTGGAACGCGTACCACAACCAGTACTGGCCGGCCGCGTACTACGCGGACGCCAGCGGCGAGCTCCGGTTCAGCCATTTCGGGGAAGGCGCGTACGACGAGCAGGACCAGGCGGTCGCGCGCCTGGTCGAGGAGACCAGGCAGCGCCCCCGATGAGCGTCCGGTAGGCGGGAAGCCGGAGCGCCGTGAGTTGTATCGGCGCCCCGAACCCGCTAACGTGCTGCCGCAATCCTCTTTATGGAGCTCTGATGCACGATCAGGCGGCACTCCCGCCCGCGGCCACGCTCGCGCGCGATTCCGGTCTTCCGCCGGTCATCGAGCAGAACTACGCCGCGTACGACGCCGAAGCGCACGACGTGTGGCGGGCGCTGTACCAGCGGCGCATGTCGACGCTGCGCGATACGGCGAGTCACGTGTTCCTCGACGGCAGCGAGCGGATCGGCCTGGATGCCGAGCACGTGCCGAATCTGGCCGATGTCAACCGCCGGCTCGCGCCGCGCACGGGATGGGCTGCCGTCGGCGTGGGTGGATTCATCCCGGCCGCTCAGTTCTTCCGGTCCCTGGCAGGCAGGCGCTTCCCAACGACGCTCATCGTCAGGCCGCGGGCGCAGCTCGACTACCTGCCCGAGCCGGACATCTTCCACGACGTATTTGGTCATGTGCCGCTCCACGCCGATCCGGTGTTCGCGGACTTCTTGCAACGGTTCGGCGCGCTCGCCGCGGCGTCATCGTCCGACGTCGAGATCACGCGAATGGCGAGGCTGTTCTGGTTCACCGTCGAGTTCGGGCTGATCCGCGAAGGCGGTGCGGTGAAGGTCTACGGGAGCGGTTTGATCTCGTCGCACGCCGATGCCGCGAACGCCCTGGGTCCGCGCTGCGACCGGCGGCCGTTCGAGCTCGACGCCGTGCTCGCCCAACCATTCGAGATCGATCACGTGCAGGACGTGCTGTTCGTGGTCGACTCGTTCGATCAGTTGTTCGAGGCCGTGGAGACTATCGCCGCTTCGCGCAGGTAAGACGGGCCGGCGATCGTCGATCGCCGGCCCGCTGCTCGCGCCCGCGTGCACCGTAGCGCCGTCTTACATCGCCGACTTCGCGGTCTTGATCGCCGCGGCGAGCTTGTCGTACGCATCCTGGCTCAGCGCGCCGAAGCGCAGGTCTTCGTACGTGACCTTGCCGTCACGCCCGATCACGTAGACCGTCCGATTGAAATACTTGCGGGTCGGCGCCGCGGAGGCGTATTCGCGCGCAAGATCGCCCGACGGATCGGCAATCAGCGCGAACGGAAAGTGTGCGTCTTTCGCCCAGCTCACGTGCGAAGCCAGCGAGTCCACGGACGCCGGAAGCACAACCACACCATCGCCGAACAACGTTGAATACTCGTCGCGGAACTTGCTGAGCTCGGCCGTGCACCCCTGAGATCGGTCGAGCGGATAGAACGCGAGCACCACGACTTTGCCGCGCAGCGCGGCAAGCGACACGGGAATCTGCTTTCCAGTCGAGTCGGTGGCGACGGCCGCAAAGTCAGGCGCGATGGCGCCGACCGCTGGCGCGGCCGCCATCGCGGCGCCGGCCTGGGACTGCGCGCGCGCTGGAGAGGCGACGAGGACTTCCGCGACGGCCAGCGTCGCGGCGAGGAGCGAACGTCCGAGCAGGTTCTGCATGATGGACTCCGGTTCGTGGCTGACGGCAGGAAACAACCTTCATGAACCCGGGCGACTCGCGGCCGGTTCCCGCCGCAGCAACACCGTCTCTACGTGACTCGAGAGCGCATATGGAGGTATCACCCTGTGCAGTCATACAGGAATTCTCATTTCGTGGAGGCGTAATGATGCAAGCGGTAAAGGCCCGATTCGCCGGTGTGGTATTCGCCGCGGCAGTGAGTGTGATCGCCGCGTGCAGCGATTCGGGAACTACTCGGCCACTCGATCCGTCGAGGTCGCAGTCGGGCGGCCTTGGAGGCGACACGGCGCATAGCGGCAAACCGGGCAGTCCGGGCACCGTCGGCGACACCGGAAAAACCAAGTCGCCGACCGACTCGTCGGCGATCCCGAAGCCGGTCGCGAAGTTCACGCTCGATGTTCAGGTACTCGGCGGGTCGGTCAGCGCTACCGATACGCTGCTGAGTGGCCCACTCGGCGGAGTCCGTATCGATGTGTACGAGCAGACGGTGACGTTCATACCCGGGAATGGAGCCGACACGGCTCGCCTGGGTGACACGCTGATTACGAGTGGCACGACGGATGCAACCGGACACGTCGTGTTCCCGAATCTCAAGGGCGAGTCGTACATCATCAAAGGTACGGCGCCAGCGGGCAGCGGCTACCAGCCGTTCAAGGGCATCTCGCCGGTACCGTACACGGACAAGATCTCGATGACGTTCGTGATGAGGAAGTAGTGAACGAGCGAAGCGGACCGCGTGAAAGCCCGGCGGCCAGTGGCCGCCGAGCTTTCTCGTTTCGCGTATTGCGCCGCGCCCGCTTCGCTGCGCTGGCCGATCGTCGCCCAGGGTCAGGTCAGCCCGTCGGCGGGCGCCGGGCATCGAGCGGCGCGGCTTCGAGCGCCCGAAGTTGAAGCCCAGCGCGCGCCTTGAGCGCCGCATCCGGCGACAGACCGGCCGAGATGTCCTGCTCGACTTCAGCGCGCAGCGCGGCGAACTGCCGGTCGCCCGCTCGACGGTCGAGCAGGTCGTGAATCGAGCTCGTCGCGGATGATACTGGGACCCGCTTGGCCACGAGATCGACCAAAGTCACGAGCGCGCTCGTGAGCGCGTCGCTGCCGTCGGCAGACGCGCGCTGGAGCCGTCGCAGCTCGTCGGGACTCACGCCGGCATGCAGCGCATTCGCCGCCGCACCAAGGAGAGCGAGGTCGGTCGCGCCGCCAAGCGCGCCGCGCGCATCGCCCAGCTCGCGCGTCAACGATTGCACGGCGCGCAGGATTCGTTGATCGTCGGCACCTTTGAGCACGCCCTCGGCGGTCTTGTCGACGAGCGGGGAAACGGGCAGCCCGACCGTGCGGGCCGAGTCGATGAGCCGGAGAATCGCCGAGCGAGTTGCAGGCGCGAGGCGCTCCGGGAGTGCGACTCCCGGCGACTGTCCACGCGCCGTGGACGCCGACGCGACGAGCGCGGTGACGACCATCGGGCCCATCTTCATGTTCCGCGCACCATGACGACCGAGTTTGGCACGCCGAAGTCGTCACCGCCGGTTTGTGGCGCGGATGGGTCGGGCGCGATCTGGCCGTCGACCATGTACGCATAGTTGTAGCGGCCCTCTGGGAGTTTTACGTCGATCTCCCAGGTGCGGCCGTCGGCGGAGCGCTTCATCGGCAGCGCGGTCGGGCTCCAATGATTGAAATCGCCCACGATGCTGACGCTCGCGGCAGACGGCGCGACGACCGAGAAGTGCACGGGCAGGAGCGTCGACGCCGGCGTCGCGTTCCGGGGAGCTGTCGCGACTGTCTCGATCGTGCCCGGCCAACGGAAGATCGCCAGAGTGGCCGCCGATCCAGCCGCGGCGCACACGATTCCCGCGGCGATGGCGCTTCGCAGCGCGACGAATCGTCGCGGGCGAAGCTCGACCTCCTTCGAATCTGCATCGCGCGCGACCGCGGCCAGGACGGCGGCGCGCCATTCCGGCGACGCGACTTCTTCGTCGCGCAGCAACGCAACGGCGCGTTCGAGCGCCGGTGGAATCTGGTCGGGTCCGTCGTCAGGCATATCGATCCTCCTTCAACAGAATCTGCAACCGATCGCACGCGCGCTGCACCCGCATCTTGAGCGCCGACACTCCCGCGCCGGTCGCCTCGGCCATTTCCTCGTACGTCAACTGCTCGACGTGCTTGAGCAGAAAGGCTTCACGCTGCCCGGCCTCGAGCCGCGAGAGCGCGCGTTCGATCGCGTCACGCAGATCGTGATCGGATCCGTCGACCGCCGCCGCCTGGTCCAACGCCGCCTCGTCAAGCACCACACGCTTGGTGCGGCGGTGCCGCTGGAGCATGGCGGTGCGGCAGCGGTTCACCAGAATGCTCATCAACCACGTACGGAAACTCGTGCGTCCATCGTACCGGGCGAGCGCACGGTGCGCCCGCACGAACGCTTCCTGCGCCGCATCCTCCGCGTCCTCGCGACTGCCCAACATCCGACGCGCAAATCGCAGGCAGGCGGGTGAATGGCGGTCGACGAGCATCGCAAACGCGGCGCCGTCGCCGGCCAACGCCGCCTGCACGCACGCGGCATCGGTCATCTCTGGTGAGTGATACCCTTGGACGGCGCGCAGCGTCACCGGACGAGTCATGCGGACGCCGGAGCGCTCAACGGACGATCAGGAGCCCCACCGTGCCGTTGAATTCATCCTCGGCAACCGGAAGTCCCGGCGGCGCGACCCAGCGGTCGCCGTTCACGCGCATGTTGACGTGATAGGTCCCTGGCGCGAGTGGCAGCGTCGCCTCCCACACGTCGGAGGAGACCTGCTCGAGCGCGACCGGTCGCCATCCACCAAAGTCGCCGGACAACTCGACCGTGCGCGCGCTGGTGGCGTGTATGGTGACGCGGTATCGGCCGGAATCCGCCGGCTCCATGCGGAACGAGTTCGCCGCCGGCCGCACGTGCGGAGACGGCCGCGGTCGCGAGAGTGACGCCGGCGCGACACGGAGCGCGAAGCTCACGAACGGCGACCGCATGCTTGCCGCCGACGCGAACGCGGACTCGTTGCCGGCGGCCGCGACCAGCGCAAGCCGGGGTGCGACCGCGACCGTCGTGGTCACGCGCCCCCAGGTGCCGGCAGCTACTCCGGCGAAACGTGGCCGCATGCCCAAGCGCGCGTCGATGGCCATACGGCTCGAGGCCCAGCTGAACCGCCCTTCGATTTCCGTCCAGTGCTGGTCACGGACACCCGTGCTGCTGTCGGTCACCTGCGTGGTGCCGCTGATCGTGTCCCACTTCGCGCCGATGGTGTCCCACAACGTCTGTGTAACGATCGCCGATCGCGTGGTAACCGAGTTTTCGACGAGGCGCGCGCGCCGGGTCGAGCTCGTCACCGAGACGAGCGCACGACCGAACGGTCGCCACAGTCCAAACAGCAGCAGCGGTTTGACCTTGCCGGCGTCGACTTCCCGCCCCTGCTCGGCGCCGCCGCCCACCCACATGCCGCCGCCGAGCGCGGCAATCGAGATCGCCGACTCGACGCGCCGTTCACTCTGTGAGCTACCAAGCCACCCGCGGCTCTGGTGGACCTCCGCCAACGTCGACCACCGGAATGCTCCAACCGCCGGCGGTGCGAGCGATCCGGCGAGCGCCAGGTTCTGAAGCTGCAAAGTTCCGCGTCCGCTGCCGAGCAGCAGCCCATCGCCGGCGAGTCGAGTCCAGCGCGTATCGATCTGGGCGGACTGCCAGAGCGCCGACGCCGGTTGCCACGCTGATTCAGGCGAGCGCTGCAGCAGTGTGCCCAGGCCCGTTCCCGAAACGGCTTGCCCTCGAGCCGACGCTGCGATGACGAGAAGCAGCGTCGTTGCACGGCGAGCGCAAGTCTCGAGACGCACTGAGCCCCCTGGTGAAGATGAAACCGGACGTAATACGCCTATTCGGGTATACCTGCGGACACGCGTACTTCGTCACACCTCTGACAGCTACGAGCTCCAACGGACACGCGTGCCCGTGTCAGCTCGGACACGTTCGCGTCCCGCCAACCCTTACGGCGACGGCCAGGAAATGTCAGTGACGCCCGCCGGCTTCCGCGCCCGTGGGCAAACATCAGGCGCGGGAGTCCCCGTCTGTCCTACCATATATGCGGCGCGCGTCTTCAACGATTCACCATACGCACTCTCGAACGTGCACGTTGTCACGGGCCGGGCGCCTGGTTCACATCAGCGTAGGACGCCAGTCAGCCAGTGCGCGACGTTGAGGGCGAATTGGGCGTTTTGCGGTGCAAACGGCGCGTTCATCCCCATGGGAGTCCGCTGTGGCCCTGTCACCTGGGCCGAGAACATGGCCGCCTCGCCGAACGCGGCAACGCGCCCCCGGCCGTACGCGAGCAGTGCGCCCTGCAGCAGGCCATCGCCGGCGAGCGACGCGACGCTGTCGCCGAACTGCCATGCGACGCGCGGCATCCAGACGCGCGTGCCCGCGCGAAAGGTGAAGACGGGCCACGCGGAATCGGCGCGTGCCGCGGCCAGACGAAACGCCGATCCGGTGAATGTCACCACCGAATCGACTCGTTCGTCGGCGCCTCGTCCATTCGTGACTGGAACGTCGGCGAGCGAACGATCGGAGCGTCGGTATGTAATCAACCCGCTCCCGCCGGAACCAGGGCTGTTCATCTCGGGAAACGCGAATCCGTTGATCCAGTACACGCCGAACGGCCGCGCCAGGTCGGCGACTGCACCCGCGAATGGCATGTGATCGGCGATGAGCCAGAGCGATCCGCCGGTTCGTACCCATTGCGCGATGCTCGCGATCTCGGCGGAGTCGAACGCGGCGAGGACCGGCAGCCGCCAGTCCTGGCCGCGCGCGTTGGACGGATGAAGCGCGTTGGCAACCACGAGCACTCGCACGGCGGCGAGCGTCGCGGAGTCGTAGCGCGCGGTGCCCGGGCGTACGACGTATCCGTCGGCGCGCAGCAACCGCGCGAATGGCAGGTAGCGCGCACCCATCGTATGAAAATTCTGATGCGCCTCGTCGATCACGACGACCGGCCCGGTCCCGGCAGCGTAGGCCGGACGGGACAGGTGCGGCGGCACATATGCGGAGTCGACAATCTGCTGCGCCCGCAGATTCGCGCTGCCGGTCGCGACGGCCATCAGAATCGGTACGGCCCAAGTCCGCCGTGAACTCGAAGAGAGTTGCATCGGTTCGCTCCGGTTCAACCGTGAATTCATTTTACACCGGCCTCATGCTACGCGCTCGCTCGCATTCCGCGAGGGCTCGGACGGATCGGAGTGCGATCGCCGGTGACCAAGGCCTGCGCTGTGTGAGTATAGCTCGATAGGGGTACGACTCACCTCGACGGAGGCCTCACCAAATGTCTCACAAGCGTCTGTTCCCTTTGCTCATTGTCGGATGTGCAGCGATTGCCGTCGCATGCGGTAGTGATACGTCGCCGACCGGACCAAACCGCACGCCACTCTTCATCACCAACGGCCCGGACAGCGCGAGCCGGCCAGCTCCTGACACGAGCGGGCCCCGATCGACGACGCCTCGAACCATCACCGGGACCGTGAACGGGATCGGACCGGCCGGGGATTCCGCGAACTACTCGAAAGTAGCGGGCGTGTCGGTAACAATTCGTCTCCCCGATGACTCCGCGGCACACGTCCGGGGTCAGACCGTAGCCAGCGCGGTAACGGACGCGACCGGCAATTTCTCACTGGGAAAGGTCGCGCCAGGCGGATACATCCTCGAGGTCATTCCGCCCGCGGGCAGTCCGTTCAAGAGCACGTCCTGGGGGTTTTCGATCGGCAGCTGGTCGCCGAACGCGGTGGAACTGGGAGTGTGGTTGCACCGGGCGCCGTAGTCGGCTACAGCACGCCGCGCGACTCAATGCTCAGTCGCGCGGCGTGTCGGCAGCTCAGTGCACGAAGACCGTGAGTCCGAATCGGGCGCCGACGTCGTAGGATTTGAGGCTCTCCCGTGGGCTGACGTCGCCACTCAGTTCGGAGTGGGTGTAGTACAGCTCACCGGTGAGGCCCACGTGCTCGGCGAGCAAACGGGTCAGGCCGAGCGACCCGTCGATCGTGAGCAGGCGGTTGCTCGAATCGAACGTCTCCGTCGACACAACACCGCCTGGCGAGGCCACCACGACGTTCTGGCTACTCTGCTTCTGCCACTGCGGCTCGACTGACGCGGCGACGAACGAGAGCCAGCGGGACGTATCCGCGACAAAATAGTATCGCGCGGCGGGACCGAGGCCGTAGCTGTAGATGTGGCTCGACGGGTTGCTCAGCCGCGAGTAGGAGACAGGCAGACTCGCGCCCAGCGCGAATCGGTTGGTCAGAAATACCAGCGCTGTCGGACGGATTCCGATGTGCGTGACGTCGGCGTCGCTCGCGTCAGTGTGCGATCGCCCGAGCGAGCCGCTTCCGCTGATGATCCAGCCGCCGGTATGCACGGGTGACTGATGCTGCGCACGGACACTCGCGGATGCGAGGGCGAGAAGCCCAAGGGCGACCACGACGACTCGACGAGATGATGGCATCTGGATCTCCACACTTGAAAGGATTCGACGTGGATACGCACGCCCGTCTTTCAAGTTGGCAGGCGCTTCGTGCGCGCGCCTACCAGAATCCTGTAGTGCGGCGTCCGACCGGTGGGACTGGTCCGATGCGCGTGACGGCGGGATTTCGCCCCACTCGTCGTCACGTCCCTTACGATTTACGCCGACGACGGCGCGCGCACGAATAGGCGACCGGCGAGTCCGCCGATCGCGCCCGTCACCGCCGAGCTCAGCGTGCCGAGCGCGAGCAGCGTCACCGGGACGTCGCCGAGCAGATACGACACGGCGATCCCGATCAGGGCACACACGGCGCCAGCGATGGCGCCGCCGAGCACGGGCGATGCAGGTTCGCTGCCGCGGGCGTACATCACGTAGAGCACACCGGCGATGAGCGAGAAGCCCATACCGCCAATGGCAAACAGGCCGGCGATGGACTTGTTGGCGTGTCCGGCGACGACCATCGCAACCTGGAGGACGGTGCCGACGAGCGAAGCCATGGCGAGTGCGCGTCGATTCAGCATGGGCGTGGGGTCGGGGGGTTGGAAGGAGGAGATCTGACTGCCGACGACGAGCGGTGCTCGAAGATCGGACCTGCCAGCGGCGGCGCAAGACCCCTTCACACGCGTCGAGCCAGATCTGACGCGAGCTCGCCGGCGCTATCCTCCCCGTCGCTTCAGGTATTCGGCGACGTCGACAAAGGTCTCGGGTTTGGCCGAGCCCTTCGGCCCATGGACGCGCACATAGTATGGCCTGTCGGGATCCAGGATCGGATCAACGCCGTACTCTATGCTGCCGCGCCCACCGTCGGGGTGATCGAACTCCACGAAGGCTCGGACTCGCGTGCGCTGGTCGGTGGCGCGCCCGAACCTGGCCTCGAGTCGCCTGAACTCCGCTTCCTTCGGCATGGCGGCTTCCACTACGTCGCCTGTCTTGGGCGTGGGCGAATGTCTGACGATCGAAAACCAATCGCCCTCGCGTAGCTCCTGTGGGATGCTGTCGCCGTCGCCGATCGTCACCACGTACTCACCGCGCTCGGCGGAATGCCAGATGGTGACGTCGCGTCCAGCGGCCAGGCGCAGCGCGGAGCCATACACGCGAAAAGCGCCGGTCGAGAGCTCCAGATTCCGCTCGAGAAATCCGGGAGGACGAACGCGGGCGATGTCGCCGGCCGCCGACGCATGCGGCAGGTCGCGACCGAATCCACGCTCGAGCTGCTTGATGATCGGGAGGGGCGTGCGTTCATCCAGTGTCGGACTTCCATCAAAGATGGTGCGCGACTCCCAGTACTCCCTGAATGCCTGGACATCCGCGAATGGTCCGAGCGTTTGTGGAGGCTTGCCGTCTCGATGGATGCGCACGACGATTTGTCCGCTGTCGTCGGCGGTCGGCTCGATGCGGAGCTCGGTGCGCCCGCGGCCTTTCGCGGGATGGTTGTATTCGACGAACTCGCGGAGAGTCTGGTTCGGCAGGACGCGTCTCCACTGGCGCCAGAACCGATGCGCGGCAGCGGCGTCGGGAGGAGACGGAAGTCGGAATCTCAGCGGGTTGTCGCGGTTGATGTGATGATAATGAACCGGCGCGTGCCATTCGTTCGGGACGACCTGGTCGGGAGACGCGACGCCGCCGCGATCGCCGATCGTGACGGCGTACTCCCTGCTGCGCATGGAATACCACAATCCGACTTCGCGGCCGAAGGCCACGGACAGGGCATCCTGGTACGGACCACGGTACGAATCGAGTGATGTTGTCGGTCCGCTCGAGAACACGCCGGCCCGTGGCACGCTCGCGACCGTGTTCGCCTGCTCCGCGGTCGACGCCTGCGAGAGCGAGGTGTCGACGCCCTGCTCGAGCACCTGATACAGAGCCTCAGGCGACCAGGGCGATGGCTGCGCTGCGCCAGGCACCGTCGGAATCGGTTGCGTATCGCGCGTTGCGTCGGACAACGGTTCGGGTACGGCGCTGTCCTGCGTCGCAGCGGTTGTCGGCGCTGGCGCTTCCGCCGGCCCAGTCACGGGCGTTGGTGCTCCTCCCTTTCCCGGGTCGTTCCGCCCGCGCACCGGAACGATCATGACGCTGCTGTCCTCACTGATCGGGTGCGCGGCGCCGCCCAGCCGCCTCGCAAGCCGGTCGATCTTGAGAACGTGCTTGTCCCTTACCTTGGTCGCGTAGATCCTCAACCACTTGGCGCCCGCCGCCTCGGCGTCGGCGAACATGGCGTCGATGACACCATGCAGATCCTTGAGCGTTTTTGGCGGCGCACCGCTCTCGTGGTAGAAACCCCACATCTTCCACGAGACCACTTTGCCGTTCTTCAGGTGCTTGCCCTCGACCACCTTTCTCGTGCCGTCGATGATGTAGTTCCCGATCCGGACGTTGCGGCTGAGCGACGAGGCTTGGGGCGCGGTTGGTTCTGTCGCGGGATCGATGGCTTCCGCAACCGTGCCGTCGCTCGGCTCGTCCGTTTCACTCGCTTCGACGCTTCCGCGCGATGGTGACGCGTTGGGTCGGGGCGCTGCTTCGATCCGGCCTACGTTGCGCTCGACGGTGTCCAGCGGAATCTCGACCTTGAAGATCGTTCCGACACTCTCTGCGGTCCCGCCAACGGCCTCGGCGAGAAGCCCGAGCTCCGCGACTTCGGGCTTGTCGCCTAATTCGGGAAAGAGCCGCAGTCGCGTGGCACCCGCGGCCTTTGCGTCGGCGACCATGTGCTCCAGAAACGGGCGCATGTCGGCATCAGAGATCGGGCCGCCGCTGCGAACCAGCGCGCCGACCCTCCGATACATGACATCGCCCCGCATCTGAGTCATGCCCAGGAAGCTGAACGGGCCGGCCCGTTCGATTCGCGCGTTGGAGGAATTCGACGCCGGTGGAGGCGGAGCGGTCGTTCGGGACAGCTGCCACGCGGGCCTGCCGCTCGCCGTCTCCAACATCGCCACCGCCTCGTCGAGCGCCGCCGGGTTCTCGACCTTGGGGCCGATGCTGCGCAGCCGGCTGAAGAACTCGAACGTCCGCGCTTCGCTTCCGCCAAAGAGCTGCCGGACTCGCGCGCGTAGCGCTCCGTACTCGCCGTGGAGGATGGCGATCTTCACGACGTCCGAACCCAGCGTTCGCTCGAGCAAATGATAGAACGCGATGTTCTTCTGGTATCCGCTGCGCTCGATGCCGCCACCCGGGCGGCCACGTACGACCGCGTCGGTCACGCCTTCATCGAGGAACGCACCGACGTAGCGCCGGCCCCACTGGTTCACATCCTGGCGAATGCTGTGCATCGCCTCGTGGATCGCCGTGTTGACGTCGGTGAGCGGCGAGACGTGTAGCTCGCCCGTGCTCGGCTCGAAGTAGCCACGCGGCGGATCCGAGTTGGGGTGCTTGCGCCGGTACGCGGTCTCGTACGCCTCCTGCGTCTCGTAGAAATGGGCTTTCCCTTCGAAGTCCTTCACGGGCCGACGCAACACCTCGGCTGCGAAATGCTGCAATTCGCGCTCGGCGAGGATGAGTGGCTTCTTCGCCGCTGGCGACCGTCCGCGATCGGCGTTGGCGTCGGCAGCTTCCACTTCGACCGGCCGTGCTTCTTTGGTTGCGGGCCGTGCTGCCTTCGCCGACTTGGCGACGTCCTCGCCGCCAACGTGGTTGAGGCGTGAGACCGCCAGATGCGTAGCGACGGCGACGGCCGCCTGTTGGAGCGCGAGCTCCGGGGGCACGTCGTCCAACCTCGCGCTGACGTATGCATTGCCAGCGGATGCCATCGTACCAGCGATCAGCCGCCGCAGATTCCCGCTTCCGACGAGCGAACCCGGGACGCTGAGCAGCGCGGCATGAGTTCCCGCCTCGATCGCCTCCTTGAGAGTTTTGCCATGAGCGAGCTTGTCGGCGATGGTGATCGTTCCGTTCACGATCGCCTCGCTTCCCGCGCGCCGTGCAGCCTGGAACCCAAGGCTGGTGCCGACTCCGACTGCCCGGCCGAGCGCGGCTCCCGCGCCACCGCCGGCACCGGCGAGCAGTCCCTCGTAGAAGCCCTGGGCCGCCTGCTCCTTGGTCACCTTCCAGGCATCATCAAGCGAGCCGCCCATTGCGAGCGACACCCCGAATCCCACGCCGCCTCGCACGACGGCCGCGCCTCCTCCGACGAGCAGTCCCGTGCCAACGGCAGATCCGGCCGTCGTCACCACCGCGCCGGTGATGCCGGTCAAACCAAGGCCTTCGGCGCCCACCACGCCGCCGACATAGCCCGCGACCATGGGTGCCAGCGCGGCCGCCGCGAGGCCGACCGCGACGGCCGCCGCCACCGCGGCGGTGATCTCGAGCGTGGTGATGGCCCTCGCTTCGCCTTCCTCGTAGCCGTGCACGAAATCGTCGACGGCCTTTCTGATTTGCTTATAGAGAGTCTCGATCTCCGGCAGGAGAGACGCCGCATCGGCCAGGCGCCCTTCACCGACGAGTCGACGCAGCGTCTTGATGTCTTCCCATATGCGCGGGACTCGCTGCTGGTTCTCGAGGATTGGATCGTGGATCGGATCCCAGGCGTGGCCCTCGAAGATCTCCGCGACCCTGGCGCGAAGCCAATGATCCTCGTTTCTCCTGGCTCGCTCGTCGCGCCGCCGGAGCTCGGCGGCGGCGCCATCGAAGATCTGCGTGGCCGCGTTGTCCAGCTGTGACGACAGCTTCGCGCGGAGACCGACCGTCTGCTCGGCGGACAACCCCAGGGCTTCGCCCTGGTAGTAGAGCCAGTAGATACGGTCGTCCTCGGGATCCTTCCGGATGCTCTCGATCGTGCGCGCAAGCGACAGCAGCGTGGCGGCGGCATTGCCATCGCTTTTCACCGCGAGTGCAGCGCGCACACGAGCAGCATGCCGCTCGGTTGCGACGCGCTGCTGGTCCGAGTCGAGGATCCACTCGAGATTGGCGCGCTCCAGGTTGAGTACACGCCGGTCCCTGCGCTCGAGATCGGGGAGCGCGAGCCATTGCATGACGAGGTCGTACTCGGCGCGCGCCTCGCCCGGGCTCGAGTACGCGACGCTCGCCTTCTGGGCGAGAACTCGCGGAAGGCGATCGGGATGCGGGACCTTGGCTTTGCCACGGCCGCCGCCCCGCAGTCCGGCACGTTCCGCCTTGGCGATCTGCAGGTTGAGCTCACCCGCTCTTCGGTACAGCGAATCGAGCACTTTCTCGAGGCGGACTCCCTTGAAGGACGACGTTCTCTGCCGCGCCAGGTACTGCTCGATCTCGGGAATTGCGTCCTTGAGGGCGCTGGCGCTCAGCGCTTTGACGTCGACGTAACCGGTGGCCAGCTCGTCGAGGGTCGGACCGTTCTTTTTTTCGATGAAGTCCTGGAACTGGGGCGGAAGCGTGAGCGACGAGGGCGCAGACACGGGCGCGCCGGGACTTGCGTCCGAATCGACCGCTCGTTGCACGACACTCGAAGTCTGGCCAACGGCGTGCGAGCCCGGATCGAGCCGCGTCGCCGACGACTGCTGCACGACGTGCGTGAGCTCGTGCGCGAGAAGCCGCTTGCCGCCTTCCGTATGAGGCGAGTAACGCCCGGCGCCAAAGACGACGTTTGCGCCAATGGTGAACGCCTGCGCGTTCACCGAACGCGCGAGCTCGTGAGCGTGTGCGTCGTCGTGCACGCGTACGCCGCTGAAGTCCGCCGCGAATCGCGGTTCCATGTACGAGCGGACCGTGTCGGGCAGCGCGCTGCCGCGCCCGGAGAGGGAATGGATCGCGTGCTCGGTGGCCGGATCGACCGCCGGGACGTCGGCCGCCGAGGATTCGACGCGCTGGACGACCGGCGTGGCCCGCGACTCGATGCGCGTCTCGCGGTCGGGCATGCGCAGCACCTGCTCGGCGACGCGGTCCGCCTCCTGCTCGAAGACGTCGCGTGGATCACTGACCGACAGTTTGGCCTGCAGTGCTCTCGCCCGCAGCAGCATGAGCAAGTTCAGATTGCCCAGCTGCTGCCCCAGACCAATGGACTGGGGGGAGGCGGGTGACGCCGACGCGGCTTGTACGCGATCGCTCGTCGACGGCGTGGCGGATGCTTTCGTCGCGGTCACTCTGTGGTACGCCTCAAGCGGCTGGCGCCTGGTGCTCGATCGAGCCGCCCGACCGATCGCTATCGGTTATCAAAGGTCTCGACGTCGATGGATACGGAGTCCGACTTCGTGGGATCGGCCACCGATGTCCCGGTCACGGTGAATGTTCCTTGCGCCGTCGAGCCGAATGACGTGCTGGCTCCGGTGCTCGGCCCCACCACACCGCCGCTGGAGCTCGGGTCTACCCGCCAGGTCGCCCGAACGTCGCTCGCTCCGGTAATAGTGGCGCGCACCGTGGTCGTTGTATTGGGCGCGATGATGGACCTGTCGGTCGTGACGTCGATGGTCACCGGCGGAACGGTGATCGTGCAGGTCTGCGTCTTCGATTGATCGGCGTTGCTCCTCGCAACCACGTGATACTGCCCGGGCGAGAGCGGCGCCGTGTACGTGATGTTGTTCCCCGTGACCGCCGAGAGGGTGCCGCCAGTCGGGCTGCCTTCGGAAATGCTCCACGACACGCTCGTGTCGGTGGCGTTACCGACCGTAGCGCTCAGGGCGAGCGACTCTCCGCGGAGGACGGTGCCGCTCGTCTGGTTGAGGTTGATGGTCACGGCGGGAACGGTGACTGTGCACGTGGCGAACCTGTTCGCGTCGACAACACTCGTGGCCGTCACGTGATACTGCCCGGCGGGGAGCGGCGCCGTGTACGTGATGCTCGCAGCAGTAGTCGACGACAGAGCGCCACCGGTGGAACCCTCCTGGATCTTCCACGTCACTCCTTTGTTGTCGGTGTTGATCACGGTCGCGTTCAGCGCGAGGCTTCCGCCACGGAGCACGGTCGCACTGGTCTGATTGAGCGTCACCGTGAGGTCGGCATTCACGGTGATCTCGACCGTTGCTGTTTTCGAGTTGTCGAGCGCGCTGGTCGCGACGAGGTGATACTTCCCGGAGAGACTGGGCGGCGAATACGTGACGGACGTGGCGGTGACGTTCGAGAGGCTGCCACCGCCAGCGCCCTCCTGGAGCTTCCACGTCACGTTGCCGTTGTTGGTGTTGTTGACCGTCGCCTTGAAATCCTGGGTCGTCTTGCTGATCACCGTCGCCGTCGCCGGTGACACGGCCACGCTGATCGCGACGCTGGCATCCGGCCCCGCAGTCGGCCTGGATGCGAACCAGCGAACCTTCACCACCTCGGTCCCCGTGCCGGACGCCAGGCGGGCCGCGAACACGCGAAAGCGGCCGGTCGTTCGATCGAGCACACTGCGGAACATGATCGTACGTACATAAGTGAGATCGGCGCTCAAGGCCGTACCGGATTTCGGAACGTCCTCGAGCGAGAACTCGATGTTCAGCGGCCCCGGCCCAAACCCCGGGTCGATCTCGTCGCTGAAGATCTCATTGCTGGCGAACGGCACCTGCTGGAACGTGACCACGCCGCTCACGATCGCGCTCTCCACTCGCGTGCGTGCGATCACTCCGGTTCCAGCGTTGATCTGCTTGACCAGCTGATTCGCGCCGCCCTGCGAATCGATCTGCGCCGCCGTCGTCGCGTGCGGGTTGTCGGTGCGCGCCGAGTGCGTCTCCCCGATGGTGATTCGCCTGGCCGCGCCGTCGGTGGTGACCGTGATTGGCGCCGTGGCTTGCACGCTCAGCGGCTGTACATCCGGCGCCAGCTTGCTCAGCGACACGGCGCCGTCGGCGAGTTGGGCCGTGCCGATGGTCTTTGGCGCGAGTCTCGCGCTGACCGACGTCCGGACCGTCGTATCGACGGAGCCGATCTGGGTCGCGCTGCTCAGGTGGATGCGCGCGAGGAGGACGACCGAGCCGTCTGTCGGCGGTACCGCCGTTCCGTCCTGCAGCGATGGACGCTCCGTAGTGCGCGTGAATTGCCCCAGCCCCTGCACATCCTTGTCGGCTGGATCCTGGTCTTCGTGATACGCGATGGTGAGGAACACGTCCTGCCCCGCGGCGCCGGAGACGATCGTGTACGTTACCGGATCGAGCAGCACGGTCTCCTGTCCGTCCTTGTCCACGGCCGAGCCGGCGCCAACTCGAACCTGCCTGCCGCTGACCAGCGTGACATCGAGGCCCTCGGCGACTCCGCTCGTGTGGAAGGTCCGGTTGTGCCGGCGGCGCGACGCCAGGTGATAGGCCTGCTCGTCGTCGAAATCCTTCTCCACCAGGAACTGCGAGGTGAAGTAGTTGAGTCGCTTGATGTCGGCCATGAACTCTTCTCTATCCTTATATGGGCGTGGTCGTGCAAGTCGCGATGTTCGTGAAGTCTCGGGTCCAGCTTGATGCCCCGCCCGCGGGGTCGCGGCGATCGTGCCGATTCACTTCTAAGCGCTATCGGGCACGGCTGGGGGACTGTCGACTACCTCGAGATTGAGCTTGACCTCCGCAGATCCGGTCTTCGTCGGATCGAGATGACTTGTTGCGACGACGTGATACGTCCCCGAGGCAGCCGGCGGTGTGTACGTCACCGACGTCGGCGCGACATTCGACAGCGTTCCCGCGTCCGGCTCGGCCAGGCTCCAGCCGACGGCCACGTCGGCCGAGTTGACTGTGGCCGTAAAGACCTGTGGCGTGCTGTCGTGGAGAGTCACGGTGCCGGGCGAAACGGTCACCGTGATGTCGACGATCGCATTCGGTCCGGGCGCCGGCCTGGTCGCGAACCATCGGACTTTCACCGGACCCGCCGCGGAACCGGATCCGCGGGTGGCAAAGATTCTAAAGCGGCCGGTGGCTTCGTCGGTCTCGCTGCGGAGTATGGTCTCGCGTCCAAAACCCTGGTCGGCCGCGGTGGTCGATCCGATCGCGGGTATGTCGTCGATGGCAAACGACACGTCGAGCGGCCCGGGACCGGCACCGGGATCGATGATGTCGCTGAAGATCTCGCTGTTGAAGACGGGAACCTGCTCGAACGTCACGACGCCGGTCACGACGGCGCTTTCGATGCGTGGACGTGCGATCAGTGCCGCGCCAGAATTGATCTGGGCGACGAGGCGATTCGCACCGCCCCGTGCGTCGATCTGCGCCGCCGTCGTGGCGTGCGGGTTGTCGGTGCGCGCAGCGTGCGTCTCACCGATCGTGATCCGCCGCGCAACGTTGTCAGTGTCGACTTTGATCGCGTCGGCGCCTTGCATGGCGAGCGGTTGCACCTCGGACGCCAACTTGCTCAGCGTCACCGCGCCATCGGCGAGCTCAATGTCAGCGACGGCCCCGCGCGCGATGGTTGCCGTTGCGAGACTGCGGACGCTGGTGTCGATCGAGGCATTCGACTCGATCGCGCCGCGGCCGTTCAGGCGAATTCGCGCCAGCACGATCACTGAACCGTCCGCCGGCGGTACGACGAGCGTGTCCTGCAGGAGCGGTCGCTCCGTGATGCGCGTGAATTGCCCCAGCCCCGTCTGGGTGTATTCGTCCGCCGGGTCGAGATCTTCGTGATACGAGACGGTCAGGTACACGTCGTCGCCAACACCGCCGGACACGAGTGTGTACGTCCGGTCGGGGGCGAGCACGATATCGCGCCCCTCCCGGTCGACCGCCGAGCCGGCACTCACCTGGACCTGCGTTCCGCCCACCAGCGCGACGTCCAGGCCCTCGGTGATACCGGTCGCGTGCATCGTGCGCTGGTGTCGCTGACGGAAGCCAAGGTGATACGCCTGCTCGTCGTTCAGGTCCTGGGCGACCAGGAACTGCGACGTGAAATAGTTGGGTCGTTTGACATCGGTCATGAGAAACTTCTGAATGCCTCTATCGTGGGACGAGATCAGTCGGTGTCACGCTTTCGCCGGCGCGATTTGCGCGCGCCGTGTTCCTGCGTCGGCCTTTCGTGCGCGGCACGTTTGCGCGTGGCGGCCTTCTTTGGCTTCGTGCGTGCCGCGGCCAGCGTGGCCGGAGTGGCCAGGGCCGGGCTGGCGCTGGCGTTCGCGGGGTCGATGTCGATCGTGCCGAGCAGCGTGTCGACGCCGATGTGCGAGGTGACGCCGATCTGCATCGTCGGGAACGAGAGATCGAGCTCGTACGTCGTGTGCGCCGGCTTCTCGAGATCGATCAGTGCATGCGCGATCGCGATCTGGCGCTGCAGGATGTCGGGCGCGGCATCCTGCAACCGCAGCGTGATGCCGAAGTGGTGCGGTGGGCCCGCGTCGTCTGGCTCGACGATGCTCGGCACGCCGGTCGTGAAGATCGACAGGAGATCCTGAAGGTTCTTCTTCGTGCCGCGGCGTCGATAGAGGGGAATGATGCGCGCGAGGAATGCCCGCTGCTGTGAGGTCTCGAGATCGGACCGCAGTGTGAACGCGACCCACGACGACAACCACGGGAGGAAATCCTCGCGCGCCTCCATGGGATCGAAGACCCTGGCGAGGTCGCCAATCTGCTGCTCGAGGCCGAGCAACACCTGCTCGAACGCCCACAGGTACTGTCCGAGGAAGCCGTCCTCGCGGTAGATCGCCGGCAGATATCCTGGCAGGCGTTGTGCGGACTGCGCCGCGCCGGAATTCACGATCGGAGTCATTTCTGCGCGCACTCGCTCAAACAGTCGGGGGCGGAAGCTCGATGACGATGTCCGCATCGACGTCGATGACGTGTCCGGCGTTGTCCCTCACCGGAGTCGGCTGGAAGTCGACGAGCTCGTCCGGATCGAGCGCGATGCTAACCACGTCGCCCGCGCCATTGCGCAGCACGCGGTCCGCGAATTCGCCCCTCGTCCCGAGCTCGTCGAGCTCGATCGACCTGCTCGGGTCAGCGGGATCCGGCGCGACGGTACGACGCACGAAGTCGACACCGGGCAGTGTGTCGAGCAGCCGATAGATCTCCGAGACGTACACGTTGCGTCCGAGCGGCCAGCCGGTTCCATCGCGGCCGACGATTGGGTCGAGAAATCGCGCGAGCGCGTCGACGGCTGGCTGCTTGACCTGATCGGCTTTCCAGTCCGGCAGTAGCCGCAACGTCGCGCGAACCTGAACCGGCACTTGCCGCGGCGCGACGACGTGCAGACGGGTCGTCAGCAGCCGTCGCGGTTCGAGGGCCGCGGCCACGGTGGCTTTCGCCGCGCCGGCATCGGCCGCCGGCGACGACACGACCACCACGCTCACGTGCCCGGGTCTCGCCTGCAGCCGCTGCGTGCGGTCGGCAAGGTCCAGGTTGCGCTCTGGTACACAGTGAGCACGTGAAACCGATACCGGGTCTGCGGCGATAGCGAGCGACACATAGTCCGCCGCCGTGACAGCGCGATCGGGCGTTCGCAACTGCAGCACCGAGCGACGCACCTCGGCGTCGAGCTCGGCGCGTGACGCCGGCGCGATCCAATCGGGACCGTTCAGCAGGCGCAGGAACTTCACACGGTGCGCCTCGGTCACGTTGTTCACGCGGAACAACAGGACCTCGGTGAAATACGCGAACAGCTCCACGATCGTGATGACCGGATCGGACGGATTGTGATTCGTCAGATCAGGAGCGTTGGCGACCAGCAGACCTCGCGCTTCCTCCACCAGGTCGGCGTAGCGTCGATCGTCGAGATTCGGCAGCGTGATCGGCATGTGCTACTCCGCGCCCACGAAGGTGAGTGTGATCTGATGCTCGCCGGAGTAGACCAGGAAACGCCCGGTGTTCATTGCGCCCGGGACATCTTCGACCTGTGCGGCGCTCAGTTGTCGAACGTGGTCGACTCCGCGAACGTCGGACACAACGGCGTAGAGGTCCGACAGAAACGGCCGTCGCCCGAAATCCCAGCCGGCGCCCTGACGGCCGCCGGTCAGAGGGTGCAGAAAGGTCCGCAGTGCCGCGCGCAGGGCGTCCTCGACCGCGCGCGCTCCGTCGAGCGTGGCGAGCGCGATCTCGACGGTGACGTCGACTCGCACGTAGAGTGGACCGACGACGGCAATCGATGCCGTGGGCGTGGCGACCGTGCGGAGATGATCCTCGACCTGCGCCATGAGGCCCGCCGAGGGAAGCGGCTTCGCGTCGGAGGACTGCGGCACGATGATCACGCTCACCGCGCCTGCAACCGCGGTGTTGCCGAGCGGATCGTCGCGCAGGTGACGCACGGGGACGGTCTTGGCCCGCGCCACTTCGGGCGACGTCGATCGGGCGAGATCCTCGTAGTCCTCGAGCGCCACCGCGCGACCGCCATGGCGCAGCGCTCGCGGGCCGCGCGTGACGAGCGAGGCGTTGGACTCCGCGGGCACTCCGCCGTCCGCCGGCTCGACGTTCGTGACTCGGTCGATGTACGGAACGGTGTCGTGCAATTGCACGATCGCGCCCGCAGCACGGTTTCCGGATGCCCCGCCACCAGTCTGGTATCGCGCCATGCGGATGTTGCCGATTCCGCGCGGCGGGATGCGCCCCTGCACTCCGTCGCCGAACCGCACGTCGCCGGAGATGTGGTCGAGCACGTAGTGTCGGTCGCGCGGACCCGAGCCGTGAAAGTCCGCGACCTGGATCCACCGCACCCACACTTCGCTGGTCGAGCCGGCGGCCGGAGTAATCGCGCTCACGCCCGGTGCCGTCAGCTCAGCGAGTTCCGCGGCTGACGGCGGTCCGGGTTCGCGAACCTCGAGTTGCGGACCGCGTAGCACCGGGCGCCGCGTGGTCCGGAACGTCTCGTTCGCCGACGCGTCACTGGATCCGAATACTTCGTTGCGCAGCGTGATCGTATTTGTCGCGAAGGTCGTGTTGAGCAGCAGCGTGCGCAGCTGAACCGGCGGCGTGTCGCCGGGCTCCAGCAAGGTGCGCGTCCAATAGCCGCTCACGCCGAATTGCGTACTCGGCGCAAAGTCCGCCGGCCCCAGAAACTCGATCACGCCGGGACGCTCGAGCAGGTTGGTGCCGTCGGTCGCGACGAGCCGCGCCCACGCGTTGCCATTCCAGTATTCCAAACCGAGTTCGCGCCGGCGCGGCGCAACGTCGCCCACTCGCGTCTCGAAGCCGACGGAGTGCACCACCGAATCCGATGACAGCCTGACGTTGAGAAATCCGCGATCGGCCGCATTCAGTGAAGACAGTTGATCGGCGCGTGGAACGCTCACCGCGATCTGAATTTCCCGGGCGCTCAAAGCCGGCAGCTGCAGGTGCGATGCGTCGACCGAGCTCGCCCATGCCCCGCCCTGCACAGTGAGGTCGCAATCGACCAAGTCACTGGTGCTGTTGGTCAACGTGAATCGATGCACGACCTTGGCGCCCGCGACGGCACCCTGGATGCTGAATTCGGGTGAGAGGGGCACCACCGCTTCGCCGTACGGCGGAAGCCGGACTCCGTGGTACACGCTGACCGGCCGGTTGGGGAAACTCTTGCGCGTGGGCGGAAGTGTGAACGCCGCATACAACGCCGGTGGCTGCGACGGCAGACCGGCGAACGGCGCCGCTCGACGTGCGCTCAGAGCGCCCTGCAAACTCTCGAATTGGTCATTGTTGAAGGCGACGAGCGAATCGGGCGCCGCCGGCGCGGTGATGACGTCGTACGACATCGTGAGCGACGCGACCAGCGGCGGACGCAACGTCGCGGGAACGAACTTGAACTGACCCGCGTGATCGGGGTCGGGCACGTAGGTCGCTTCCGCGCCGTAGTTGCCCGATACGATTTGCACGCGCACCCAATTGCTCTCGACGCCGTTCACCCTCGTTGGCGCGAGCGCACCGGGGAGCGTGAACTCGATCGTGCCCGACTTCGTGAAGGCCTTGTCAGTGTCCGCCAGCGTTCCACCAGCGCTCGCGCCCTTCGGAGACGTCGCGCCGAGCAATGCCCAGGCCGAGCCGTCCCACACTTCCCATTTGAGCTCGAGATCGCTCGACGGCACGCCCGAAGTGTCGTTGTCGGGAACCGGGTTGACGAGCGCAATATCGATTGTGATTGCGCCAGCGGGCTTTCCCAAGGCTTGGCGCGAGCCAAGGTAGAACACGTCGCCAATCTTTGGCCTGTCGCCAAAGGGGAGGAAAGCACGGGTGACGTCGACCGATTGGCTGTTCGCGAACGCCGCGTCAGGCGTGAGACCGGTCTGGCCGAGGACCGCGCTCAGGCTCACGTCTGCCAGCAGCGGAAGCTGCGACGCTCGTACCATACCCTGCGCCGGTGAGTCGCCGGGGGTGACCGGCGTGAGCAGCCGACAGCGGAGCCAGCGTCCCGGTACACCGTTCACCGACTCCGCCGCAACCTCGGCCAGATTCGTGAAGCTCACCGCTCCGCTCACGCTCAGGCTTTGCGTGGTGTCCGTGGATGGAGTGAGCGGAATGCCGTTCACGCCATCCCACACCTCCCACTGAAGTGCACGGTGGTCAGACGCCACCGGGCTGTCGACAGTCATGTCGAACGCGATCGTCAGCGCCGCGATCTTCGCGTTGGCCAGCACGGTGTCGTGCGCGAGATAGAGCGCGTGCTCGTTCACATGATTGCCGGCGAACACGCGCACGCCGTCGGACACGGGGCCGGCGAGCAACGCCGACTGGTCCGCGAGGAGATCACGCTCGGCGTCGACGGCGACGAGCGCCGCGAGCGTAGCCGCGACCGCGGTGAACTCGCGCTCCGTCTCGAAGACGACTGGCGCGTTCTCACCTTCGGCCGGCGGTGCCGCGACCTGGGTCCCCGGGGGCACCACGGCGTCGGTTGTGCTCCCCGACACCACCGTGAACGTGAGCGGGACGCGCGCCGCTACCGGCGGGAGCGGTGTCGTGCCCAGTAGATCGAGAAACGCAAGAAAGTTCTTGTCCGGCGCCTGGTTCAACCGCTCGATCACCAGCTCGCCGAACCGCGACAGTATGCCGATCAGCGCGGCGCTGGCCTGGTCTCCGCCGGGAGCCCAGCCCACGACGTTTTGCGCCAGTCCTGCTGTAAGCTCCGCGTGCAGATCCGCGCTGCTGCGTTTATCGACCAGTGGTGCGGTGCTACTCATGCGCCAACGCCCTGCTGGAGGTAGAACGGGTAGACGAGGTTGAAGGCCGTGTTGGTGGCGCGGACCTGGTACTCGATCTCGATCAACAGCACGTTGGTCGTGTCGCCGGGACGCGCGTCCACCTGGAGCACCTCGATTCGCGGCTCGAGCCGAAGGAGCGCCTCGTCAACCTCGTGAACGATGCGTCCGATCGTCGCGGCGCTCGCGTTCGCGAAGACCAGATCGTGAATGCCACAGCCAAACTCCGGCCGCATGACGCGCTCGCCTTTCGCGGTGCCGAGTATCACGAGGATCGACTGGCGCACGCTCTCCTCGTACTCGGCGCGTGCGAGCTGGCCAGTCTGCCCGTCGAGCGCCAAGGGGAATCGGGTGCCGACGCCGAGAAACGGTTTGGACATCGCGTCTTCTCCTCAGCCGATCCGGACCGACGCGTTGCCAGCGACGACCACCTTGCCCGCCGCGCCCGGCAGGTCGTGGCACGTCTCGGCGGGATCGCCATCGCGAGCCGCCGGTTGCCCGTTGATTCGCACCGACCCGCTTCCATCTGTGATCGTTCCCTGATTCGACGGCGGCGCTACGAACGACTGGTTGGGCAGCAGCTGCAATTCGTGCTTCGGGTTGTTGGTGGCCGTGCTGTGCATCCTTGCCGCCGGCTTGCCATTGATCATCACGTTCGAGCTCAGGCCGCCGTCGATGAACCCGTTGAAGTGGAGATTCAGGGGCTTTTGTGTCACCACGCTGCCGACCTGTTCACGTATCAGGTGGTTGTCGTCCGCAGTGATGCGATCGTCCTTCTTCGCCGCGGGGCGTCCCATTATGTGTATCCTCTAATCATCGGCCCGTTTGGCATCAGTTGATGTTGACCGTTTTTCCATTTACGGTCAGATCGCCGTCGGCGTGCATGGTCATGTCGGCGCCCGCCGTGAACGCACCGCCCTTGGAGGCCGCGATCTCGACGGTTTGCGCGCTGATGCTGATCGTGCCCTTCGGCGCCGCGAGTGTGATGTCCTTCTCGGCGGTGATGGTGATGGCGTTCGTGGCCGTGTCGACGACGATGCTGTTCTTCCCGCTGGCGTCCACGATCTCGAGCGTTTCCTTACCGTGCTCGTCGTTCAGCTTGATGACATGCCCGCTTCGCGACTTGATGACGCGGAGATGGTTGCCGCTACCGTTTTCGACGGGCGGTTTGTCGACACCGTTCCACAGTCCGCCGAGCACGTAGGGGAAGCGCAAGTCTCCGTGCTCGAAGGCCACCAGCACCTCGTCGTCCACTTCGGGAAGGAAGTAGACGCCGCGGCCGGGGCCAGCCATCGGTGAGACGACGCGAGCCCAGAACGTCTCGTTCGTGTCGTCGAGCCAGGGAAAGCGTACCCGCACGCGCGACAACCCTTCGTCGTCGTTGTTGTTCGTCACGATCCCGATGACGACACCGGCGCCGAGGCTGTGGCGGTGCCCGGGCACACGCTCGGCGATGAGTTGCGCGAGGTCGCGGCTCATGACGCGTTCCGCGCGACTCGAAAGTCGGTGAGGTATCCCGCGCGCGGCGAGTACCGATGGACGGCGGACTTGATGTAGTAGCTTCCGTCGAACGTTCTACCGAGCCCTTTGAGCTCGATGACGGTTCCGGCGCGCAGGTCGGTCCGCCCGCGCGCCGTACCGTCGCCCGTGATGTACTTCAACGCGGCGCTATTCAGCTTGCCGACCGCGAGCTGATTCGCCTCGGCCTGGCTCGCGACCGGGGTGCCCGCCAGCCTCTCGACGGCGCCGCCGATGACGCCGGCCGCGACTTTCGCGCCGAGTTTCTTGTCATCCATCGCCGCGATACTGTCGGCGTTGGCGGACGCGGTGATCGGCGACTTCTGCTTCGGGTCCCAGGCCACCGCCACGACTTCGGTGACTGGTTGCAGTGACATGCGCGGACGGAACTCGAGAAGGTCGTCGTTCAACGTCAGCGTGGCGACCGCCGGTTGCTTGTTCGCGATCGGTCGGAACAACAGCTTCGTGCCGGCCATCACGAGCTCGTACCCGATCTTGCTCGCGCGATCGATCAGAAACTCCAAATCGGTTTGCTGATTTTGCACGATGCCATCGTGCGCCACCCGGCTGTCGGTCGGCTCGATGTCGACGAGATTCCGGCAGACCTTACGGGCAATGTCGGAGTCCTTGCCCTTGGGGTGGGGCAAAAAGCGGCGCACGCCGTTCAAACGATTCCGCCTGTCGTACCCGCGTACGACGAGTGTCGGCGGACCGCCAACGCTGAACGTCGGCTCCAGGCCCGTGACGTCACCGATGATGAGCGTGTCGAGGGCGGCCCCGGCGTATCCCATGCTCAGCTCGACCGTCGCA
>DATISA010000117.1:0-19847 GCA_035469245.1 Gemmatimonadaceae bacterium
GGAAAGCTGGGCGCTGCGACCGTGTCGCCGGCCGAAGTCATCGACGCGTACGACGCGTACGTTGCCGACCCGCTCGCGAGTCCGGCCTAGCGGCGACGCGTCTTTGACCGACTGATCGCCCGCTGAGCCGGACGGCTCTCACTAACCCCGCGGGAACACCCAGATGCGCATCGTCGTCGTCGCATCGGGAACGCCCTCACCACGTGCGTGGATGGTCACGTTTGTGCTGCCGACGGGGACGTTGGCGGCGGCGCTGAGTTTCATCCGGGTGCTCGTCCACATCTCGATAGTGGCCGCGAGTGGGACTGGATCAAACGCCGCCGTAACTCCCGCCGGCAGACCCTCGACGGTGAGCTGCACGGCGCCGGTGAACCCGCCACCGCGAATGATGTCGATGGTGCACACCCACTGGTCTGTGTTACCCTGAACGACGTACGCGTCGTCGTCGAGTCCAGGGCCTCGTAGCGTGAGCGATGGCCTATCGGCAATCATGAGCCCGAGCCACGTCCACCAACGCCCGACGTCCGCGGCGACAACATCCACCTGGAGCGTAAACGAGCCGAGGCCGGCCGTCGTCGCCACTGAAAGTTGGAGAGTGCCAGCCGTCGCGTTCTGCGGCAGCGAGGGTGGATCGAATGCCGCCGTCACGCCAGGCGGCAGTCCGCTGACGACCAGCCCCATAGTCCCAGTGTAGGTGTCGCGCTCGACCGTGAATGGGACACTGGCGCTCTGACCCGGCGTAAGCGATATGCCCCCGGCGCCGAGCACTACATAGACGCGCGGCTGCCGCTGCGGCGCGGCAGGAGTGGAGGGGGCATTGTCCTGATTGCAGCCGAGTGACGCGGCAAGGCTGACAACGACTGCTGCGCTGATGACCGAGACGCGGACACTGCGTCGTATCAGGTGTTTAGTGAGGCTGGGTCGCATACGCCCCTCCGTGATGAATCGGGCGACCACAGGCCAACACTCGCGTCGGCATTTGCGCCGACCCGCCGGGCATGCCTGACATGCCCGATCCGCTACTCACTGTGCGGGTATCACACGACGCGCGGCGTAGGGAAATTCAG
This sequence comes from Gemmatimonadaceae bacterium, assembly GCA_035469245.1. GTDB lineage: Bacteria > Gemmatimonadota > Gemmatimonadetes > Gemmatimonadales > Gemmatimonadaceae > JAQBQB01. Next base: position 1,068 of record DATISA010000117.1, read on the forward strand.
GAAACTCTGTCGGAGTTCGACGCACGGCGGGGAGCCGAACGACGAACGAACGGCAAACATGGCGCTCGCGAGCACGACCGTCGCGTAGCTAAGTTATTGGCAGTTCAACTCCGGGCCCGTAGCTCAGTTGGTTAGAGCAGAGGACTCATAATCCTACGGTCGCAGGTTCGAGCCCTGCCGGGCCCATTGCCGAACGCCCAGTCGGTTGATGAGCGCATCAGCGTCGCACCGGCCCGCTACCACGAGCCTGTCGCCGCACTTAGCTTACGGGCTTCGGTCGCGTAGCTCAGCTGGTTAGAGCGCCGGTCTCACATACCGGAGGTCCAGGGTTCGAGTCCCCGCGCGACCATGCGAAAAAGCCCCGCACGATCAGTGCGGGGCTTTTCCGTTCGTCACCTCGGCGCCGGCACGTCGCAGCCGGCCGGCAAGCGCTTCGTCGACGCGTGCCTCGATCAGGAGACGCTCGCCGTCCATCCGCTGATCCAGCACGTCGCCCTCGCGGTGGATCTCGGCGAGCAGCTTGCCGTCACTGGGGGACATCCAGATCTTCGCGACTGGCCGGCGAGTGCGAACTGCCGCCACGAGCGCGCGCTTGAGCGGCTCGAGACCGTCTTCGGTCACAGTGGACACGAAGACCGAGCTTGGCGAGAGCGCGCCGATGCGCTCCTGCAGGGCGAGCAGCTCGTCGTGATCGAGCAGGTCGATCTTGTTGAACACGAGCAGCCGTGGACGGTCGCCCACCTCGAGCTCGTCGAGGACCTGATCGACGACGACGCGCTGCTCTTCCCAATTAGGCGAGCCGGCATCGATGACGTGGAGCAGCAGATCCGCTTCGCGCGTCTCCTCGAGCGTGGCGCGGAACGATGCGACGAGGTGGTGCGGCAGCTTGCGAATGAATCCGACGGTGTCCGTCAGGAGCACGTGCGCGTGGTCGCCGAGATCGACGTCGCGGGTGAGCGGATCGAGCGTGGCGAACAGCCGGTCCTCGACGAGCACGTCGCGCGCGCCGGACAGCCCGCGCAGGACAGACGACTTGCCGGCGTTGGTGTAGCCGACGAGCGACGCCTTGAATTCGTTCTGGCGCGCCTGGCGTTGAATGGCCCGGCCCCGCTGCACGTCCTGCAGCCGGTCGCGAAGAATCTTGATGCGGTGGCTGATCAGCCGCCGGTCGGTCTCGAGCTGTGTTTCACCTGGGCCGCGCATGCCGATGCCGCCCCTGAACTTCTCGAGGTGCGTCCACATGCGTGTGAGCCGCGGCAGCATGTACTCGAGCTGCGCCAGCTCGACCTGCATCTTGGCTTCGCTCGTCCGCGCCCGCGTCGCGAAGATGTCGAGAATCAGCTCGGCGCGATCCATCACGCGCCGGCCGATCGCGTCCTCGATGTTCTTGCCCTGACTGGGCGAGAGCTCGTCGTCGAAGATGACCAGCGACGCATCGGATTCGAGCACACGCTCGCGCAGCTCGTCGATCTTGCCGCTCCCCAGGTAAGTGCCGGGGTGCGGCCGGTCGATCTGCTGCGTCATCTCGGCAACGACGACGGCGCCCGCCGTGTCGGCGAGGTCCGTCAATTCCCGCAAGTGGTCGTCGACCGCGCGGCGGGCGCCAGGCCGCTTGAGCGGCGCGCCGACGAGGAGCGCCCGCTCGATTGGCGGCGCGACGACTATCGGTGCTCGTGCTATGTCAGGATCCTCGTTGGATATCTCGTTTTCGACCGACTGCGATTACTTGCCGAGGCCCGTCGTCGTGAATCGACCACGCGACGTATACGGCACTGTGAAGTTACCCGCCGGCGTCCCAACCGTGACGTCGCCAAGCACGTGATAGTCCACGGCGCCCGTATTCATCAGGCTGCGTCCCGCGGCGCCAATTCCCGCATACGTGAACGTCACCGGGATCCGGACGGTGGTGGAGTCCTTCTCATTCACCGTGAATTTGCTGTCGAGCGCGCCGGTTGCCAACGTGACGCTGTCGCCTGCGAGTGCCACGCGATACGTCATCCGCGTGGCGTCGAGCCGATAGTGATTCGGGTTGTAGACACTGAGCACCACGTCCAGGCTCGCCCCGGTGAGTCCCACTCCTGCAACCGTTACGTCGCGCAGATTGACCACCGGATTCTCGAACGCCGCGCGACCGAGCGCCGAACACCCCGCGCCGGCAACGATCGCCGCCGAGGCCGCCACCACCACTGCGAGTTTCCTCATCGCATTTCCCCCATTCCCAGTAGAGAGAACATCACTCTGATTCGTCCTGCGCCTTTCGCCGCAACTCGTCCCACCACGCCAACCGCTTCGCGATCTCTTTCTCGAACCCGAACGTGCCGGGCTCGTAGAACTGCGTCCCGCGCAACGCCGCTGGAAGATACTCCTGCGGGATGTATGCCTCCGGGGCGTTGTGCGCATACTGATACCCCGCCCCATAGCCCAGTTCCTTCATCAGCCCGGTCGGCGCGTTCCGGATGTGCATTGGAACCGGCTCCGCGGGATGGTCGCGGGCGGCGTCGAGCGCCGCGTTCAAGGCCACCACGACGCGGTTCGACTTGGGGGCAGTCGCCAGATACACGATCATCTGGGTGAGAGGCAAATAGCCTTCCGGAGGCCCCAACATGTGAAATGCGTCACGCGCCGCAATCGCCAGCTTGAGGGCCTCCGGGTCGGCGAGCCCGATGTCCTCCGCGGCCATGGCGATCGCCCGCCGAAACATGATCATCGGGTCGGCTCCGCCCTCGATCATGCGCGCCATCCAGTACAGGGCGCCCTGCGGATCACTCCCGCGCAGGCTCTTGTGAAAGGCGCTGAGCATATTGTACGTCTCTTCGCCGCCCTTGTCGTACCTGGCAAAGCGCAGCTGCAGTGCGTCGCGCATCACTTCGACCGTGACGTGGCCGTTCCGTCCGACGTGATCCGCTGCCGCCTCGATCACGGTGAGCGCGCGGCGCGCGTCGCCATCGGCCTCGGTGGCCAGCAGATCGAGGGCGTCGTCGTCGACCTCGAGGCCCAACGCCCCGAGTCCCCGCTCGTTGTCCGCCAGCGCGCGTTCCACCAGCAGACGGATGTCCGTCGCACCGAGGGGCTGCAGAACGAACACCCGCACGCGGGACAACAGGGCGCCGTTGATCTCGAATGACGGATTCTCGGTCGTGGCGCCGATCAACGTGATCGTGCCCGACTCGACGTGCGGCAGGAACGCGTCCTGTTGCGCCTTGTTGAACCGGTGGATTTCGTCGGCGAACAGGATCGTCCCTCGGCCCAGCCTCCGGCGCGCCTCCGCCTCGGCGACGATCTCTCGAACGCGCGGCACACCTTCGGTGACCGCGGAGAACGACACGAATTCGCGATCGGTATACTGGGCGATGACACGGGCGAGAGTCGTCTTGCCGCTGCCTGGCGGGCCCCAGAAGATCATCGAACCGACACTGCCCTTCTCGATCGCCTCGCGGAGCGGCTTGCCTGGCGCGAGCAGGTGGTTTTGACCCACTACCTCGTCGAGCGAGCGCGGACGCATTCGCGCCGCGAGCGGCTGCGGCACGTTGCGCTCGAACAGCGACGCGGTACCCCGCTCGCTGTTCCACTCCTCCGCACCGCGCTTCTTTCGCTCAGCCATCGACCGGCTCTCGCCTCATAGGGTCACGAGGGCTCGAGCGGCAAGATACAATCCACAGCCGGCAACGAAGCTCAGGGGGATCCGCAGGCCGCGACGATCCTGCAGCTCGGGGACGAGGTTGGACGCACCCACGTAGAGCGTGACTCCCGCCGAAATCGCCAGGCCATAGCGGCGGAGGAACGGCAGCTCGTCGGTGAGCAGGAGGCCGGCGATCGTGCTCACGCCCAGGGCGCCCGCGGCAAGGATAGCGGTGCGACGCCGTGCACCCGCGGCCAGAAAGAGGCTCGAGATGGCCAGCCCTTCGGGAAACTTGTGCAGGAGCACGGCCACGAACACCAGGGCGCCGAGCGCCGTGCTCACGCGAAGTCCGCTCGCCACCGCCACGCCGTCCACGAAGGTGTGCATCAGGAGTCCCACGAGCGCCGACACACTGATGAACTCCGACACCGAATGCGTCTCTTCGCCAAAATGGAAATGCCTGCCGATCGTGTGCTGCGTGAGGTGCACGAGGACGTAGGCGCCGAGTATGATCGCAGGCGCAATCGCGCCGGCGACTTCCAGCGAATGCGGGAAGAGATCGATGAGCGAAACCGAGATCAGAAAGCCCGCCGCGAACGACAGCATCGTGTCGAGGACGCGCACGCTCCACGAAGCACGCCAGGCAACCGCGATCGCCCCGAGCACGTTCGCGAGCGCCGCGGTGAGACCGTACGCCAGTTCGGCGGAGGTCACGCCGGCTGAAGTCCGAGCCGTTCGGCGGCGGCGCTGACCGCGTTCACCAGATCCGGCGCCGCGGGAAAATGCTGGCGACTCGTCTTCCAGCTCTTGGAGCGAATCCGGGTGTGCTCCTCGAGGCCCTTGCCTTCCAGCAGATACAGCCAGCGGTCGGTGCGCGCGTAGATGAACAGCTCGAGATTCGGATTGAGCGTGAGCTGATCCTCGCCCGTGTACACCGCGAGCTCCACGCCGCCGTACCGCGCTACGAGCAGCTTGAGCCTGGCGATCGATTCGCGCACGTCGGGCAGCGCGACGGACTCGCCTTTCCACGAGCGCCCGCTCCGGAGATCTTCGATCACGACGTCGACCGCGGGCGGTAGCTCTTCGCTCAGCGCGTAGAACAGATCGACTACCCGTTCGGCGTTCGCCACGACTCGCGCCGTGTAGAGATCACCTTCCTGTTCGAAGGTGAATCCATCGGCGCTGACGCGAAATCGCCGCCAGATCGATGCTTCGGGTTGTCGCCCGCGAAAGAACATGTCGCTCCTTGTGTACTATCGGACGGTCTCGCCGGCGGCGCCTTCACCGCCCGGCGGCGATGCGGACGGATCAGCGGCGAACATGCGTCGCGCCTCCTGCAACAGCCAGTCCGTGGTGTTACGCGCCGGATCCTCGAGTACCGCCACGAGGAGGCCGTTCAGAATTCTACCAAGCATTGGACCTGGCGGGATGCCGGCGCGACGAAGGTCATCGCCGTCCACCGCCAGCGATCCGAGATCGATTGGATCGCGAAAGGCCGAAGCGAGCAAGCGCCGGTACAGCGATCGAATGGCTCGCGGCGGCGGCGCCTGCCGGCTCGTGTCGCGCTTCGCGGTCCACACGGCATCGGCTAGTCGCATGAAGGCTCCGATCTGAAGCCGCGAAATCCGCGATGCCCAGCGGCGCACCGCCGCGTCGGCGATCGGCGCAGCCTCCACCAGTGCGCGCTGCATCTCGGGCCCCACGTTGTGCCACCGGTCGATCAGCGTGGAGACGAGCTGTATCTCGCTCCGCGAGCTGCGAAGCCCCGTCATCACCTGCGTCGCGGCATTGGCCTGGAGTGACGCGAGCAACCCGGCGTAGCGCAGGACGCGTCGTGCCGGGCGCCGAGCCAGCCCGGGTTGGGCCAGATAATCCACGACGCGCAAAACGTCGCGCGGCACGGCGTCGAGTTGCGGAATGAGCGATCGAAAGGCGCCCGTCTCCTGCCACACCACGAGTGCGGCGCTCGGACACGCGACCTGCTCCATCGTCTTGTCGAGCTCCTGCTTCACGCGTTCGGGTGACAACCGTCCGAGAAACGGCGCGCTTCGCTCGATCGCGTGCCTCGTGGCCGAATCGAGCGAGAAACCGAATCGCGCGGCGAATCGGATCGCGCGCAACGCTCGCAGCCGGTCTTCGCGCATCCGGTCGTCGGGATCGCCCACCGCGCGCACGATCTTGCGCTCGAGATCCGCGCGTCCGCCGAACGGGTCGCGCACCTCGCGGGTCCTTGGCGAATAGGCGATGGCGTTGATCGTGAAGTCGCGTCGTGCAAGATCCTCGTCGAGCGAGGCGCCGAACTCCACCACGGCATGACGGCCGTCCGTATGGACGTCGCGCCGAAACGTCGTCACCTCGTGCATATGGCCGTCGCGGTCGAGCACGCCGACGGTGCCGAACTCGACGCCGACGGGAATCGTCTGCCGGTTGCCAAACAGGGTACGGACCTGGGCAGGAGTCGCCGAGGTCGCCAGGTCCCAGTCCAGATGCGGATGGCCCAACAGGGCGTCGCGGATCGCGCCGCCCACGCACCACGTCTCAAATCCGGCGCTCTCGAGCCGCTCGGCGATCTCGAGCACTGTCGCCGGCGGGTGAAGTCGATTCATGGACGGGGTGCGGTGTGAACGGTGGCGGCTGGAGAATAGCCTCGCAGGTCACGCCAGTGAAGATGGTCTGCCACTGCAACTTGCCCTGTTTTGCCGCGATATTTTGTGAGACGACCGATGGACCGATTCGTCTGTATTTCAGGGGTGTGCGTGAGCGAATTGGAACGAGTGCTCGCCGAGTCGCGAGCCGCTGAAACCTTCAAGAACGCGGTTCGCAGTTACTGCGAAACCGGTACAGCCGACCACATCCGCGTCGACGGCGTAGCCCCGCGGATCAAGGTTCGCCGACTGCTCACGCATATGCTCGCGTCCGAGCCTCATCTCCCCATCGAGCGCGTTGCGCTCAAGGGTCGCTCGGGGTGCTCCGATTTCGTGGGAACAGTGCACGTCCACACGTCGACCGGGACTCACGCCTACGCGTTCGTGTGGGATTGTCGTGTCCGCGCCCAGCAGGAAGGCTGGACCGACTGCTTCGGCTTTCCCGATCAGATCCGGGCCGCCGAGGAACTCGATTGGCGCTGTTTCGTACGCTGGGAGCCCGTCGCGCCGGACACGCCGCGAAACTGAGCCCGCGGCGCGGCCGCGTCATACGCTCTCGAGCAGATCGCGAATCACCTCGACGCTCATCCCCACGCCGAGGGCCAGCATCACGTCGATACGCGCCTGCTGCGGCCGCCGTGGTCCGGCAAAGATCACTCCCAGCTCCGCGAGCCTTCGTCCGCCGCCGGGATAGCCGTAGGTGCAGCCCACGCGCCCCCTCGAGACGCGCGACGTCATCACCACCGGTTTGCTCTCGGCGATCCAGCGCTCGATTCCGCCGACCATCGCCGGCGGAACGTTGCCCCGCCCCATGCCGGCGAGGACGATTCCCAGCCCTCGTTCGCGCGACGCGTCGAGGAGTCGCGAGTCGGCGCCCGAGTACGTGTAGATCACGTCCACGGGCTCGGCGAGCGCGCTCGGCGACAGGATCCCGACTTGCGAGGGCAGCGCCCGACGGAAGATGACGCGGCCGTCATCGATCACGCCCAGCGGGCCGAGCCCCGGGCTGTCGAACGCCTCGAGGGTGGACGTGTGGGCCTTGGTGACGTCGAGCGCCGTGTAGATCCGGTCGCAGATCACGACGACCGTGCCGCACCCGCGAGCCTCTTCGCTCGCGGCCACGCGCACGGCGCCGCCGAGATTCCCGGGTCCGTCCCAACCCAGATCGCTCGACGTGCGCATGGCGCCGGTGAACACGACGGGTTTGTCGCTGGCGACCGAGCGCGCAACGAGGTAGGCCGACTCTTCGAGCGAGTCGGTGCCGTGCGTCACGACGATTCCGTCGACCTCGGGTCTGGCCAGGTGCGCCACGATGCGCTCGCGCAGCGCCCACATGCGCGCCGGCGTCATGTGCGGCCCGGGGTACGAGCCCCAGTCGTCGATCTCGAGTTGCGCGAGCTTGTCGATCCCAGGCGCCAGTGCGAGGATCTCGTGCCCGCGCAAACTCGGAACGGCGCCGCCGGCGGTCGGGTCGTGGCGCATCGAGATCGTACCGCCAGTGAAGACGAGAACGATCATCCGCAAAGAACGCTGCCGCCGTTCACGTTCAGGATCTCGCCGGTGATGTGCCGTGCGAGATCGGAGCATAGAAAGACGATGGGGCCGGCGATGTCGCGCGGCGCGGCGATCCTTCCGATCGGAATGCCGATGGCGATCCGATCGCGACCGCCGTTGGCGAATGGCAGCTCGCACATCTCCGTGTCAACCCAGCCAGGCGCGACGCTGTTGACGGTGATGTCACGCTTGCCCAATTCCGGCGCGAGACTCTTCACCATCGAGATGATCGCGCCCTTGCTCGCGGCGTAGTCGGCGTGGTAGGCCTCGCCGCGCTGACCGGCGGTGCTGGACACGAGGATGATTCGTCCATGATCGTTGATCGCCCGGATCGCCGCGCGCGTCGTGTAGAACACCGAGTCGAGGTTGTCCCCCATGGTGCGGCGCCACTGTCCGCTCGTCATGTCGGTCATCGCGACATCGTCGCACGGCCAGATGCCGGCGTTCGCCACGAAGAAATCGAGCCCGCCCAGCGACTCGGCGGCGCGCTGCACGAGCTCTTCGCCGCCGGCCTCCGTGGAAATGTCGGCCGCGTGCGCGACGGCGGTGATACCGTGCGCCGCCCTGAGCGACGCGACGAGGGCGTCGGCGTCGGCGCTGCGGCTCCGATAGCCAACGGCGACGTGCACGCCGTGTTCGGCGAAGAGCTGTGCCGTCGCCGCGCCGATTCCGCGTGAGCCGCCGGTCACCAGCGCCCGCTTGCCGGCAAGTCCTTTCATATCGCGCGCTCCACGTACTCGCAGATGAGGTGCTCGATGCAGAGATGCATCTCCTGCGCACGGTCGGTTCGCGTCGTCGGAATGATGACGGAGTGGTCGGCCATGCCGCGAAGGCCCCCGCCGTCACGCGCACTGAAGGCGAGCACGCGGACGCCCTTGGCGCGCGCCGCCTGCGCCGCGCGCAGCACGTTGGGCGAGTTGCCGCTCGTCGAATGCACGATCAGCAGATCGCCGCGACGCGCCAGCGCCTCGACCTGGCGCTCGAAGATGCTGTCGAACCCGAAGTCGTTCCCCGCTGCCGTGAGCAGCGACGTGTCGGTGGTCAGTGCCACCGCGGGATACGCGCGCCTCTCGCGCATGTACCGCACGACATACTCGGTCGCCATGTGCTGCGCATCGGCCGCGCTCCCGCCATTGCCGCAAAAAAAGAGCGTGCCTCCCGCGGCAACGGTCTCGCGCACCATCTCGAGCGCACGCTCGAGCTGTGGCGCCATGTCCTCGGCGACGGCGGACGCCAGGGCTGACAGCTCCCTCAGCCCCGCCGCGAAATGCTGCCGGACGTCAGATTGCACGAATCGGTCGACTCCCAGTATGGGGGGTTAGGCCGGTCCGAGCACGAGCTCGCGGAGCCGGCGGATCATGTCGAGGTGCAGCTTGATCGGTGGAACCGGCAGCACGTCTTCATCGGCCAACAGCCGGCGCGGGTTCTCATAGGTCAACAGATTGGCCGTCTCGGCGGTCGTCACTTCCTCGAGCCACGTTCGCGCCGTTTTGAGCGTTCTATGATCGACATGGGTGTCGCTCGCGAACAGATCGACCATGCCGCGCGCCAGCAGCTCTTCGGCCAGACGGTGCATGCGACGGGGGCCGAGGATCGCTGTGACGTCCATCTGGATGACGGCGCCCGAGCCGCGCCACTTGGCGACGACGGCGACGCTGCAGCCCCAGTACCGCTCGGGGTGCGCGACCACGGGCACCAACCCGCTCATTCTCAGCCGCAACAGTTCCTTGGCCGCGGTGGGCGGAAGTCCCATCCGCGCGAACTCCACGAGCCGCGCGGTCGACCGTCCGAGCCCCAGCCTTGGATCGCTCAGGTCCGTGCCCGGCGCGTCGAGCAGGATCTCCCAGCCGCGGAGCAGCCGCGGCACCGACGGCGCCGCGGCTGCGAGCTGGGCGAGTAGCTCGTCGTGCCGGCCGTGCGGTGCCGTGATCGCGCGCGACGCCTCCAGATGCGGCGTGCACACGACCGCCGACACGCCATCCGACGCGAAGCGCCGCAGGACTTCGACTGACGCGTCGATGGAGCGCGAGCCGTCGTCGACGCCTGGCAGCAAGTGCGTGTGGACGTCGATCATCGGAGAGCCAACGACGCAAGTCGGCGCATGGCGTCAGTGGCGCGCGCGTCGACCGACTCCGGCGTCTCGCTCGCTGCCTCGAAGGCGTACGTCACGAGCGCGTCGACGGCGAGCAGATCGAGGGCCGATTCGCGACCAACGGAGGGCCGCGCGAGCAGTTCGCCAAGCAGCTCCTCGGCGGCGTCGAGACACACCGTGCTCGCCTCATTCACCTCACGATCGACGCGATCGCCCATCACCTGCGTGACGCGGGCCGACAACTGGGGCGGCGCGGGAGCACGCTCGCGCAACCACGCGCCGATCGTCATGCCGCCTGGCCGAGCGCGGTGCGCACGAGCTCTGGTGCGCGCGCGAGCGCGTCGCCGAGGCGTGACGCGTCGGGAATCCCCGCCTGCGCCATGTGCGGCTTACCACCGCCTCGCCCCCCGGCCGCCGCCGCGATGTCCTTGATCAGCGCGTCGGCGCGAACCCCGCGCTCACGCAGGTCATCCGTCACGACGACGAGCAGCGTGTTCTTGCCGTCGTCGAAGCTCGCGGCGAGCACGCCCACGCCACTGCCCAGCTTTTCGCGAACAGCGTCGCCCAGCGCCTGGAGCTCCTTCACATCGCCGGCGCGCACGACGCCGGACACCAGCCGCGAGCCGTTGTCGCCGATCATTTGCGCGCGGCCGAAGAGCGACTGGAGTTGATCGCCGCCGCCGCGCATCGCTTCCTCGAGCCGGCGTTCGAGAATCCGGCGCTCCTCGAGCAGGCCCGTAACTCGCTTCTCGATTCCTTCGACCGGCGATTTGAGCAGCTCGGCCACGTGCTTGAGCGTGTGGGCCTCGCCCCGGAACACTTCGTATGCGCCCGGTCCCGTCACGGCCTCGATGCGTCGCACGCCGGCAGCGACGCCGGTTTCGGCGATGATCTTCAAGATCCCGATCTGCGCCGTGTTGCGCACGTGCGTGCCGCCGCAAAGCTCCATCGAGAAATCGGGGATGCTCACGACGCGCACGACGTCGCCGTACTTTTCGCCGAACAACGCCATCGCCCCGGCGGCGCGCGCCTCCTGATACGGCATCTCGCGCGTCGTCACCGGAATGCTTCGCCAGATCTCGCGGTTGACGATCGCCTCGATCTCGGCCAGCCGGCTGTCGTTCACCGGACCGTGATGAGTAAAATCGAATCGCAGTCGATCGGGAGCGACGAGCGAGCCTGCCTGGTGCACGGCTTCGCCCAGAACCTGACGCAGCGCCGCGTGAAGCAGGTGTGTCGCGGTATGATTCCGCTCCGTGTCTCTCCGCCGCTCGCTCGGCACGCGGGCCGTCGCGCGGCCGAACCGGAACTTGCCGACGAGAGTGCCGATGGCAGCCGGCCGTCCCTCGACCTTCTTGACGTCGTCGACGTCGATGCGCCAGCCGTCGCCGACTATCTCGCCCCGATCGGAAATCTGGCCGCCCGATTCCGCGTAGAACGGCGATTCGCGCAGCAGGATCGCGACGCGACCGTCGGCGAGATGCTTCACCGCGGTCACCTGCGTGTCGATCTCCACGGCGTCGTAGCCGACGAACGACGATTCGGCTGCGCGCGCGTCGGGGGCCATGTCCCAATCCGCGAGGTTGTCGAGACCGGCGGCGGCGACACCAATGCGCTTGGACTTGCGCTCCTCCTGTGAGCGGCGGCGCTGCGCGTCGAGGGCGGCCTCGAAGCCCGCGATGTCGACCACGTAGCCGCGCTCGCGCGCCATGAGCTCCGTGAGGTCGATCGGGAATCCGTAGGTGTCGTAGAGGCGGAACGCATCGTCACCACTGACTGTGCCGCGAATCTCGCTGCCGCCGCCGGCCGTCTGCAGCGGTGCGAGCTGCTCGAATCGCGCGAGACCTCCCTCGATCGTGTCGAGGAACCCCTGCTCTTCGACGCGCGTCGTGGCGAGGATGTGTTGCGCGCGCTGGCGCAATTCCGGATACGCATCCTGCATCGTGTCGATCGCCGCCTGCACGACGGCGACGAGCGTCGGTTCCTTGCGGCCGAGCAGCCAGGCGTGGCGCACGGCGCGGCGAAGGATGCGGCGCAGAACGTATCCGCGCCCTTCATTCGAGGGAAACACGCCGTCGGCGAGCAGGAATGCCACCGAGCGCGCATGATCGGCGAGGACTCGAAACGACGCGGGATCGACCGGGTTGGCTACCACGTCCGATCCACCCCGACCACCGCGGATCTTCACGCCGGTTCGCAACACGTTGCTCTCGCGACCCCAATAGTCGATTCCAACCGCCTTTTCCACCGCGGCGATCAACGGCGCGAACAGGTCCGTGTGGAAGATGTTGGTCTCGCCCTGCATGATCGCCGCGATTCGGTCGAGCCCCGCACCGGTGTCCACAGACGGCCTGGGGAGTGGAACGAGCGTTCCGTCGGGCTGACGATCGTACTGCATGAACACCAGGTTCCAGAACTCGAGGAAGCGATCGTTGTCCGACCCCTCGATGAACGCATCGAGCGAGAACTCGTCGCGATCCAGCTCCGTCCATTCCCCCGTCGCGCCTTCCGGAAATCTCCAATCGCGTGCGACATGGGCGACGTCGATGAAGATCTCCGAACACGGTCCGCAGGGACCGGTGTCGGCCATCTGCCAGAAATTGTCTTTGTCACCGAGGCCATAGATGCGCGAGTCGGGCAAGCCGGCGATCTCGCGCCACAACGCACGCGCCTCGTCGTCCGTGTGATGGACGGTGACGCGCAGATACTTTGGGTCGAGCTTCAGTTCGCCGGTGACGAACTCCCAGGCGAAGCGGATGGCGTCGCGCTTGAAGTAGTCTCCGAACGAGAAGTTCCCCAGCATCTCGAAGAACGTGAGATGCCGCGCGGTGTGGCCGACCTGCTCCAGGTCGTTGTGCTTGCCGCCGGCCCGCACGCATTTCTGCGACGTCGTTGCCCGCCGTTGCCCGTCGGGCGGCGGCTCGAGTCCGAGGAACACCTTTTTGAACTGGACCATGCCCGCGTTCGTAAACAGCAGCGTCGGATCGTCGCCCGGCACGAGGGACGAGCTGGGTCGAATGACGTGGCCGTTCCGCGCGAAGTAGTTCAGGAAACGCGTTCGGATCTCGGATGCGCGCATGATCGGGAATATACGCGAACGCACACCGGGAATCAGCCGAAGAACGCGCTAGCGAATCTTCCCGAGTTCGAGTGTGAAACCCACGCCGGCAAACCGTGTCCGAGAGCCGATCGCGCCGAATGCCGCGACGCCGGCGCCGATGTAGCGGAAATTCAATGCATACTCGCCAGCCGCCGAGAGCCCGACCTCGCTGCCGAGCGCGTCCCCGGAACGAGTACCGCCAATGACGCTCGGTCCCACAGCGGCAAAGGCAGTCACGGAGGTCGAACGCGCACGTAGACCCACGAGTGCCGCTGTGTCGTAGGTGTCGCGATTGTCGAGGTTGGCGGCGCCGGCGCGGCGGACACCGAAGACGATCTCGTTCACGCTTCCCCACACCGCGAATTGTCCCCCGACGAGAGTCGATCGCGATCCGCTCGCCCCCCCGGGACCAAGGGAGGCCGACGCCCAGATCGCGAACGCCGAATCCGAGACGGCACGGTCGCGAACCTGCGCGCCAAGAGCCGCCGGTCCCGCAAGCAGCAGCGCGCCTGCCAGTGCGAGGCGGGTCACTCCTCGTCGCCCCGGATCATGTCCGCCTTCCGATCGCCGTCGAGAACGTCGCGCAGGACGCGTTGAATGTCGTCGTTGTCGTAACCACGTCGGGCGAGAAAGCCGTACAAGCGTCTTTTGCGCGTTGCGTCATCGACCTTGGTGAGCATGCGGAGTTTCTTGCGCGCCACACGCTCGATCGACGCGTCTTCGTCGACGCCTTCTTCGTCGAAGACCTGATCGATTGCCTCATCAGAAATCTCGCGTGCCACGCCGCGCTTGGACAGCTCCTGTTGAATGCGACGCCGTGAGAGCCCTGCTCCGAGCGCCTTGGACCGCGTGAGCTGTCGCGCGAAGTTTGCATCGTCGAGCAGGCCATTGGCTCGAAGCCGCTCGATCGCCGCGTCGACGTCCGCTTCAGGCTCGCCCTTGCGGATCAGCAGGCGACGCAGCTCCGCCGCCGCGCGCCCTTGGGCCTCCAGCATGTCCAACGCGCGGTCGTATGTCGAGCGTCTCGGTTTGTCGGATCGAGTCATGGGTGAAAAGAAGAACCGGGGAGCCGTAGCCTGTTCCGAAGGGAGTTTCCGGGTCCCATCGTCGCAGGACTACTTCTCCCCGGCCCAAATGTGCCAGCCGGTGCGAGATCGCTGCCTGGAGCTACTCCTCCACGACCTCGATGTCGTTGATCACCTCGCGGGGGCCAACGCCCAGCAGTGTTTTCACCTTCTCTTCGACTTCGGCCATCAACGCGGGCGTGTCCTTGAGGTACAGCTTCGCGTTCTCACGCCCCTGGCCGATCTTCTGACCGTTGTAGCTGTACCATGCGCCAGACTTGTCGATGATGCCCGACTCGGACGCAATATCGAGCACCAGGCTCGCGTGGCTGATGCCTTCCGCGTACATGATGTCGAACTCGGCCTGCTTGAACGGCGCCGCCACCTTGTTCTTGACGACCTTCACGCGAACGTGCGATCCGACGACGTCTTCCTTGTCCTTGACGGGACCGATGCGACGAATGTCGAGCCGAACCGACGCGTAGAACTTGAGCGCCTTGCCACCGGTCGTCGTCTCGGGGTTGCCGAACATGACGCCGATCTTTTCGCGCAACTGATTGATGAACACGACCGAAGTCTTTGACCGGGCGATGGAGCCGGTCAGCTTGCGCAGCGCCTGGCTCATGAGCCGCGCCTGCAGGCCGACGTGCGAATCACCCATGTCGCCTTCGATCTCGGCCTTTGGCACGAGCGCCGCGACCGAATCGATGACGACGACATCCACCGCGCCGGAACGGACGAGAATCTCGCAGATCTCGAGCGCCTGCTCACCGGTATCGGGCTGTGAGATGAGCAGCGCCTCGACGTCGACGCCGAGCTTTCTCGCGTACTCCGTGTCCAACGCGTGCTCCGCGTCGATGTACGCCGCGACGCCGCCATTGCGTTGCGCGTTCGCGACGACATGCAAGCAGAGCGTCGTCTTACCGCTTGATTCCGGGCCGTAGATCTCGGTGATGCGACCACGTGGAATACCGCCCACGCCAATCGCGGCATCGAGGTTGATTGCCCCGGTGGAAATTGATTCGACTCGGACCTTTTGGTCCGCTCCCAGCCGCATGATCGAGCCCTTGCCACAACTCTTCTCGATCTGCGCGATGGCCAGATTCAACGCCTTCTTCTTGTCATCCTGCAAAGTCGACACAGCCATGTCTCACTCATCCTCTCGGTTGGTCGTAGTCCGCTCTGGCCATGCAGCGTAATCGTACGGGAAACGGGGCCGATTTGATACCCGAATAAAATACGAAGGAGGCGGTCGGGGTTCAAGCGGAATTGGAAAGAGTGAACGCATTCGCCACGTGTCGAACGCGCACTCGTTCTCCCTCGACCAATACCCCGACGACGTCGAACCGGTACGACTCACTGGGCCTGCCGTGCCGGTCGATCCAGACCGACGCCGAGCGACCTAACTCCTTTTGCTTTGCCCAGTTGACCGCTTCGACCGGATCTCCAAACTCCCGCCCTCGCCGGGCTTTCACCTCGACGAACGCAACCGTCCCGTCTCGCTCGACGACCAAATCGATGTCCCGGTGGCCGTTCCGGAATCGACGCTGCAGGACCTTCCAGCCCTTGCGCCGCAACCACCGTTCGGCGATTCGCTCCCCGAGCTCCCCAAATTGCTGCGTGGCCGCTGACATGGGGCGAACCTAGGCTCGGCGACCCAGGCGAGCGCCACCGTTCCCACGCCGACAGGACCGTCTTACCGCACTCCGTCCTGTCTGGCTTCAGCGGGCGATTCTGGCGAGCGAGCTCACGAGCTGGGCGCCGCCCAGCGTGGGGACGTCGAGCGTGCTCCGCACGACGATCGGATCCTGCTTTGCGACCCAGTACAGCCCGCGCGACACGTCGCTGTGGACCGAGACGATCCAACAATCGAAGTCGCCGGCGCCCACGTGCACTCGCTCCTCGCCGATCACCGCGAGCCGCGTTGGATACACCGTCAGGCCGCCGAGCGACAGTGACAGGGTCGTCGCCGAGTCTTCCCATGCCTGCTGCAGGGGCAAGAGGCGAAGGACAGTCTCGAGCATTGCCGCGCTGACGAGCGTCCGGGCCGGCACGGAGGCAACCATCGACCGCCGCCCCGGTGGAGCACTCATTCCGACGTAAACGGTGTCTCCTCGAAACTCGGCGGCGAGCTTCGCCTGACCGAGTGTCGAGCTCCAATGCACGGGCTGGAGCGTGGTCATGTCCGCGAACAGTGAATCGGCCGCGGGAATCCCGTCGCCCATACGCGTCTCGAGGAGAAGCCAGGCTGGCGTACCCGCTACGGACGACTGTGAGACGCTGACCGTGCGCGTGCCCAACGGGATGGTCGACGCGTCCCGCTCGAGACTCGTTTCGTACACGAGCTCACTCGGGCGGAGCGCCGGCACGTTCAGCCGCATGCGCTGGACGGCCGTGTCGCCTTGGGCGGACGCGACGCCGGAGCCGAGTGTAGAGAGAAGGACGCCGAGCGCCAGAGTCAATGTGCTAAGCACGCGGCCCACAGATCCGATCGAGTTCGTCGAGGCCAACCAGCACGTCGCGCGGCTTCGAGCCGTCGGGTGGGCCCAGCACGCCGGCGGCGTGCAACTGGTCGATGATTCTCGCCGCGCGGCCGTAGCCGACCTTGAGCCGCCGCTGAAGCAGCGACGTCGATCCACCCTGGTTCTGGACGACCACTTCCGCCGCTTCCCGGAACAGCTTGTCGCGGTCGCCCACGTCCCCACCGTCGCCGTCGGCCAAGCTGGTTTCGAGCGCCTCCTTCTGGCGCACGGCCTCCAGAATGTCCGGCTCCGTCTCCAGCGGCTCTTCCAACACGAGCCCCTGCGCCGCAAGGGCGGCGCGCTTCGCGTCGCGCACTCCCTGGTACCACTGCATCAGGCGCTCGGTATCCTCGCTCGACAGGAACGCGCCCTGGAGACGCGACGGCTCGGACTTTCCCGGCGGGATGAACAGCATGTCGCCGTTGCCGAGCAGCATCTCGGCGCCCGAGCCGTCGATGATCGTCCGGCTGTCAACTTGCGACGCGACCCGGAACGCGATTCGGCTCGGGAAGTTCGCCTTGATCAAGCCCGTGATGACGTTCACGCTCGGCCGCTGCGTAGCGAGAATGAGGTGAATGCCGATCGCTCGTGCCTTTTGCGCCAGCATCGCGATCGGTGTCTCCACCTCGCCCTGCACCGTCATCATGAGATCGGCCATCTCGTCGACGATCACGACGATGTAGGGCAGAATGCTGCCGCGGTACGTCGTCTCCTCGAACGCCACGTCCGGACGCTTGGGCAGCTTGAGCGATGCGCCGTCTTGCACGCGCTTGTTGAACTCCTGGATGTTGCGGCAGCCGTTCGCGGCGAGGAGCTCGTACCGCTCCTGCATCTCCATCGTGGCCCACTTGAGGACCGACGCCGCGTCGCGGTTGTCGGTGATGACCTTGTGACGGAGATGCGGCAGCGTGTTGTAGACCGACAGCTCCACCATCTTCGGGTCGACCATCAGGAAGCGCAGGGTGCGAGGCGTGTGCCGGTAGACCAGGCTCGTGATGATCGTGTTCACGCACACCGACTTGCCCGAGCCGGTGGCCCCAGCGATGAGCAGGTGCGGCATCTTCGCCAGGTCGGCGATGACCGGCTTGCCCTCGAGATCCTTGCCGAGGGCGATGGGCAGCGCCGCGCGGGCGGTGCGAAAGTCCGGATGCTCGATCAGCTCGCGGAAGCCGACCATCTCGGGCGTCAGGTTCGGCACTTCCACGCCGACCGCGCCGCGACCCGGAATCGGCGCGACGATGCGGATCGATGGCGCGCGCATGGCGAGCGCGAGGTCGTTCGACAGGTTGGCGATCTGGCGGACCTTCACCCCCGGCGCCGGCGATGAGCAGGTGCGGCATCTTCGCCAGGTCGGCGATGACCGGCTTGCCTTCGAGATCCTTGCCGAGCACGATCGGGAGCGCGGCGCGCGCCGACTGAAAGTCGCGCGTCTCGACCAGCTCGCGGAACGATACGATCTCCGAAACTGGGTTCGGCACTTCGACGCCGACGGCGCCGCGGCCGGGAATCGGCGCGACCACGCGGATCGACTGCGCGCGCATGGCGAGCGCGAGATCGTTCGAGAGGTTGGCAAATTGCCGAACCTTCACGCCCGGCGCGGGCTCGATCTCGAATTGGGTGACCACCGGACCCGTCGTGCGGCCAACGAGCGTGCCGTCGACGCGGAACGTCCGGAGCGCGTCCATGAGCTTGATGCCCATGTCGTCGAGTGCGCTGTCGTTGGCATCGGTATTCCGAGCCGGCGGCTCCTTGAGCAATGTGGGCGACGGCAGCTCTTCCCCGGACACGTCGACAAACGCGGTCGCGTCGATCGCGGCGGCAATCTCCGCGTCGTGGTCGGCGGCCGTTTCGGCGCGCGATTTCTTCTTGCGCTTTGAGCCGCCGCGGCCGTTCGATTCCGATGCACCGGCGAGGCCCGCATCGATCGCCGGCATCTCGTCGGGTGACGGCTCGAGCGCCAGCGCGATGTCGGCTGGACGTTCAAGATCCTCTGATGCGTCAGCGGAGCGTTTGCGCCTCCGCGGCTGGATCTCAGCAGCGAGTGCGACCTCGCCGGCGTTCGGCCGCGCGACTCGGGGACCGAGCAACATGCGGATGGGATTCCAGGCGAGCGTCGCGGCCATGAGCGCCGACGCGGCAAGCGTCACCACGACCCAGGCACCAACGGCACCGAACCACCGCGAC
>DATISA010000118.1:0-6107 GCA_035469245.1 Gemmatimonadaceae bacterium
GCGCGACCTGGGCGGCACCGCCTCGACCGACGAATTCACCGACGCCATCATCGCGAAGCTGTGACAGTCACGACCCTGTTTCACTGCTCCGATCTGCACTTCGGGCATCCAGCGGTGCCCGAGCAATACGAGGCGATCGAAACACTGATTCAGGAGCGGCGGTTCGACGTCGTCGCGATCTCGGGGGATATGTCGCAGCGCGCCCGATCGGGCGAGTTCCAGCGCGCGCGCGAGTTCATTCGACAGGCGGAGAAGGTGAGTCGCACGATCGTCGTTCCGGGGAACCACGACGTGGCGTGGTGGTACGCGCCCCTGGGCATCGGCGATCCGTCCAAGCTGCTGGCGAAGTACCGCGAGTACATCACCGGTGATCTGGAGCCCGTGCTGCGCGTGGCCGGCGCGACGTTCGTCGGGCTGAACACCGCCCAAGGCGTGAGTCGGCACACGCTCACCTGGAACATGCGCGACATCTCGATCATTGGTCACCTCACGCGCGCGCAGATCGAGCGGGCGCGCGCCGAGTTCGAGCGGTCGCGGGCCGGCGACGCACGCGTGATCGTGATGCATCACAACCCCGTCAAAGGCGAGCTGTCGCAGCGCCATGGTCTCAAGAACACGAGACACATTCTCGGCGCCTTCGCCGAGTTCGGGGTGGACCTCGTGCTCTGCGGACACGATCATCAGGAAGCGGTACATTACATCGAGCACACCAAACGCGGCACGATCATCTCGACCGCGGGAACGATCAGCAACCGCTCGCGCGGCGGGCGGCCGTCGTCTGTGAACAGCATTCGGATCACGGAGGAGCAGATCGAGGTGTCGACGCTCGTGTGGTCGAACGACGAGCGAACGTTCGTCGGCGGGCCGGTCAAATGCTTCGTGCGCTGACGCGGATGTTCGGGCGCGGCGATACCGCGCAGCTGACGCTCGCGCTCGAGCCGCTGGCGGCGAGCCCGCGCGACGCGGACGAGCTGCTGTCGCGCCTTCGTGAGCTGGGGCTCAAGCGCATCGCGCGCTGCCAGCTCACGCACAACCGCAACGTGATGGTGAGCTTTCGCGGCACGGACCTGCGAGTCCACGAGGGCTATCTCGGGGCGCCGATCGAGGTGCACACGGCCATCGTCCGGTTCATCGAGGGGCGCACGCGTGCCGAGCGGCAGTCAGCGCGCCGCCGGATCATCGAGTTCGGTGTCGCGACGCCGAGCGCGCCGGACGTGCCAACGCGACGCGAACGCACGCGACCTGAGGACGAGCCGCTCGCCGCCCGACTGACCGAGTGGCACGCAACGTACAACGCCGAGCATTTCGGCGGCGCGCTCAAGACGGTGCCGGTTCGCGTCTCTCGCCGGATGCGCAGCAGGCTCGGTCACTACACGGCGGCAAAGGATGGCGAGGGCGCCGAGATTGCAATCTCGTGGCGACATCTTCGCCGCCACGGGTGGGACGAGGCGCTGCACACGCTGTTGCACGAAATGGTGCACCAGTGGCAGGACGAAACCGGCCTGCTGCTCGACCACGGGCGTCGATTCCGCGCCAAAGCGCGTGAGATCGGGATCGAGGCGTCGGCCAAGCGCGCGGTCACCCGGCCGCCGTCTTAGATTCCGCGCCATGCTCGACTTTCTCAATATCGATTCGCTCCTCTCCGAGGAGGAGCGTGCAGTGCGCGACAGCGTGCGCTCCTTCGTCCACGAGCGTGTCCTGCCGATCATCGGCAATTGCTACGTCGAGGGCCGCTTTCCAAAAGAGATCGTTCCCGCGATGGCGGAGCTGGGCGTGTTCGGCGCCAACCTCCCCGAGCAGTACGGCTGCGCGGGCCTCAACAACGTCGCCTACGGCCTGATCATGCAGGAGCTCGAGCGCGGCGACTCGGGCGTCCGCTCGTTCGCATCGGTGCAGGGCGCGCTCGCCATGTATCCGATCTACGCCTTCGGCAGCGAAGAGCAGCGCCAGCAGTGGCTGCCGCGAATGGCCGGCGGCGAGGTGATCGGCTGCTTCGGCCTCACTGAGCCCGATTACGGATCGAACCCGTCCGGTATGATCACGATGGCCCGCGAGCAGCCGGACGGCAGTTGGATCCTGAACGGCGGCAAAATGTGGATCACGAACGGCTCGACCGCGAAGATCGCGGTCGTATGGGCCAAGACGAACGGCGACACGGACGACTCGTCGATCCGCGGCTTCATCGTGCCCACCGATAGCAAGGGCTTCAAGGCGAAGGACCAGAAGGGGAAGCTGTCGCTTCGCGCGAGCGACACGAGCGAGCTGGTGTTCCAGGACGTGGCCCTTCCCGCCGACTCGCTGCTGCCGAATTCGCGAGGTCTCAAGAGCCCGCTCATGTGTCTCACCCAGGCCCGCTACGGCATTTCGTGGGGTGCGATCGGCGCCGCGATGGCGTGCTTCGAGGAAGCGCTCGCCTATTCGAAAACGCGCATCATGTTCGATCGGCCGATCGGCGGCTTCCAGATTCAGCAGGAACGCCTCGCCGACATGCTCACGGAGATCGTGAAGGCGCAGCTCGTCTCCCTTCACCTTGGCCGGCTCAAGGACGCGGGCACGCTCACACCGCAACAGGTGTCGCTGGCCAAGCGCAACAACGTGAACATCGCCACGGACATCGCGCGCGAGGCGCGCCGGCTGCTCGGTGCGAACGGGATTCTGGCCGAATACGCGGCGATGCGGCACATGGAGAATCTTGAGAGCGTTTACACGTACGAAGGGACGCACGACGTGCACACGCTGGTGCTCGGGCAGGCCATCACCGGCCTCAACGCTTTCAAATGAAATACGGCTCGGCTAACTTGCGCGAGCATTCAACTCCAGAGAGGCTCGACGGTGAAAATCGCCGTCTGCATCAAGCGGACTCCCGACTCGGAATCACGATTCAGAATCGCCGCGTCATCGACCGCGATCGACGAGACGGGGCTCAAATTCGACATTGACGACTTCGCCAGCTATGCCGTCGAAGTCGCACTGCAACTCAATGAAAAGCAGGGCCCGGGCGAGACCGTCGTGTTTGCCGTGGGCCCCGACGTCGTACAGGAAACACTGCGCAAGGCGATGAGCATGGGCGCCGACCGCGCCGTGCATCTCAAGACCGACGGCGTGCCGTACGACGGGCTCGCGGTGGCCAAGGCGCTCGCGGCAGAGCTGAAGAGCGGCGGATTCGATCTCGTCCTGTTCGGCAAGCACGCCTTCGACACGTCGAACGGCGTCGTCGGCACGGCGACCGCCGAGCTGCTCGGCATTCCATGCGTCACCGCGGCATCGAAGCTAGACATCGCGAACGGGCGAGGCACGGCTCGCCGCGAGCTCGAAGGACTCGCCGAGGTCGTCGAGTTCCCGCTGCCCGCGGCGGTGACGATCGACGAAGGCATTGCACGGCCGCGGTATCCCTCGCTCAAAGGCATCATGGCGGCCAAGAAAAAGCCGCTCGAGAGCAAGCCGGCGCAACTCGGACCAACACGGGTGACCGTGAAGTCCATGCAACTGCCGCCCGACCGGCCGCCGGGGCGCATCATCGGGGAAGGGGTTTCCGCCATCCCCGAGCTCGTGCGGCTGCTGCAAACCGAAGCCAAAGTGTTGTGACGGATATGGCGAACGTTCTCGTTTTTGCGGAAACGCGAGGCGGCGTGCCTCGCAAGATCGCGTTCGAGGCGATCACCGCCGCTCGCGCGCTGGCGGACGCGACCGGTGGCGGCGAAGTGCACGCGCTCGTGGGCGGCGAACCCGGGATCGCATCGGTCGGCGACCAACTCGCCGCATACGGCGCCGACGTGGTGATCGCGGTAGAACACCCGGCCCTGGCGACATTCAACCGCGAAGCAATCGCCGCGACGGTCGCCGAGCGTGCAAAGGGCGGCGGCCAGTATCGCGCGGTCGTCCTCGGATTCTCCGCGCAAGGTCGCGACCTCGGCCCGCGACTCGCGGCGAAGCTCGACGCACCGATCGGCGCCGACGTCATCGACATCCAGCCGTCGGGCAATGCGATCCAGGTGAAGCACCCCGCGTATGCCAACAAGGTGATTGTGACTCTCGAAATCACGGCGCCGCTGGTCGTGCTGTCGGTGCGGCCGAGTGCGTTCACGGCGAAGGAGTCGCCGCGCACGGCTCGGCGCGAGACGATGGCGCCGGCGGTCGATCCCGCGGCATCAAAGGTCGTGGTCAAGGAGATGGTCGAAAGCGGGAAGGGAAAGCTCGATCTGGGTGAAGCGCCGGTGATCGTCGCCGGCGGGCGCGGGCTCCGCGCATCCGAGAACTTCAAGCTCGTCGAGGACCTCGCGGCGGCGTTCGGCAACGCGGCGGTCGGCGCCACGCGGGCCGTGACCGACGACGGCTGGCGTCCACACAGCGACCAGATCGGTCAGACGGGCCGGCAGGTGAGCCCGCAGTTGTACGTCGCGGTCGGCATCTCCGGCGCCATCCAGCATCTCGCGGGCATGCGCACGTCGAAAACGATCGTGGCGATCAACAAGGATCGCGAGGCGCCGATCTTCAAGGTGGCCGACTACGGGATCGTCGGCGACGTCCTCGAAGTCGTGCCCGCGCTCACGCAGGCCGTCCGCCAGGTGAAATCGTCGCACTGATGTCCGGCTCCCGGGTGGTGTTCCTGCTGGTGTTCGCGGCCGGCGCGGGATTCTTCGCGCTCAACGTGCAGCGCCTCGTGCGGTACATGCGCCTGGGGACGCCGGATTGGCGCGGGAACGATCCGGCGACGCGATTGCGGAACGTGCTCACGATCGGGATCGCGCAGACGAAGATCTTCCGCGATCGGATCGCGGGTCCCATGCACGCCACGATCTTCTGGGGATTCGTCGTTCTCACCGCCGGCACGGTCGAGATCTTCATCCAGGGAGTTTTCCCGGAGTTCTCATATCGCTCGCTTCTGCCGCAGCCGCTCTACGTCCTTTACTCACTGTCGCAGGACGCGTTCGCGCTGTTCGTTCTGGGCGCGGTCAGCTTTGCGTTCTATCGGCGGCTGGTCCTGCACCCCAAGCGCCTCGAGGGCGACAAGCTCGAGCACACGGACGCGCTGATCATCCTCGGCCTGATCGGCGGGTTGATGGTCACTCTCCTGCTCGCGAACGCCTGCGCGTATCTCGCCGGATCGGCTGCGATCGGACCCGAGAAGTTCGTCTCGCGCGGCGTGGCCGAGCTCTTCAGCACGTCATTCCAGCATCCGGTATTCTACGCGGCCGCGTTCTGGTGGCTGCACGTGCTGCTCGTGCTGACGTTTCTCAACTACCTGCCATATTCCAAACACCTGCACGTGGTGACGTCGCTCATCAACGTCTTCTTCTCCAACACGAGTGGGCCGGGGCAGAAGGGCGTGATGCGAGCGATGGATCTCGAGGCGGAGGTCGAGCAATTCGGCGCCTCCGACGTCGAGCATCTCACGTGGAAGAACCTCCTCGACGGCTACTCGTGCACGGAGTGTGGCCGCTGCACGGCCGCCTGCCCGGCGAACATCACCGGCAAGGTGCTGAGCCCGCACAAGATCGTGATCAACACGCGGCAGCGGCTGATGGAGAAGGGCCCGGTTGTGACGGCGGATCGCATGGAGTTCCTCCACCCGCGGCTCGTGCACGGCGAAGGGGGGGCGGGCGATGCGGGCGCCGCGACGGCGACGCAGGCTGTCGCCGAGCATCGGCTTCTCGATACGTACATCACGGACGAGGAGCTGTGGCAGTGCACCAGCTGCCGCGCGTGCGTCCAGGAATGCCCTGTATCGATCGACCAGCTCGACATCATCAACCAGATGCGGCGCTATCTGGTGCTCTCGGAGTCGCGCTTTCCCGAGGAGATCCAGCCGGCGTTCGAATCGCTCGAGCGCAACGGTTCTCCCTGGGCATTCAGCCCGGCTGACCGCGCGAACTGGGCGGACGGGCTCGACATTCCGACGATGGCGGAGCTCCGCGAGCGCGGCGAGCAGCCCGACGTGCTGTTCTGGGTCGGCTGCATGGGCTCATTCGACGATCGCGCGAAGAAGATCACGGTCGCGTTTGCGAGAATTCTCAAGGCGTGCGACATCGACTTTGCGATCCTCGGGCAGGAGGAGCACTGCCACGGCGACCCGGCGCGGCGAATGGGGAACGAGTACCTCTACCAAA
>DATISA010000119.1:0-2500 GCA_035469245.1 Gemmatimonadaceae bacterium
TGCGAGTTCAACACGTCGAGCAGCGTCGACGCGCCGAGGTTGTATCGTTGCTGCTGCACGCGCAGGTCTTCCTGACTCGCCTGTACGTTGATCTGCTGCACGCGCATCGTCTCTTCCGCGTTGCGGAGCGTGGCGAAGTACGTGACGATGTTCTGCTGCGCGGCGAGCCGCGCGTCCTTCAACTGCGCTTCGGCATTCTGGAAGCTGATCTGTGCCGCGGCGATGGTGTTCTCGCGCGCGAAGCGATCGAAGAGCGGGTACTGCATGTTGATGCTCACGCCGCGCGTGTACGGGAACGGGTTGCTGTTCAGCCCATACGAGGCGGCCGTGCCGCTGCCGGAGTACGTGAAGTTCGCCGTGACGCGTGGCAGATAAGCGGCTTTCGCCGAGCGTGTCGTGGCCGACGCCGCATTCGCTTGCGCTTCGAACTGCCGGATCGTCGGTCCGGAGAGCGCGAACTGCATGATCGCGGCGCTGTCGAGCGGCGCCACGGGGTGGTCCACCGTGTCGGCGATATCGGCCGTCACGAAGTATGGCGTGCCGACGAGATGCGTGAGCGCGGCGCTCTGCGTCCGGAACAAGTTCTGCGCCGTGAGCTGCAGGATCTGCGCGTTACCGACCTGGACGACGCTGCGCAGCGAGTCCGACACGTTCGCCGCGCCGGCCTTCACCTTGGCGATCGACGTCTGGAGCTGTAGTTGCGCCGCCTCGAGCTGTGCACGAGCGGCCGCCTCGGATTCCTTGGCGGCGAGGATCGAGTTGTAGGCCTGCTTGACCTGGAGCGAAACGTTGTACTCGGTGTTGATCTCCGTCGCCTCGAAAGCCGTGACGTTTGCCCGCGCAGCTTTCACGTCGGTGAACATCTTGCCAGCGTCGAACAACGTCACCTGCGACTGCAGGCTGGTGTTGTACGACCAGGCGGGCACGAAGTCGATGAGCTGGTTCTGTGGTCCAACGCGCTGGCCTGCGCTCTTGCTCTGTCCCGCGCTCGCGTTGAGCGTGGGGTACATCGCGGCGCGCGCCGAACGCACGCTGTTATTGGCGCTTCGGACCGAATTCGATGACGTGATGTTCGAGACGTTGTTCTCTTTCGCGAGCCGAACGGCTTCCGCCATTGTGATCGGGTGGAACGTTGTATCCGTCGCCGGCTGCTGCGCGCCGATCCACACCGGCGCCGCGAGCAGCGGAATCAGTTTCCTGAACATGTCCTTCTGGGCTCCTTGGCCTGCTCGGCCGCATGCCGTGATCTGATCTCGTCGTAGCGTGCCAACTGTTCCTTGGTGAAGACCTGGCGCCACTGCGCGCGGAAGCTCGCGCGAATGGAATCCAGCTTCGGCTGCTCCGGCGCCAGCACGCTCTTGATCACGCAATCCTGCTGGAACGCGAGGGAGTCGAGCGTGTTGCGCTGCTGCGGCGAAAGCCCAAGCTGGTCGTAGAAACGTTGGCGCGGCCCGTACTGGGTCGTGAACTTCTGATGGCCGATGTACCGGTCCGCCGAGAAGCCGAGCGCGCCGCCGACGAGCAACGCACCGAGGAGGAACATCGCCGCCTGTTGCTTTGCGCGATGCATGAGAGCTCCGAGTTAGCGTCCGAACAGGAAGCGAATGCGCGCTTCCCGATCGTCCTGTAGGGCCGGCCGAATCGCGGTGGACACGGGGACGGCAGGTGAAGAGAGCATGGTTTCCGCGGCGATGTCCGCCTCGGTTTCATGGGCGCGGAACATGGCCACGCCGGCAGCAACGAGGAGCACCGCGGCGGCCGCGAGCGCGGGACGGATCCAGCGGTCGAGCTCCGTCCACCAATCCAGCTCCACGTCGGCCACATGCGCCATGATCCGTGATTCGAGCTCGTTCCAGTACGCGTCGCCCGCCGGGGCCGCGTACAGCGAGCGGAGCCCGCGTGCCACCTCGTCGTCGTCGTTGGGGAACAGCCGCATGTCGGTCATAGGTCACTCCGAACGTCTTTCAAAATGCGGCGCAACGCCGCGCGAGCGTGATGCAGGTCCGAACGAGCCGTACCCTCCGGTATGCCCAGCATCCCGCCAATTTCTCCGTGCGTAAACCCTTCTACATCGTGCAAGACGATCACCGATCGTTGTCGATCCGTGAGCCGCGTCAGCGCCTCGCTCAGCCGCCGGCGCAGCTCGTCCGACTCGCCCGGATCACGGAATGGGATCGGAACGGTTTCCGGCAGCTCGTCCGCGTCGCGGACTTTCCGCCGCCGCACCAAATCCAGCGACGCATTGGCCATGATCCGGTACAGCCACGCGCCGAACGGCTGATCGGGAAGGAAGCGGTCCAGCGCCTTGTAGGCATGGAGGAATCCCTCCTGAACCGCGTCCTCCGCGTCCTCGTGCGTTGACACGATCGCGCGACACACGGCATACGCCCGACGCTGATGCAGCCGCACGAGACGAGCAAACGCCTCGCTCGACCCGCGCTGCGCCGCTACGACCAGCGCTCGCTCGTCGGCACGGGCGTCAGCGGCTGACGACATGCCG
>DATISA010000120.1:0-3363 GCA_035469245.1 Gemmatimonadaceae bacterium
TCACATCTTGTCGGCGCGCG
The DNA here is from genome assembly GCA_035469245.1 of Gemmatimonadaceae bacterium. Classification (GTDB taxonomy): domain Bacteria; phylum Gemmatimonadota; class Gemmatimonadetes; order Gemmatimonadales; family Gemmatimonadaceae; genus JAQBQB01. Next base: position 21 of record DATISA010000120.1, read on the forward strand.
CCGTGCGAACGCCAAACACCGGCGCGATTCGGCCATTCGGAGCCGCCGCCTGGAACCGGATCGTCACCTTGCTCTTGCCGCGCGTGACAGTCGCCGGCACGTGATACGTCGCATCGAAGAACCCGACGGCCTTCTCATTCGTCTCGAAGCGTCCGATGGACGTGCCATCCACCAGGATCTCGAAGTTGCCACGGGCCGGCGCAAGTCCGCGCTCATTGAGATACGTGACTACCACTGCGACGTCGGCCGCCGGATCGACTGGCAGCTCGAACGAGAACCAGCCCGGCCCGCCGCGGCTCGACTTGTCGATCGCCCGGACCACGAGCCGGTTCGCCGGATCGGATTGGTAGTTCGCGGGCTTCTCCGAGTTGGTGTCGCCCGGCTGCACGAAGCCGATCGTCGCCGCCTCGAGTCGGCGGACGCGTTCCTTCTCAGCGTCGAGCGCCGCGACGCGCGAATCGAACTGCTCCTGGCTCACCACGTCGAAGTGCGCGCTGTACGTGCGGCCGTGCGTGCGGTAAAACGGCGTGAGGTTCACATCGCCAACCGCGCCTGGCGACGCAGGCACGCGCGCCACCTGTTGCGCACGGAAGTCGCCCTTCCGATCGCCCGACGGCACGACCCATTCGCTGACCGGCTTCCCCGCGGCCACGAGCATCGGCACCGCCGCCGGTCCAACTGGCACGACGGCCGATTCGTCGGTGGTTCGCATGCGACCTTCGCGACGTGCGCCAAGGTTCCCAACGAGAACGAGCGGTCCCCACATGATCGCTGCCACCGAGCGATCGTCGGGCGTGGGCTCGAGCCGCACGGATTTGGGAATCGCCAGCTCGATCTTGTCGCCGTTCTTCCACGCGCGCGTGAGCTCGACGAACGTGCTCGGCTGCGGAAAGCGATCGTCGTGCACGATGTCGCGGCCGCCGGCCCCTCCGGCGCGCAGGCTGGCGATGGGCGGTTGCGGCACGGGCGTCCCATTCACTGAAATCTTGAACCCGTCGCCCGCCCAGCTTGGCCGCCGCACGGCGAGCGTGAACGGGCGCGACGGCGGCGAGGCGATGGTGATGGTCGCCGAGTCGCCATCCGGGAAGTCGCTGTCCATCTGCAAGCGCATGCCATTGGTGAGTTGCGCCGTGGAGGCAGCAAAGATGCTCACCCACGCCGTGTCGGGCGACTCGTAGTAGATGCCGTCGCCGTGGAGCGCGTGATTCTCCATGCCGGTACCCACGCAGCAGGTAAAGCTCCGCTGCATGTCCTGATACTCCTGCTGGACGCCGCGGCCGACCGGCACCATGTACGACATCCGGATGTCATCGGGATCGAACGACGCCAGCGCGTGATTGAACAGCGCGCGCTCGTGGAAGTCCGCGTAGTAGGCGTCGGGCCGGATCGAGAACATCCGTCGCGTCAGCTTGAGTATGTTGTAGACGTTGCACGACTCGCACGTGCGGCCGTCGACCCGCGATCCCAGGACGTCGGGCGGTCCAAAGTACTCCGACAATCCGTGTCCGCCGGTCGAATAGCTGTGATGCTCGGTGACGCGGTCCCAGAAGAAGCTCGCCGCCATGAGGTCGCCCGGGTCGCCCGTGTACGTGTACCTCGCGGCCGATCCGATGAGCTTGGGAATCTGACAGTTGCCGTGCTTGCCGTTCAGGTTGTCCTGGCCGCGCTTGAGCGCGTCGGTGAACTCGTGGTGCTCGAACCGGTACGACAGATCGAGCCACCGCTTGTCGCCAGTGTCGGCATAGAGATCGGCGAGGACTTCGTTCATGCCACCATGCTCGGTGTTGAGCATTCTCGCAATCTGGTTCGCGTCGAGGGGCTTGAGCACGCCCTCGGCCCAGCCCGCGAACTTCGCCTCGACGTCGAGTGCGGTCGCGTTCCCGGTATAACGGTACGCGTCGCGCAAACCGGCGAAGGTCTTGTGTAGCGTGTACCACGGCGACCAGAGTCCGTTCAGGTCGAAGGCGGCCGAGCGGATCTCTCCCTTCGATACCGCCGCGAACGCATCGCGGCCGTGCTCCAGCGCGACCAGGTAGCCGTCGCCGTTCTTGTCCTGCACGACCTTGAGCTCGGAGACGAGGTAGCTCGCCCGCTGTTTGAAGCGCTCGTCGCCGGTCGCGCGGTACATGAGACTGACCGCCGACAGATGATGGCCCGCGATGTGGCCGGTGAGGTTGCGTCCGCCGCCATCCCACCCGTTGTCATATGGCGCGGCCTTTTGCGCGAGTCCGGCGCGAACACGGTAGTACGCCATCATGCGATCAGGGTCGAGCGACAGGAGATACTTTCCGTCGGACTCCTGCGCGTGCTTGAGCGGCCCGCCGGTGAGGCGGACTCGTTCCAGAGGTACGGGATGCGCGCGTATGAACTTGGCCTCGACGCCGCGAGCTCGAGCCTCGGCGGCTGCGGCAGACTCTGGCAGAAGTCCTGTCACCGCCGCGGCGCCCGGGGCCAATGCGGCCAGGGCGGCGGAGGAAGCAGAGCGTTGAACGAAATCGCGTCGCGTGATTCCCATACGAGAGTTCTCCTGTTACGACTGCCTTCGAAGGCGGGTCTCGGGCCGGCTCACACAGCCCGCTCGTTGATCCAAACTACGGAGACTACCGGTGGTGGCGCAGCCCGTTCTCGGGGTGCGCCTGGCGCCGGGGCTGAAGCCGGCGCAGGCGGTGGCGGAGGCGCGGCCTCCCGGTTCATACGGGCGTAGTTCGGGATGGCGAGCAACGGGCTCCCATCGCTGAACTGTCCCTTGATCACCAGAACGCCGTTCAACAGGTCACCACGCCACTCGGTCGAGAGAGGCGCGTCGGCCGCCAGGGTCCTGCTTACGTCACCCACGTCGACCTTCTCGATGTTGTACACCAGCGGCCCGTAACGCAACGCGACCTTGCCGTGGTCGGCCGCGATCTCCTCGACGGCGCGAACTCGCTGCACTTTCATGGGAAGGTCGAGCTCGATTCGGTCGCCGGGCTTCCACGTGCGCGTGATGACAGCGTAGCCCCGCTCGATCTTCGGTTTCACGACGGCGCCGTTGACTTTGATCGACGTGATGCCGTTCGCGTTCGGCGCACTCGCGTACAGGTTGCTCACATTCCGATTCGGCACGCGGATGCGCATCGCAAACTGCTTCGACGTGGCCGGATTCACGGTGATGGCGACGTTGCCGTCCCACGGATAGTTGGTCTTCTGAACCAGCTCGACGTCGGTGCCGCGAATGTTGTCGAGCTTGACCGTGCTACCGACGAAGAGATTGACATAGACGCCGTCGGGCCCCTTGGAGTACATCCACGAGGGCATCGAGAGCAACGTTCGCGGAATGTTGCCCACGCAGCACGGGACGCTGTGC
>DATISA010000121.1:0-2310 GCA_035469245.1 Gemmatimonadaceae bacterium
CTCCAGATTGCCTTTGACATTCGCGAGTGTGAGAGGGCCGTACGTCACCCGATCGGCTGACGCGTCGAGCGCGAAGTCGATGCGCGGCGGAACGGGAATGACCTCCGTCTTCTCCTTCGACTTCCACTCGTTGAGGTCGAAACGGCTGCTGGCCACCGTGGCGCGGCCGCGAAGATCTTCGTCGTGTAGCACATAGCCAAGCAGATTGTCCAGCGAGCCGATGGCCCGCACGTCGCTATTGCCGATCTTCGAGGTGAACGCGGTGAGCTGAGCATTACGCGGATTGAGCGTGAGCGAAGCGGTGTCGACCGCGATCGGATGGGGTATCGTCGCCGAGCGGACCACGATGCGCGATGCCTGGATGCTCCCGGCGGCGGCGACGCGATCGTAGCGACGTGCATCGACGTCGGAGACGCGGGCATGCGTCGACAGGTCAGCCGCGACGACGCCAGACAGTTCGTTCACGCCCCGGAGCTTGACTGTGCGCGCAACATCGGCGAGGTCGACGGATCCCACGATCCGAAGATCCGCGTCGGGGTCGCTCACCGGCGTCTTCACCAGCGCACGGGCGTCGAGCGGCCGTTTACCGAGGACCGCGTGAAAGCGCTTCAAGTCGATGACGGTGTTGTCGACATTCCCGCCAGGGTTGTCCAAGGCCAGCTCGAATGCCACGTCTTTCGCGCCGAGCGGGAGATCGGGATATCGGAAGGAACCGTTGTCGACTCGCGCACGAATGGCGAGGGCAGGGAACGCCTTGGGTCCGTACTTGCCGCGGACCTGGCCCGACAACGCCATGCTGCCCGACGTCTGGAGCTTGTCGAAGTCGCGCGCGTAGATCGCCGGAACGAGCGAGAGAATCTCCGCGAACGCGGTCCGCGGGGTCGAGAACGACACATCGAGTCCGAGATCGGGTGCCCCCGCCCCGGTGGTGACGGTGCCGGCCAATGCGAGGACGAGCTTGTTGAGCCGAAGTGTGTCCCTGGTGAGCGTGAAGCGGTTCGCTCGCATGTCGGCGTCGACGTTCGCGTCGAGATCGACAGCCACGCGCTTCAGGTATGGAATGCCGCCGAATGTCGCCGACACGCTGTCGGCGTGCGTCCGCGTCGAGAGCACGAACCTGTCCTTTGAGAAATCGCCATTCAGCGATTCCTCGAGGCCTTTCACGGAGGCCACCAGGTTGGACTGGCGATCGTCGAGCGAGACGATGGCGTTGTCGATCCGAAGTTGGCGAAGGCTGACACTCACCGCTCGGCTCGAGGCGCGCGTCTCGGGCTGCGGCTTCGTGATGTTCCAGTTCGCCGAGCCGTCGGCAAGCCGTCGCAGGTGCACGATCGGCTGCTCGAATGAGAGCTCGCGTACGACGATCGATTCGCCGCGTCTCAGGTAGCCGATCACGCTGCCGAGGTCGAGCACGAGCCTGGTCTGCCGCGTGGCGAGCAGCGTATCGCCCGCGAACGTGCGGACACCCGCCACGGACAAGTTGGAGACGGTGACCGAGACGTTCGGGAAATGACGCAGCAGACTAAGGCCGACGTGGCGCCACGCGACGCGTGCGTCGATCGAAGTCGAGATCTGTGCCTTGAGTCGTTCGGTGATCCGGTCGCCGAAAAAGAGCGGAATGGCGGCGAGAACCAGCACGAGGGCGGCGATGACGACGCCAACGACGAGAACGATCTTGCGAAGAGGGCGCATGACGGGTGCGGTGCAGCGGTTCATCTAAACTACAAGACGCGACGGCATCACGTCGCGTTTCTGAGGGTCTGATGGCGGTGCCGTGTCCCCAAGGTAGCTTCACCACTCGCCAGCCGACGAGCCCGCATGTTCGACCGCATCCGTCGCGACCTCTCCTACACCGCGCGTTCGCTGCGCCGTACGCCGGCCTTCAGCATCAGCGTCGTGCTGATCCTGGGTCTCGCGATCGCCCTCTCCAGCGCGATGTTCACGGTCTTTCGATCCGTGCTCATTGAACGTCTGCCGGTCGAGCAGCAAGACCGCATCGTCGAGCTGGCCGGTATCGCGGGAGGCGCGGCGAGCGAAGTCCCCATTTTGCCGGCGCAGCTTCGGCGTTTGCGAGAGCAGTCGCACACACTGCGAGCAGCGGCCGGGCTGGCGCATTGGCGCGTCCTCGGCGAGGATCTCATCGACGGAGACCGCCGGCTCTCGCTTCCCGCCTCGGTGGTGACCGACGACTTCAACTCACGACGCCACGATTCGACGCGCTGCTGCTGTCGGTCGTGCTCGCGGCGGTCGGGCTGTATGGGATCATGGCCTCGATCGTCAATCAGCAGCAGCGCGATCTGGGAATTCGTA
>DATISA010000122.1:0-61496 GCA_035469245.1 Gemmatimonadaceae bacterium
TGCATCCGTACAAGGTGCCGGAGTTGTTGGCGCTCCCTGTCGAGGCCGGCCTGGAGAAATACCTCGAGTGGATCAACGGCGAAACGACTCTTGCCCTTGCATAACCCAACGTTCGGGAAGCGGGAACAATGACGCTGAAGGCTGACGAAACGAACGCCGAAGCTCAGCTCGACCTCGGGATCGCCCTCTGTCGGCGCGCGCGGTGGCGTGACGCCATCGAGCCGCTGCAGCGCGCCGTCAACATCGATCCGTCCAAAGCCGCGATTCATTATCAGCTCGGCGAGGCGTACAACCAGACCGACCGGCTGCAGGAAGCGCTCGAAGCGTATGAACAGGCCGTGCGGCTGCAGCCCGATCACTGGCGCGCGATGAAGGGTATCGGCGTGATCCTCGATCGCATGGGCAGACCGAACGAAGCGACAGCCGCGTACCAACGCGCGCGCGAGGCACAACGACGTTGATCAGCCGGAGGGCGATGGTCGGCGGGACGATCATCGCCGCCTGGCTCGTCGGCCTCGCACTTCTCATTCGCCGCGAGTACTTCCAACCGCAACTCGAGCGGCTCGCCGAGGCCGTCCATCGAGTGGCGCCGGGCGTCATGTATTACGGCGTGATGCAGGGCGAGCGGCACATTGGCTTCGCGTCATCGACGGTCGACACCTCCGAATCGTCGATCACGATGGCCGATTACTTCGTCGCCGACCTGCCCATCGGAGGTAAGCCCCGCCGCGCGTCGGCACGGACCAACGTGACACTGTCGCGCGCACTCCGCATGCGGAAGTTCGATCTCTCGATCCAAGCCGACGGCCCGGCGATCAACGCGACGGGCGAGGTCAGTGGCGACAGCATTCTCGTCCTGACGATCGCGTCGGGCAAGGACAAGCCTCAGACGCAACGCATCGCGCTATCGGGACCGATCCTGCTGCCGACGCTCGTTCCGCTCGCCATCGCGCTCGGCGAAGGACCGAAGGTCGGACGGCACTACGTGCTTCCGGTCTTCGAACCGTCGAGCATGGCGGCGCGCGATGTCGGCCTGGACGTTCGCGCCGAGTCGTTGTTCGTCGTCGACGACAGCGCGGTGGTCGACTCGGCGACGTCGCAATGGCGCGGCGTGCAACCCGACACGATTCGCGCCTGGCAGGTCGTCTCGCAATCGAAGGGCGCATTCAGCGGCTGGATCGACGACCAGGGACGCATCATGCAGACCACGCAGCTCGGTCTCGAGCTGCGTCGCATGCCGTACGAAGTGGCGTTCGCGAATTGGCGCGCCGACACGTCGCAGGCCGTGGTGTCGGGAGATCGCGACATCCTCGAGACGACGGCGATCGCGGCCGACAAGCGCATGGACCGACGGATCGATGCGTTGCGAATCCGCTTGCCCAACGTGGATCTCCACGGGTTCGATTTGAGCGGCCAGCGACAGCATCTCGCCCATGACACGTTGGTCGTGTCGAGGCAGCCGGACAGCGCGATGGTCGCGCCCTATCAGCTGAGCGTCCGGCTGATCCCGCCGACGCAGGACTCCGCGACCACCGGTGCCGAGCCGCTGCTCCAAAGCAAGGACCCGCGGATCATCAGAGTCGCCCTGCGGATCCGAGGTCGCGACCGAGATCCGCGCGTCGTCGCCGAGAAGATCAACACCTGGGTCCACGATTCGATCAGAGGCCGGGTGACGTTTGGCGTTCCGAACGCGCTCGAAGTGCTCCGGACGCGGACGGGAGACTGTAACGAGCACACCCAGCTCTTCGTCGCTTTAGCACGGGCGATCGGGCTGCCGGCGCGGATCGCGTCGGGCTTGGCCTACGTCGACGGAAAGTTCTACTACCACGCGTGGCCAGAGGTGTTGCTCGGTGATTGGGTCCCCGTCGATCCGACGTTCGGCCAATTCCCTGCTGACGCGGCCCACATCCGGTTCGTCATTGGTGGTCTCCCACGTCAAACGGAGTTGTTGCGATTGATCGGTAACTTGCAGATCGATGTCCTGAGCGTGAACGCGGCGCGGTAAGCGGACATGATCGAACTTCGCGGTCTCACGAAGCGCTACGGCAGCTTCACCGCAGTCAACAACATCGACCTGTCCGTCCCACGCGGCGAGCTGTTCGGCTTCCTCGGCCCGAACGGCGCCGGCAAGACGACGACGCTGCGCATGATCGCCGGAATTCTCCGGCCGACGAACGGCACCATCCACATCGGCGGCATCGACATCGCGACGCAGCCGACGGCGGCCAAGAGCAAGCTCGGATTCATCCCCGATCGGCCGTTCATCTATGAAAAGCTGAGCGGCGCCGAGTTTTTGCGCTTCGTCGCCGGACTGTACAACCAGGAGGGGCCGGCGATCGAGCATCGGGCGCGCGAGCTGCTGGCGTTGTTCGACCTCGAGGAGTGGCGCGACGAGTTGGTCGAGAGCTACAGCCACGGCATGCGGCAGAAGCTCATCATTTCGAGCGCGTTCGTGCACCGGCCGGAGGTGATCGTGGTCGACGAGCCGATGGTCGGGCTCGATCCCAAGGCCGCGCGCATACTCAAGGACCTTTTCCGCGAGTACACGCGCCGCGGACACACGGTCATGATGTCGACGCACACGCTGGAAGTCGCCGAAACGATGTGCGACCGGATCGCGATCATCCAGGGCGGCGTGATCCGCGCCTGCGGAACGATGGCCGACCTGCGCGTCAGCGCGGAGTCGGGGACGATGGGGCTCGAGGAGATTTTCCTCAAGCTCACTGGCGAGAACGCCGCGCGCGAACTGATCGATGTCCTCGACGCCTAGCGTCGCCGTGCCCGCGCCGGCGCCGCATCGAGCCGAGCGGCGCACGCTGCCCGATCCGTCGACCGCGCACCTGCTGAGTCCCAAGTGGATCACAGCACGCGCGCGCGCCGCGGCCGACGAGCGCGGACGCACGTTGCGCCTCGTGTTCCTCTCCCTGTTCGGGCTCGGCTTCTGGTCGTTCATCTTCGTGATGCTCTATCGGCTGCTGACCTACTTCAAGGGCGTTCTGGAGATCGGCCCGCTCCTCGCCGGCAAGCTGCTGGGACTGATGCTCGCCGGATTCTTTTCGATTCTGCTGTTGTCGAACGTCATCACGGCGCTGTCGAGCTTTTTCCTGGCGCGCGACCTCGACCTGCTCGCTTCGGCACCGGTCGACTGGTTCAAGCTGTATTGCGCCAAGCTGATCGAGACGCTGCTCCACTCGAGCTGGATGGTGGTGCTGCTCGCGGTTCCGATGTTCGCCGCGTATGGCATCGTCTTCAGGGGCGGGCCGCTGTATCCGCTCATCGTCCTGGCGACGTTCCTGCCGTTTCTGATCATCCCGACGGTCATCGGAAGCGCCGTCACGCTGCTGCTCGTCACGGTCTTTCCGGCGCGGCGCGCCCGCGACATCCTGAGCGTGATCGCGGTGCTCGCCGCCGGCGCGATCGTGATCATCGTTCGCCTGATACGCCCGGAGCGCCTCGCTCGACCGGAAGGGTTCCGCTCGCTGGTCGATTTCATCACGATCCTGCGCGGCCCCACGTCGCCGATGCTGCCGAGCGATTGGGTGCAGCACGCGCTGATGTCCTGGTTCGCCGGGCGTTCGCAGCTGCTGCCCTACTATCTGTTGTGGTCGACGGCCGCGGCCGCGCTGGTCCTTGGCGCGGTGCTGCACCGATGGCTCTACGCCCTCGGGTTCAGCAAGGCCCAGGAGAGCGGCCAAAGCTTTGCCCACAGCGGGCCATTGAGTCGGCTCGCCCGGACGATGCTCCGACCGTTCGGAACCGTGAGACGGGAGCTCGTGCTCAAGGAGCTCCGCGTTTTCTTCCGCGACAGCACGCAGTGGTCGCAGCTCATTCTGCTCGCGGTGCTGGTGCTGGTGTACGTGGTGAACATCAAGTTCCTGCCGCTGCGAGGCGAAGGCATCACGTTCTTCCTCGTGAACGTCGTGCCTTTCCTCAATCTGGTGCTCGCCGGGTTCGTGCTCGCGTCGATTGCGGCGCGCTTCATTTTCCCAGGAGTGAGCCTGGAAGGTCGAACGCTGTGGCTCCTTCGCTCGAGCCCGCTCCCTATGCGCGAGCTGCTTTGGTCCAAGTTCTGGGTCGGCACGCTGCCCTTGCTCCTCCTCGCGCTCGCGATCGTGGGCACGACCGACTACCTGCTGCAGGTGACCGAGTTCATGATGGCGGTCTCGATCTTCTCGATCGCGCTCATGACGCTGGCGATCGGCGGATTGGCGCTCGGTCTCGGGACGATGTTTCCGCAGTTCGAGACGGAGAACGCGGCGCAAATTCCAACGTCGTTCGGCGGCCTCGTGTTCATGATGAGCTCCATCGCGCTGATCGGCGTCGTGGTGATTCTCGAGGCCAAGCCGGTGTACAGCTATTTGAGCGCGCGCGCCTACGGGACGCCCGCCGAACCACTCGGGATGATTGCGGGCTTCGGCCTGGCCGCGGTGCTGTGCATCACAACCACCGTCGTTCCGATCCGGCTCGCGCTCCGGCGCCTGGAGCAGATCGAGCGCTGACGATCGCCGGCGCGTCACGACTGTGACCGGCCGCTGAGTGCTTGGGTCGTTCATGCCGGATTCTCGCGTGCGCGAGGAATCCCTTGTCGCATCGCAGTTGCCCTCCCGGTCAACCGGCGCGAGCAACGACAACGTCCCATCCTCTCGGAGGAAGTACCGTATGAAGCGCATTTCTCTCGTCGCGGCGGCCGCGCTCTTGTTCGCGGGTGCCCAGTTGCACGCACAGGCCGCGCAGCAGGCCGGCCAGAAGAAGGACACCACCAAGAAGGCCGTCGCCACGACCACCAAGGCAGCGACCAAGACGCAGGCCATGAAGCCGGCCGGTCAGCCGGCAGCCGCCGCGTCGCCCAAGGCGGATTCCGCTACGGCCAAGCCAAAGCACGCCGCCAGGAAGGCGAAGAAGGCTGGCGCCGCGAAGAAGGACACCGCCGCAGCCAAGAAGCCGTAACCTCGTAAGCCCGCGGCCGTTAAGATTTCTTAATTACGCGGCCAAGCGGTTTCCGCAGCTCGTGCAGTACCGCGCGTCAGGCGTGGTGACAGGTGCGCCGCACTCGGCGCACCTGTCGCGTAGGTATCGACCGCAATTCGAGCAGTAAATCGCGTCCGATTCCGGTCGCGGCCCGCACGTTGGACAGGCGCGGCTCTCGCGATAGGCTCGAACGAGCGCCTCCACTTCGTCGTCCGACGCCTTGCCGGGGAGCGAGCCGGTCGCGCCGACCGCCGCGCCCCGACGCATCGCTTCCACCGCCTGCCTGGTGTAGCGCGCCTTCAACTCGGCATAGTCGCTGTCGGAGAGTTTGCCCGTCGCCCGGTCGAACTCGAGCTCGCGCAGGGCGACGACCGCCGAATCGCCCTCTGATTGCGATGCGACCGTCGCGGCGCGCAATGGGCGGGTCGTCCCGAAGAACAACGGATAGAGAACGTACGCGAGCGCGCCGACCGCGAGGAGCGTTCCGGCGAGCAGCGCGGCGATCACTCGTCTTCTCGCCTGATCGCCGCCTCGAGCCGGGCCAGCTCGTCCGGCGTGGCGTCGACGCTCGCGGCGACTCCCGGCGCCGATTCGACCGGCACCGCACGCCAGCGGCGAAGGACCACGAAGATCAGAGCGCCGACGACGAGCACCGAAAGTCCCGGCGTGACCCACGCCAGCAAATCGAACCCGGACTTGCGCGGCGCCATGAGCACTCGGTCGCCGTACACGTTCACGAACGCGTCGATGATCTCCTGCGCGCTGTAACCGCCCTGTACGAGCGCGACGACGTCGCGGTGCATGGCGGGCGAGACCTGGCAGGAAAAATCCGTGGTGCGGCAGGTGAACACGTCCAGCGTGCACCCGCACTGGCAATGGATCTTGCGTTCGAGCTCGTCGCGCTGGAGATCGGTAAGGACCGGCGCGGCGTTGGGCTTTGGCGGAAGGTTGACCTGTCGCGCCGCGCTCTGGTCCATCGCGAACAGGTTGCTCGAATCCTTCGTCACGATGCTCGAGTCGTGCAGCATGCCGCGCCCACCAGGTTGCTGCGCGCCGAGCCGCCTTCCGGCGACGACCGCGCCGACTCCCATGAAGGCGCTCGCGAAGAAATCGCGGCGCGACCCCGAGCGCTGCGTCATACCGTCGCTGGCACTTCCGTGGTCGCGGCGACGGGCGGCATCACGGCGACGTAGCCGGCCTGCGCCCGCCGGCGCTCGGCCTGCGGCCACATGACGATCAGGCCACCGATCATCATGACGTAGCCGCCGGTCCAGACCCACACGACGAGCGGGTTGAAGGTGATGCGCATCTCGGCCGTGTCACTGCTGCGCACGCCGGCGAGCACCACGTAGGTATCGAGACGCGCGGTCGAGCGAATGCCAACTTCGGTAATCGGCTCGAAGAGCTGATTGCGCTGCGCGTCGTAGTACGTCCGCTTTTCGCCCTTGGTGATGCCGAGGCGTTTGCCATCGCGGAAGGTCTCGAGGCCCACGGCCACCACGGCGCGGTCGGGACGATCGGACGTCGAAACGCCCTGGCTCACGAACCGCCACTGGTGTCCGTACGGGTCGCGCACGTCGAAGGCGTCGCCGGTACGCAGCGTCACGTCGTACTCGCTCTTGAACGCCATTCCGGCGAACGCGGCGAACAGCATCACGACGCCTGCATGCACGATGTAGCCGCCATACCGCCGGCGGTTCCGGCCGATCAGCCGCAAGAACGCTCTGATGAGCGATTCATCGTGAATCGACCGCCGCGCGCGCACGCCCTTGTAGAACTCTTGCGCGATGGTGCCGGCGACGAATCCGCAGAGCGCGTACGCGACGATCACCGACAGGTTGCGCATGCCCGCCGCGAGCAATGCCACTGCCACGGCGAGCCCGAACAACGCCGGCGACAGGAACTGCCGCTTGAGATTCGACACCGACGCCTTGCGCCAGGCGATGAGCGGTCCGATTCCCGTCAGCGCCAGCAGCAGGAGACCAAGCGGCACGTTCACCGAATTGAAGAACGGCGGACCGACCGTGATCTTGTTGCCGCGCGCCCACTCGGACAGGATCGGGAAGATCGTTCCCCACAGCACCGCAAAGGCGATCCCGACCAGCAGCAGGTTGTTGTAGAGGAACGCGGCCTCACGACTCACCATGCTCTCGAGCTCGGCGTTTGCCTGCAGATCGCGCAGCCGCGTGCCAACGAGATAGATGGTGAGACCGGTCGCCAGGAAGAAGAACGTGGCGAACCAGGTGCCAACGGGCGATTGCGCGAAGGAATGAACGCTCTCGATCACGCCACTGCGCGTGATGAACGTGCCGAAGATGGCGAGCAAGAAGCTCACGACCACCAGTACCACGTTCCATTTCCGGAGCATGCCACGTTTTTCCTGCACCATGATGGAATGCAGGAAGGCGGTGTTGGTGAGCCAGGGCAGGAACGACGAATTCTCCACCGGATCCCACGCCCAGTAGCCGCCCCAGCCAAGCTCCACGTACGCCCACCACATGCCGAGCAGAATGCCGGTGGTGAGAAAGAACCACGACAGCAGCGTCCACCGCCGCACCACGCTCAGCCACTCGGCGTCGAGCCGGCGCGTGAACAGCGCGGCGACCGCGAACGCAAACGGCACCGCGGTGGCAACGTAGCCCAGATAAAGGTTGGGGGGATGCAGCGCCATTCCAGGATTCTGGAGCTGCGGGTTCATGCCTCGCCCGTCGAGCGGCATGAAGTCGAGCCTCGCGAACGGGTTCGCCTTGAAGCAAACCGTCCCGATGAAGAAGAGCAGCACGGCCGAGAGCGTGCCCGCCGCCCACGGAATCAGCTCGGGATTCCGCCGCCGGCTCGTCGCCACCGCGATGGTCGCGTACATCGACAGGATGAGCGCCCAGAATAACAGCGATCCCGCCTGACCGCTCCAGAAGGCGGTGAAGATGTACACGCTCGGCATCGTCGAGCTGATGTGGCCCGCGACGTACTCGAGCGAGAAGTCCTTGCTGAGCAGCGCGGTCCAGAGACCGATCGACGCCAGCGCGACCATCGCGAACGTGGCATACACGCCTCGGATGCCGCTGTCGATCAGATCGTCGCGGCGCAGCGCACCGCCGGCATACGACACCGTCGTCGACCAGGCCGCCATGAGCAGCGCGACCCAGAGCGACAACTCACCGATGAGAATCACGCGCGGCTGGCTCCGGCCTTGTATCCGGGCGTCTGTCGGTATTTCTCCGGCGCGTTCTCGTACCGCGACGCGCACTTGGCGAGGAGCTCGGTCGCGCGGAAGGTCCCGTCAGTCCCCATTCGCCCGCCTACCACGACGTCGACGCTGTCGGTGAACGTGTCCGGCGCGATCCCGCGATAAACCACGGGAAAAGTCTGGGCGCCGTCGGTCACGCGGAACGCATACTCCTTCCCGCCGGCCACGCGTTGGACCGAACCCGGCACAACGCGAGCGCCAACCTTCACTCCCACGTTCGTGAACGAAGGATCCGCCTTGAGCTTGGCCGCGAGCTCGGTCGGCGTGAGGTACAGCGTCCCGGTCTCGTTGATCGAGCTTGCCATCAAGTATCCGGCGACGGCAAGTACCACGGCGCCGCCGATCAGGAATTTGCTGCGTGGCTTCATGGAAGGACCTCGAGATGCCGGGAACCCGCTCCGAACCGGCTCCAGGTGTTCAATATACCATCCAGCGCCGCTGATCGTTCACGGCGCCGTCTGGTGCAGTACCACTGCCGCGGCGGCAATGCCAATGCCGTCCCAGGTGAGGTCCTTGATACTCGGCGTCCCGGGATGGAAGTGGTCGTAGATCTCCCGTCCCGCGCCCACGCCCGCGGTCAGCACGCTGGCGCCGACCAGGGACGCGTTGCGTCCAACGTGCGCCGAACGCAGCACGCTGAACGACATGCTCTCGACGAACACCGAGACGAAAAAGTGCCTGGCCTTGTCCGGCGCAAGCCAGCGGTCGGCCGGTTTGGGGTCGCCTCCAAGATGCAGCGTCAGGAGGAGTACGAGGCCGTGCATCAAGCCACGCTCCTGGACCGCCGATCCACCACGCCAAGCGCCCGGAATTCGGCAGCGATCGCGGCGAGCGCTCGCTCGAGAAGCTTTGGATGATCGCCCTGATGAATCCAGCTGCTAGCTCCCGACGGGTGCGGCAGCGGAATCGCCCGCGATCTGCCGCCGTCGTGCTGGACGTCGTGTACGCGACCAATCAACTGGTCGAGCGGCAGCCGGGGCAAAAAGCGCTCGATCGCCAACCGACCGACGGGAATCAGCAGCTTGGGCCGAATGATCTCGAGCTCCGCGTCGAGCCACGTCGCGCATGCGTCCTGCTCCGCGCGCGACGGCACGCGGTCTCCGCGACCGCTCGGGCTCGCTCCCGGAAAACAGCGCGTGATCGCCGCGATGTAGATCCGGGAGCGCGCGGTCTCTTCATCGAGGCCCGCCAGAGCCAGCCAGCGAAACAACGTCCGGCCCGCGCGCCCCGCGAACGGCTCGCCACCCGCTGCTTCGACCTTGCCCGGTGCCTGTCCCACCAGCATCACCTGCGGCGAGCGGGCGCGCGACACGATCGGAACGACGTCGCTCGGATGGCCGCAACGGCGGCATGCGGCGAGTCCGCGGCAGTGCGCCTCCAGACGTGTGTCTGACATACTCACGAATTTGACGGAACGTCGCGAGCCCAGCCAACCGTGGCGCGCACCGCGCGTTCCCAGCCGAGCATCAGCGCGCTCGCTTCGTTCCGCGACATATGCGGCGCGAATGATTTGAAGTGGTGCGTCGCGAGGAAATCGTCGACCGTCTGCCATACGCCGGCCGAGAGACCAGCGAGCCCGGCGGCACCGAGCGCCGTCGTCTCCACCATCGCCGGCCGCTCGACCGGGACGCCGAGCACGTCGGCCTGAAATTGCATCAGCCAATCGTTGGTCGTGGCGCCGCCGTCCACTCGCAGCCGCTCGAACTGCGCGCCGCTCGCCTTGGTCATGCTCCGCAACACCTCGGCCGTTCCGAACGCCATTGCCTCGAGCGCGGCACGCACCAGGTGCGCGCGTCCGGTTCCGCGTGTGAGGCCGACGATCGTTCCGCGCGCGGCGGCTTCCCAGTGCGGCGCACCGAGTCCGGTGAGCGCTGGCACGAAGTACACACCGTCTGTCGACTCGATGGAGCGCGCGAGCGCCTCGGTGTCGCTCGCGCGTTCGACGATTCCGAGTCCGTCGCGGAGCCACTGTACGGCAGCGCCGGCGATGAAGATCGCTGCTTCGAGCGCGTACGCCGGGCCGCCCGTCGCGTCGCAGGCGACGGTCGTCAACAGCCCTGGCGCCGTGGCCGGCCGTTCATGTCCCGCGTTCAACAGCAGGAACGCGCCAGTGCCGTAGGTGTTCTTGCTGCTTCCGCGATCAAAGCAGCCCTGGCCAAACAGCGCCGCCTGTTGATCGCCAGCGATGCCGCGAATCGGGATCTCGGCGCCGACGATGTCAGAGCGCGTGGTGCCGAAATCACCGCTCGAGCGCCGTACCTCGGGCAGCACGTCCATTGGAACGCCGAACAACTCGCACAGATCGTCGCTCCAGGCCAGCCGATCGATGTCGAACAACATCGTGCGCGACGCGTTCGTCGGATCGGTGGCGTGCAGCGCGCCGCCGGTGAGCTGCCAAACGAGCCAACTGTCGATCGTGCCTGCCGCCAAGTCGCCGGCGGCGTAGCGGGTGTGGATCTGTTTCTGCCGCAGCAGCCACTCGAGCTTGGTCGCCGAGAAGTACGGATCGGGGATAAGTCCGGTGCGCGCGGCAATCCAGTCCGCGCGCGGCGCGAGCTCGCGGCAGCGCGCCTCCGTGCGTCGGTCCTGCCACACGATGGCGCGATGCACCGGCCGGCCAGTGTCGCGCTCCCAGAGCACGATCGTCTCGCGCTGGTTGGTGATTCCGATCGCCGCCGGTTCGGCGCCCACGGCGTCGATCGCTTCTCGCGCGGCGAGTCGGACGCATTCGAGAATCTCCAACGCGTCGTGCTCGACCTGTCCCGGCGCGGGGAAATACTGCGGGATCTCGCGATAACCCCGTCCCGCGACGCGGCCGTCCTCGCCGATCATGAGGCACGTGGCGCCTGTCGTCCCTTCGTCGATCGCGAGAATGTATTTCGTCATCGCCTGCCCGTGCCGAAGTCGAACGGCGGACGGTGGATCGCGCGGTCGCTCACGATCGCCGTGATCAGCTCCGCCGGCGTGACGTCGAACGCCGGGTTGTAGACGTCCACTTCGGGCGGCGCCGTAGGCGCGCCAAAACCACGGCGTACCTCGTCGGCCGTTCGTTCCTCGATCACGATGTCTTCGCCGCGGCGCGTGGCCGGATCGAACGTACTACTCGGCGCTACGACGTAAAACGGAACGCCGTGCGATCGCGCCGCGAGCGCCAGAGCGTACGTGCCCACCTTGTTGGCAACGTCTCCGTTCGCGGCAATGCGGTCGGCGCCAACGAAGCACGCGTCGACTCGGCCGGCTCGCATCAACGTCGCCGCCGCGCCGTCCACGAGCACCGTCACTGGAATGCCGGCGCGCTGAAGTTCCCAGGCGGTGAGGCGGCTCCCCTGGAGTAGCGGCCGCGTCTCATCGGCGTACACGCTCACGCGCTTCCCCTGCTCCGCCGCCACGTAGATCGCGGCGAGCGCGGTTCCAATTCCGCCGGTGGCCAGTGCGCCAGCGTTGCAATGTGTGAGAACACGCCCACCCTCGACGATGAGCTCCGAGCCCAGCTCGCCGAGCCGGCGGCACATCGCGCGGTCCTCGTCGAGGATGCGCGACGCCTCATCGCGGAGGATGTCGCGTAGGCCGTTGGACGACGACGCACCGCGCGCCACCGCGAGCATTCGATCGAGCGCCCAGGAGAGATTGACCGCCGTTGGGCGCGTGGCGCGAATCTGTTCCGCGGCGTCCTCGAGCAATTGCACGCGTCGCGCGTCATCCGGCCGTTCGTTCAACGCCAACGCCAGCCCCATTGCACCGGCGATGCCGATCGCCGGCGCTCCGCGAACGGCGAGCGTCGCGATCGCGTCGCACACGTCACTCACCGTACGGAGGTCGCGGTAGACCTCGCGTTCCGGAAGGCAGCGCTGATCGAGAATGCGCACGGCGTGGCCAGCGTCGGACCACCGCACGGCTTGAACGGGGGGAGGAACCAACGTCATGCGCGAAACGTAGGATTCGACTCCGGGCGGCGTAAGCCGCGGCCCGCGAAACGTTCCGCCACCTCAATCCTCGCGGCGCGGCTTCTTTCTCCGCTCGGGGAAATGCCGGTCGAGAAAAGCGATCAGCGCGCGCTCTTCGGGCGAATGCGCCTGACCACGATTACCCGCCGTGCGCCGCGCCCGCGGGAGTGGAATCGTCTCGCCGGCGTCGAGATAGCGCGCGATCACGATCGGATGCACGTACGACTTGCGGCAGATCGTCGCCGTGTTCCCCAGCTCCGACGACACGAGCCGCATCGCGAGGGCCACGTTTCGCTTGGCCGCGGTGGGTGAAGGCGCCGGCCCCAACTCGGCGAGCACGGTCGCGGCGCGCAGCGTGCCGCCCCAGGTGCGAAAGTCTTTCGCGCTGTATGGACCGAGGCGGCGCTTCAAGTACGCGTTTACGTCGTGCGCCGTGAGCGCGTGCCACTTGCGGTCATTGCGGTAGCAGAAGAGCCGTGCACCCGGCGTGCTGCGAAGCTGTCGCTCGACGAGCCGCACCAGATCGCCTTGGTGAATCACCTGACACTGTCGGATGCGCCCCTTGCCGCGATACTCGAGGCGCACCGTGTCGCCGCGTGCATCCACGTGCGACTTGCGAAGCGTGGTGATTCCGAACGTGCCGTTCTCGCGGAGATACCGCTCGCCACCTACACGGCAGAAGGTTTCGCTGATCAGTCGAAGGACAGTCGCCGCGACGGCACCGGCGTCGAGCCGCTCGACTCTCGCCGCCGGACGGGCATCCTCGTGCAGCGTCCGCCGAATGCGCGGGAGCTCCTTCGCGAGCTGGCGCACGCGATAGTACTTCCTCGCCTCGCGACGCTCGACGGCCCGACCGTGATAGCGGTACTGCTTTCGCCCTCGCGCATCGAAAGCCCATGCCTGGATTGCCGACCGCGGCGACGCCGCGATGTGCACGTCGCGCCACGCCGGTGGCACGCGGAGCGCATCGATCCTGGCAAGCGTGCGCCGATCGCGGATCAATCGGCCGTTCGCGTCGACGTACCGAAAGCGCCGTTTGGCGCTGCCTGTTCGCCTGATCCAACTTTCCGCCATCGCCCGCCCTCCAGGGCAAGATCTGCTCCGTCTCCTCGCCCTTTGTCGCCCGCGCCTTTTCCCCCAGATTGAACCCATGCCCTACGAGACCCTCGTTCTCACCACTGCCGCTCGCATCGCGACCCTGACGGTCAACCGCCCGGACAAGCTCAACGCCCTCAACGACGTCGTCATCTCGGAGCTCGGCGACGCCATCGACGCACTCGGCGCCGACCCCGCGGTGGGCGGAATCATCCTCACCGGCGCGGGTCGCGCCTTCGTCGCAGGCGCCGACATCTCTCAGCTTGCCCAGCACGGCGCCATCTCGGCGAAGAGGTTGTCAGAGGACGGGCAGGACGTGTTTCGCCGGTTCGAGACGTCGCCCAAACCCATCATCGCCGCCGTGAACGGGTTTGCGCTCGGTGGCGGCTGCGAACTCGCGATGGCCTGCCACATCCGCATCGCGTCCGACGCCGCCAAGTTCGGACAGCCGGAGGTGAAGCTCGGTCTGATCCCGGGCTACGGCGGCACGCAGCGACTCGCGCGCCTCGTGGGCAAAGGGCGCGCGCTGCAGTTGGTGCTGACCGGCGAGATGATCGACGCCAACGAGGCCTTCCGCATCGGACTCGTGAATCACGTCGTCCCGGCCGCCGAGCTGATCTCCGCGACGACGACGATGATGCAGGTGATACTAGCCAACGCACCGCTCGCGCTTGCGCAGTGCATCGAGGTCGTGAATCGCGGCGACGGCGCGTCGCTCGACGATGCGCTCGCGCTCGAGGCCACCGCGTTCGGCCTTCTCGCTGCAACGAGCGACAAGCAAGAAGGCACGCGAGCCTTTCTGGAAAAGCGCCCCGCGAGCTTCACCGGCGCGTGAGTGGATCGGCGGCGCGCTTGATCCGCCTTGACGTTCGCGACTTCAGAAATCTCGCGCGCGTCGAGCTCTCGCCGCCGAGCGAGGGCGTCGTCGTGGTGGGCGAGAACGGACAAGGAAAGACCAACCTGCTCGAGGCCATTCATTATCTGCAGCTCCTGCGGTCGTCGCGCGGCGCGCGCGATCAGGACCTGGTGCGATTCGGCGCCGACGCGTTTCACATCGGCGCCACCGTCGACACGGACGGCCGGCACGAGATCGGCGTCGGGTTCGAGCGCGGCACCAAACGCAAGCGAGCGAAGATCGACGGCAGCGTCCCCGAGCGATTGAGCGACGCGCTCGGCGCGCTGCCGTCGGTCATGTTCTCCCCCGATGACGTCGAGTTGATCACCGGTTCGCCGAACCTGCGCCGACGGTTCCTCGATGTCATGTTGGCGCTGACGAACCGCGGGTATCTCGTGGCGCTCCAGCACTACCGTGCCGCGCTGCTGCGCCGCAACGCGGCGCTCCGCGACGCGGCCCGCACCGCGGGCAGTGGACGCGACACGTCGGCGAGCGTTGCCGTCTGGGAGGCGCCGCTGGCACGCTACGGCGCGTTGCTGTGGACGGAACGCCGCGCCTGGGTGGTCTCGATGGAAGATCGGCTCGAAGCGCTTTGCCACGAGATCGGCGAGACGGGCAAAGTTCGCGCACGCTACGCCAGTACGCTCGCCGCGACCGACGACCCGGCAGCAGCCATTGCGCGGGCACTCGAGGAAAAACGCGCGTCCGATCTGCGCCGCGGTCTCACGCACGCGGGCCCCCATCGCGACGATCTCGTGCTCACGCTCGACGGTCGCGAGCTCCGCGTCTTCGGATCGGCCGGCCAACAGCGGACGGCGGCGATCGCGCTACGAATGCTGGAGGCGGCGACATTGAGCGAACGAGCCGGACGTGCGCCCCTGCTGCTGCTCGACGACCCGTTCGCCGAGCTCGACACTCGTCGCGCCAAGCGGATTCTGGAGTGGCTGTCGCGCGAGGGCCGCGGCCAGACAGTGATGGCAGTGCCACGCGAGTCAGAAATTCCAAGCGAGCTCACCAGCCTCGAGCGGATGCGCGTGACGGGGGGCGCGGTCGCGCGTTTTTCAACCGCATGAAGGAGCGAAAGCGGAAGCCGGCGCCGATCAGCCGAATCGTGGCCGACGTGCTTGGCGAACGAGGCCTCACCGAGCGCGTCGACCAGGCGGGAATCATCCCGGAGTGGCCGAAGCTGGTCGGTGCACAGATCGCCGCGGTCACGGTGCCGCAATCGATCACGGCCAACGGGACACTGTTCGTCCACGTCACGACCAACGCCTGGATGAACGAACTGTCGCTGCTCGAGCCCGAACTGCTGCGATCGTTGAACGCCAAGCCCGGCCGCGCGGCGGTGCGGCGGATCCGCTGGGTTTTGAAACGCTGATGGCGAGCCTGGCTCGGGGGTGACGAGCGGCTCACGTCTGTCGGTCTAAGGCATTGGAACTTCGGAACTTGCAAAGCGATCCACCCGTTGCATGACGGCGTCCGCCGAGTTAATTTCAACAGGCTGAGCGTGCCCCGTTCTTCGGGCTTTGTACGGGTAGAATTTTTACAGGTGAATCAATGGCAAAGACCCCCACCGACACGACCGGACAGAAATACGACGCTGGGCAGATTCAAGTCCTCAAGGGACTCGAAGCAGTACGCAAGCGGCCCGGCATGTACATCGGCTCGACGTCCGAGCGTGGTTTGCATCACCTCGTCTACGAGGTCGTCGACAACTCGATCGACGAGGCACTCGTCGGCTACGCGGACACGATTCGCGCGACGATTCATCAGGACAATTCGATCACCGTCGAGGACAACGGCCGCGGTATTCCGGTCGACATTCATCCGACCGAGAAGATGCCCGGCGTCGAGCTTGCCATGACCGTGCTGCACGCCGGCGGCAAGTTCGACAAGAACACGTACAAGGTGTCGGGCGGTCTGCACGGCGTGGGCGTGTCGGTCGTAAACGCGCTTTCGGAAAAGCTCAAGGTGTGGGTGAAGCGCGACGGCAAGGAGTACTACATGGACTTCGAGCGTGGCAACACGACGACGAAGCTCAAGAGCCTTCGCGAGGTCCCCAAAAAGGAGACGGGCACCAAAACCTGGTTCAAGCCGGACCACACGATCTTCACGGATCTCATCTACCGGTACGACACGCTCGCCCTGCGGTTGCGCGAGCTTTCGTTCCTGAACAAGGGCGTGATGATCACGCTCACCGACGAGCGCGCGGGACAGGAGAAGTCAGAAACCTTCCACGCCAAGGGCGGCCTCAAGGAGTTCGTGCAGCATCTCAACGCCAACCGTAAGTCGCTGCACAATGAGGTCGTTTACGTCGACACGACGCGTGACGACGTCGGCATCGAGCTCGCCATGCAGTACAACGACGGCTACAACGAGAACGTCTTCTCGTTCGTCAACAACATCAACACGCACGAAGGCGGCACGCACCTCACCGGCTTCAAGTCGGCGCTCACGCGCGTCATCAACGCCTACGCGCAGAAGGGCAACTTCCTGAAAAAGGCCGACTTCACGCTCTCCGGCGACGACGTGCGCGAGGGCCTCACGGCCGTGCTGTCGGTGAAAGTCCGCGAGCCGCAGTTCGAGGGACAAACCAAGACCAAGCTTGGAAACTCCGAGGTCGAGTCAGCGGTCAAGACGCTCGTCAACGAGTGGCTCGGCGCGTACCTCGACGAGCACCCGCGCACGGCGAACATCGTCGTCGAAAAGGCAGTTTCCGCGGCGCGAGCCCGCGAGGCGGCCCGCAAGGCGCGCGATCTCACACGGCGCAAATCGGCGCTCGACGTCGGCAACTTGCCCGGCAAGCTCGCCGATTGCTCGCTCACCGACCCGTCGCTCTGCGAGCTCTACCTCGTCGAGGGTGACTCGGCCGGCGGCTCGGCCAAGCAGGGCCGCCGCCGAGACTTCCAGGCGATCCTCCCGCTGCGCGGCAAGATCATCAACGTCGAGAAGGCGCGCATCGACAAGGTGCTCTCCAACGAGGAGATCCGAACGATCATCACCGCGATCGGCAGCGGCATCAAGGAAGAGTTCGAGCTCGAGAAGACGCGCTATCACAAGATCATCATCATGACGGACGCCGACGTCGACGGCGCGCACATCCGCACGCTCCTGCTTACGTTCTTCTTCCGCCAGATGCAGGAGCTCATCGAGGCGGGGTACGTCTACATCGCGCAGCCGCCGCTCTATCGCGTGGCGAAAGGAAAGGAGGAGTACTACGCCTACGACGAGAGCGAGCGCGACGAGATCGCCACACGCCTCGGCAACGGCGATGGCCGCGGAAGCTTGAGCGTGCAGCGCTACAAGGGTCTCGGCGAGATGAACCCCGAGCAGCTCTGGAACACGACGATGGATCCGGAGCGCCGCACGCTGCTCAAGGTCTCGATCGACGAAGCAGTGCTCGCCGATCAGATCTTCCAAACGCTGATGGGCGATGACGTGGAACCGCGGCGCGTCTTCATCGAGAAGAACGCGCAGTTCGTGAAGAATCTGGATATCTAGGTCCCATGTGTCGGGGCAAGCATTGTTCTGAAAGAACTGTGCAGCTTTCCTGACATACTCCTGTCATTTCGTCAGGTAAGTGAACGAGAGCGAGGGCGGCCCTTTCGGGACCGCCCTCGTTGTTAGTATGCTACTTGAGTTCACTCATTAAAGCACTGAGTACAGATGCCTTTATTGACAGAACGATGCCGTAGTGTCGCCGTGCTGGTCCTCGTGGCCGGGACGGTTTCCTGTGGCGGCGGCGAGCCGCCGACACAGAGCAACGCCGAGCCGCACCTCACTGTCATCGCCGGCACCGGCGTGACCGACACGATCCAAGCGCGGCTCGCACAGCCCCTGACGGTCGAGTTCCGCGATGAACACAGCCAGCCCGTCGCGGGCGTTCCTCTAAGCGTCGAGGCGAATGCGCCAATCGACTCGACGCGGAGCGTCGAGCATGCGGTGCAGGTTGGCCCCAACAACGGCTCCTGGTTCGGCGATACGGTGACGGTCACCACCGACCGCGCGGGCCGCGCGGCCATCGCGATTCAGTTGGGCACCGTAGCGGGATCGGCCAGGGTGACGGTGCGCGGACCACGAAGCGCCGCCGTCGACGCCGCATTCACGGTGTTAGCCGGGACGGCGACACGCCTCGCGGTGCCCACGCCGTATCTCGCGATTGAGGTTGGCGCGACACAGCCCTTCGCGGCAGCGGCGGTGGATCGTGCCAGCAATCCCAGTGGCGCGGTCTCGTTCGCCGTCGACACCACGGTTGCGACGATTGACGCCGACGGTGCGGTGCACGGCCGGGCGCCTGGCGGGGCGACCCTCACCGTCGCAATCGGCGGCATCGTCGGACGCTATCCCCTCGCTGTTGTCCCGGTCGCGCGCGTCCTGGTGACGCGAATGCCCGTTCCGAGCCGCACAACGATCGAACTCGTGACGATGGGCCTGGACGAGCGCCATGTGACGTCGCTCATCGGACCGGTCGGGCGAATGATGGAGAACGTCGTCCTCAACGAGATCCCGGCGACCTTGGCGCGGGATGGTACGCTCTACTTCACGCAATTTGACAGCGCAACGGCTGCCCACCTCTGGGTCCGGACAGTCGCCGGCGCCGTACGGCGCCTCACGCCCGATTCGCTCGGCACGATGTACGAGAATAATCCGCAGCTCTCGCCTGACGGCGTGTGGGTCTACTTCCTGGCCACAACCGCCACCACGATGTCGACGATCTGGCGCATCCATCCGGATGGCACCGCGGGGGAGCAGATCGGACCGAGCTATCCGGTGGTGACACTCCCGACGGTCCTGTCGCACCTCTCCGTGGATCCGAATGGTTCATCTCTGTATGTTCGCCAGGATGACCTGCAGCGCGGCGTTGTCGGCCGGTCACTACGCTTCGACTTGGCGACGCGGACGCTTTCTACAGGGCTTCCGGCCAGTTTGAGCGGCATCGCATACTCACCCGACCGCACTCGGTTCGCTTACGAGCCAGCACAGGGTGGCGTAGTAGTTCGGACGGTTGCGACGGGTGAAGAAAAGCTCCTCTATTCGCAGGTCATTTCATTCTCGTTCTCAGGCTCCCCATGGTCGCCCGACGGGAACTGGATCGCCCTGCAGGGCGGCGGCGGCATCACGCTCTTGAATGCCACGACCGGGCACCCCATTGCGATTCCAGGTGCCTGGGAACTGAGCCCGGCGATGTGGCTGCCGTAGGTCCAACGCCTCCCGGCACGGCAGCCGAGCGCCAGACGTCCGGGGCGCCCCCGAGCTGCACCCTAGAGAGAACAATAAAATGGCAGAGCGCTGCAATAGCGCTCCGCCATTCCTTTTTCGACAGACCGCGCCGCACTTGTCGTCCAGCGCGGACACGTGAAAGGCGAGACGCTCTCCTCGCCACTTTCAGTTTATAAAGCACCGGGGGGCTTGCAGCAAGCCCCCGGTCGCGCCGTAGAGTCGCCAGCGTGATCGCCGATCCCGAGCGGGCCGAGGCACCGGAACCGGAGCACGCCGCCGACGCGCTTCTTCGAGCATGTTGCCGGATGGGGCTCCGGCAAGACGCCGCGGCCGTCTTTAGAGAACACACAAGGGAGCTGAGCGGATGGGCCGCTACGTGCTGGATTTCCGGGAGATCGACCAGACGCAGATCGCGGTCGCCGGTGGCAAGGGCGCGCACCTCGGGGAGCTCTCGCGGATCGAAGGGCTCCACGTGCCGGCTGGCTTCTGCGTCACGACTGACGCCTTCCGGCGGATCATGGAGGAAGCGCCGTCGATCGACGATCAGCTCGAGCGGCTGTCGCATTTGAAGGCGGACGACCGGGACGCGATCGGCGCGCTGAGCTTGGGAGTCCGCCGCACCTTGGAAGGGATCGCCATCCCCGGCGATCTGGCGGCGGCGATCACTCGCCCGCTCACTCGGCTCGACGCGCAAGCCGCCTACGCCGTCCGATCCAGTGCGACGGCGGAGGACTTGCCGACGGTCTCTTTTGCTGGCCAGCATGAGAGCTATCTGAACATCGTGGGGCCCGCGGCGATCCTCCAGCACGTCAGCCGGTGCTGGGCCTCGCTCTGCACCGAGCGGGCCGTGACCTACCGGCTGCGGAACGGCCTGGATCACCGGAAGGTCCAAATGGCTGTGGTCGTGCAGCGGATGGTGCGGCCGCAGGCGTCCGGAGTCCTTTTCACGGCCGACCCAGTAACCGGCAACCGGAAGCTTGCCTCCGTGGAGGCGAGCTTCGGGCTCGGCGAAGCCCTGGTCTCCGGTCTCGTGAACGCTGATGTCTACAAGGTGCGAGACGGGCAGGTTGTCGCCCGGGCGATCGGCACCAAGCAGCTTACCGTCTACGCCTCGCCGTCAGGCGGGACGCAGGAATATCCGATCGAGCCGAAGCGGCAGGCGCAGCCAGCGCTCACGGATGCGCAGGTCGTGCGGCTCGCGCAGCTTGGCCGGCGGATCGAAGCGCACTTCGGCCGCCCCCAGGACGTCGAATGGTGCCTGGTCGACGACGAGTTCCAGGTCGTACAGAGCCGCCCGATCACCACGCTCTTCCCCGTCCCCGCGGCCAGCGACCAGGAGAACCACGTTTACGTGTCGGTCGGTCATCAGCAGATGATGACAGATCCCATGAAGCCGCTCGGGCTCTCCTTCTGGCAAATGACGACGCCCCGGCCGATGAGTGAAGCCGGCGGCAGGCTGTTCGTCGACGTCACTCGAGCCTTGGCTTCGCCATCGAGCCGCGCGGGTCTCTTCAATCTCCTGGGCAAATCCGACCCGCTGATCGGGGACGCGCTGCAGACCATCCTCGACCGCGGCGACTTCGTCCCGTCGCTCGCGGACCCGAGTCCCGTCGGGTCGTCGGCGGGCGACGCGCGAACGCCAATCGAGACTGATCCCGCCATCGTCGACGATCTGATCACGCGCACTCAGGTCTCGATCGCCGAATTGAAGCGCGACATTCGGACGAAGTCCGGACCAGCGCTGCTCGACTTCATCCTGGCGGACATTCAGGAACTGAAGCGGATCTTGTTCGACCGGCAGAGCCACGAGGTGTTCATGTCGGCGATGGAGGCCACCTGGTGGCTGAACGAGCAGTTGCAGGCGTGGCTGGGCGAGAAAAACGCGGCCGACACGCTCACGCAGTCCGTCCCCAATAACATCACCTCGGAAATGGGGTTGGCGTTGCTGAACGTCGCGGACGTGATCCGCCCTCATCCGGAGGTAGTGGCATTTCTGCAGCGCGCCGAGGACGAGGACTTCCTGGAGGAGCTGCCCGGGCTCGCGGGGGGTCGGGAAGCGCGAGACGCCATCCGAGCGTGGCTCGACAAGTACGGAATGCGCTGTGTCGGCGAGATCGACATCACGAGGCCGCGTTGGAGCGAACGCCCCATCATGCTCTTGCCGATTGTCCTCGACCACGTCAGGAACTTCGAGCCGGGCGCCGCCAAACGGCGCTTCGAACAAGGACGACGGGAGGCCTGGAAGAAGGAGCAGGAGCTGCTGCAGCGCTTGCGGGCCTCGCCGGACGGCGAGCGGAAGGCCGACGAGGCTAAGCGGATGATCGACCGGGTCCGCACCTTCATCGGGTACCGGGAGTATCCGAAGTACGGCATGGTCAGCCGGTACTTCGTCTACAAGCTCGCCTTGCTCGAGGAAGCCGAGCGTCTCGTGCAAGCTCACGTGCTTCGTGAGAAGGAGGACATCTTCTATTTCAGGTTCCAGGAGCTCCACGACGTCGTGCGTACGAACCGCGTGGACGACCAACTGATGCGCGAGCGCAAGGACGCGTTCGCGTGGTACAAGACGCTCACGCCGCCACGGGTGCTCACGTCGGACGGCGAGAAGGTCGCCGGGTCGTACCGGCGTGACGGCTTGCCGGCCGGCGCGCTGGTCGGCTTGCCGGTTTCCGCGGGGACCGTCGAGGGACGGGCCCGCGTCATCCTGGACATGGCGGCGGCCGATCTCGAAGCGGGCGACATCCTGGTCACCGCCTTCACGGACCCCAGCTGGACTCCTCTGTTCGTCGCGATCGGTGGCCTGGTAACGGAGGTGGGGGGCGTAATGACCCATGGCGCGGTGATCGCCCGAGAGTACGGCTTGCCGGCCGTCGTGGGGGTCGAGCATGCCACGCGGCTGATCCGCGACGGGCAGCGGATCCGCGTGCATGGAACGGACGGGTACGTGGAGATCCTGCCCTAGCGGGCGATGACTCCGCCATTCGCGTTATGG
Organism: Gemmatimonadaceae bacterium; assembly: GCA_035469245.1. Lineage (GTDB taxonomy): Bacteria > Gemmatimonadota > Gemmatimonadetes > Gemmatimonadales > Gemmatimonadaceae > JAQBQB01. The sequence goes on from DATISA010000122.1 coordinate 22,359, forward strand.
GGCCGTCTCGCGCCTCATCGAATCGCCTGCTGTCTCAGCATCATCATTTGATGACGCGCTGCTTCGACCTGCGGCTGAAGCTCGGCATCGGCATTGCGCCACATCATGACGAACGCCTTCAGGTGGCGTTCCGCGCCGGCGACGTCGCCGCGCCGCGCATACAGCTCGCCCAATCGGCGGTGGAGAATCGGGCGATGGAAGCCGTCGACTTCCGCGGTCGACGGATCGATCATCGCGAAGTACCGTTCGCCGACGGCAATCGCCGAGTCGGACTGCCCGGCGCGGTCATACGCCAGGGATAGCAGCGGAAGCACACACGTGACGCACACCCCCACGTCTGCCGCGCGAATCTCGCGCACAGCGACTAGCGGCCTACCCTCGGCGAGCGCGATCTGCGCCCGAGCGAGGTGGCGGCCTGGCTCAGTTTCGCGCCATTCACCCGGCGCGATGCCGCGCTCATACTCGCGCAGAATCGACGCACCGGTCGTTGCGTCTCCGACCTCGGCGTATGCCTCGGCCAGCTCCGGAATTGGCCGATCCACACCGTGGAGCGTTTCGGCGAGGCGGCGCGAAGCCGCCAGCTCGGCTCCGGCGAGTTGCGGCCGTGAGAGCAACCACACGGCCTCGCGAACGCGGGCCAGGCGCGCCTCGAACTCGCCGAGCGTGCTGCCGGTTTCACGAGCATAACGTGCCATCTCGGCGTCGTGCGCGTGCGCGCGGGCCAGCTCTCCCGCCTGTCGCGCCATGGTCGCGCGAAGCACCGCGACGAGCCAACCGTCCTCGCTTCGGTCGGCCACCGCGCTCAATTCCAACGCTCGATGCAAATCGGTTTCCGCTGAATCCAGCCGGCCGCTCAGGAGGTAGGCCCGTGCCCGGAAGGTCAGGATCAACGTCCGCGGGTTGCGCCGGATGGCCGCATCCAGCGTGTGCCAGGCTTCCGCTGTCTTTCCGAGCAGAAAGCGGTCTCGCGCGAGGCTCATGAACACCGTTTGACCCATGGAGTCGCCCATCGCCACCGCGCGTGCGTGTGCGCGCTCGGCGGCCTCGAACTGCCGTTCCGTCTCGAGTAGCCACGCCGCATTCAGCAACGCGACTCCGTCGGTCGAGTCCTGTGCGAGAAGGGTTTCCCAGGCGGCGAGCGAGCGACCGGCGTCGAAATAGCGCCCGTGTGTGTACAACATTGCTTCGGTCCAGGCACGTTCGTGCTCGCTCGTGCGATCGGAGTGACGCAATGCCTTTGCGAGCAGTTCCGAGGAGAGTTCGGGTTGCGAGCTCCACGCCGCGATCATTCCGAGCTTCCGGTACGCAGCAGCGAAGCCGCTGTCGATCGCGACGGCTCGCTCGAGCAGTGCACGCGGTCGTGCATTCTCGAAGCGCCCCATGCGGCCCGCCGCGGTGTACGCACGCAGCGCCTCGAGCGAGGGCGTCGTGACTTGATCCAGCGGTCGGGCGCGGGCGATTGCCTCTCGTGAGTCGCCGATTCGCTTTCGCGCCGTGCGCACGAGCACGTCGACGGCCTTCGTCAGCTCGGCTGGGTCAGCCGCCCACTCGGCGTTCGTGAAGTACACGTGACGCGTTTCCGGGTCCACCAAGGAGACATTGACGAGGAGCTTGTCGCCCGCGTTGCGCACCGCGCCCTCGAGCACCCCGCCGTACCCCTCACGCACTGCGAGTTCCCGCGCGACACGGCCGCGCACAGCGGTCAGGGGTGGAAGCTGCATCCGACCGAGCGCCGCGCTGAGCTCACCGCTCCACACGACGCGCGCGGTGCGAGAATCCTGAAGACCGCTCAACAGCAACTGCGTGACGACGTCGCCGAGCCCGGTATCGGACGAAGGTCCCGCGAAGTCCGCGATCAGAATGGTCGGTCGCGCACCGGCGCGATGCGATAGAACCACCGAGTGGAAGGACACCCACGCGCCCGCCGCGAGCGAGACGGCGGCAATGCCGGCGACCACGATACCGGTGACGAGCAGACGACGTCGCGTTCGTCTCGCCGGTGCGGCCCGAGTTGCGGCTGGGCGCTCCTGCGAAATCGGCGCGGGAACGGCTGCGTGCTCGAGAAGCGCAGCCGTTTTCAGGGACGGTTCGATGTCGAGCTCGCGGCGCATCCGCTGCGCGAAGCGATTGAACTCCAGGTGTGCTGCCGCCGCGTTTCCATCGCGCATCAACACGTCGATGAGCTGCTGGGCGCATCGTTCGTCGAGCGGCGCGAGATCCAGGGCGCGGCGTGCCCAGTGCAGCGCGGCGGGGCTGTTGCCGTCGTCGTGGGCGCGGCTCGACAGCGTGCGGGCCGCGGTCATCATCTCCTCTCCAAGCGCCAACCGCTCGCGCTCGAGCCAATCGTCAAAGTCGTTCGAGGCGTGGGCGTGGAAGCCGGGCAGGAGCTCGCCGCGGTAGCACGCGAGCGCTTCCTCGAGGCGATCGTCGGCGAGGAGATCGCGAATGCGAAGAACGTCGCAGGCGATGCGGGTCCGATCGAGCCCCACCTCGTCGTCGCCGCGCGTTACCAGCACGTCAGCCCCGAGCACGCCGCGCAGATGGTGCAGCGCCTGATTCAGCGCCCGGCGCGCGTGCGTCTCGTCGGCATCGGGCCAGAACAGAGCGAACAGCCGATCGCGCCGGACCAGGCCCGTTCGCGCGCCGAGTGCCAGATACGCGAGCAGCGCCGCGCGTTTGGGCTGTGCCAGGAGTGGTGTGCCCGATTCGTCGGCCAGTGCCGCCTCGAAAGAGCCGAGCAGGCGCAGTTCCAGCATCGGAACGGCTACCTCCGCAAGAGCTCCCTAAAATTGCGCGCCCGAGGAGCGAGGCAATCAGGCTTTCCCTCACGCACGCCCGCCGCAACGTCGAGTCACCCGAGCATCAGTTGAACGTCACCGCTCGCGTAACCGACGCGGTGGGCGCGCGGTGACGGATAAGACCTACAACTGGAGCATCACGAAGTCCCTCCCACGAGGTGGACGATGACGCTCCACAATGCCCTGGTTCCGATCATGCTCGCCGCGATGACGGCGTGCGCGCCCCCCGTTCAACGTCCGGCAGGCGTTCCCGCAGTCGATTCGCGGCACGTTGCCATCGATGTGGCGAACGATCACTGGTCGGCGGTCACGGTGTTTCTCGTGCGCGCAGGCGAGCGGCACCGACTGGGCGACATCAACGGCAGCGCGACGGAGCACTTCTACGTGCCGGCGCTCCTGTTCGACGCTCCGGTGGTGCGCCTGCGCGTCGAGCCGCGCGATCGGTCAGCGCCGTACGACAGCGAGCTGCTCATGGCAGAGCCAGGGCAGCGAGTTGCGTTTCGAATCGGGCCGGACATGGCGGCGAGCTTGCGGATTCGGTAGAGGCTGAGGACGGGCCTTCGGTTGTTCTTTTTCGCGCGGATGGCGAGAATCATCAATCCGCGCGGCATAGGCGTGACATGCCGCGCCCGTCCCCCCCAAGCTCACCGCTACCATGCGCAGATTCGCCATCGTCCTGGCTGCCTCCCTCGTCCCATCGTTCGCGGCGAATGCACAAACGCGAAAGACCGCGCCCTGCACGACGGCCGTGACCGCCTGCGAACGCTGGATCCTCTGGAACGGCGGCCCGGCGCGCTCGATGGTGTACGCCAGCTATCCGCTCGACGTACGGAACCCGACAATCACCCGCGCGCTCGTCATGGTGCACGGCGCCGGGCGCAACGCGGACCATTACTTCGAGACGTCGATGGCCGCGGCGTTTCTGGCTGGAGCGCTCGAGAATACCATCGTCATCGCACCGCACTTCATCGGCGGCCGGGACACGGCGAAGGCGAATGAAGTCATGTGGCCCGAGGGCGCGAACTCGTGGCGCTCCGGTGGAGCGTCACCGACGAATTCTACGATCTCCGCGTTCGACTTCATGGACGAGATCGTACGCAAGCTCGCCAACAAGAAGACCTTTCCGAATCTCGCCAGGATCGTGATCGCCGGGCACTCGGCGGGCGGGCAATTCGCGACGCGCTACGAGATGACGAACAAGGTGCACGACACGCCGGGCGTGAGCATCAGCTACGTCGTCGCCAATCCGTCCAGTTACGCCTGGCCAGCCGCGGTGCGACCGCTACCCGCCGGTGACGCCGATCCGGCGACCGCCGACAAGGAGGCGCTGGGGCCGAACGGCACGAAGGTCAACGCGAACTTTACCTACGGACCGGCCGACACGGTCAAAGCGCCGAACTACAATCGCTGGCCGGCGGGGCTCGAGAACATTTCCGGGTACGCCGCCGGGATGAGTGCGGACCAACTCAAGAAGCAGCTCGTCATACGGCCGACGACGTATCTGCTGGGCCAGGTAGACGTACTGCCACTTGGCGGCTTCGATTCGTCTCCGAACGCGATGGCGCAAGGGCCGACGCGACGCGCGCGTGGTGAAGCGTTCTTCAAGTATGTGAACGACAGCCTCGGAGCGAAGCACAGCGCGATCATCGTACCGGAGTGCGGTCACAACGATCGGTGCATTTTCACCACCGACGTGGTATTCCCGGCGATCTTCCCGAAGTAGCGCGAGCCGCCGGCTCCCGCACCGAGCCTATGGCGAGACGGGCAGTCCGCTCGGCACGGCCGCCGGCATCACGCCGTTCAGATCGCGAGCGCTGGGGTCCGTCAGCGATTTGAGAAAGGCCACCAGCTGCCGTTGTTCGTCCGGCGTGAGGCCCAGGGGTTGCCGTATGCGGCCGTCCAGCGACGACAGCAGCTGACCGATTGTCGCTGCATCGCCGTGGTAGCTCGAGCGCAGCGACGGATCGAGCTGCGACACATCGTAGGCCTTCACGGCCGAGTCGACATTGTTGTAATGCCGAACGACGGCCTCGAGAGTTGGATAGGCACCGTCATGCATGTACGGCGCGGTGAGCTCGACGTTGCGGAGCGGCGGAACCCGAAAGAAGAAATTTGGAAACTGTGGCTGGCTCACGATGCTCGGGTCGCCGCGACCGGCGTCGAGCGGCGCGGCCTTGCCGGTGCCCGGGCCGAGTTGCGGCGCGCCGGTGTTGGCGAATTGTTGTCCTCCGATGAGCGGCCCATTGTGGCATTGCGAACAACGGGCTTTCCCGAAGAACAGCAGCGCACCGCGCTTTGCGTCAACGGAAAGCGCGTTGTCGTCGCGCGCGAGATACCGGTCGAACGGCGAGTTGGTTCGGGCGAATGTCGCAACCTCGAACGCGGCAATCGCGTTGGCCGCGTGCTGAAATCCAAGCTGGCCCACCGGCACCGACGGATAGGCCGCGTTGAACTTCTGAACGTACGCGTTCACGGCCAGCACACGGCGAATGAGCGCGCTCCAGATCGCGGCGTATTGGCTGTCCGCGAGGATCGCGAGCTCATTCGCATTCCCGAGCACGTCGTGATCGCCCGGATTGCCGCGCATCTCGACGCGGTTCGTCACGGGGATCATCGCTTGCGCGGCGAGAATGCTGGCCAGTCCGGATGGCAGCGCCGGACCAGCCGGAGTCGCGAAGTTCGATTGCCCCCCGAAATCCGAGACGCGTCCATCCCAGAAGAGATAGAATGGCCGCAGACTCGCGCCGAAGAGCGGCGCGGCGTTTCGGGGAGTGAACTGCCGGCCTTCGCCCAGGGTCGGTGTCGCGCCGGTGCGTTGCGCGCCGGTGCCAATCGCGAGCGACATTCCATCGCCGGTTCCCGTCGACGGCTTGTGGCAACTCGCGCACGAGACGTCGCGATTCCCACTCAGGATCTTGTCGAAGAAGAGCGAGCGTCCCAGATCAACGAGCGCGGGATCAGGGGCACTCGGCGGGAGAATCGGCACGACTGCCCAACTGCTGAGTGCCTGGCGAACCTGTGCGTCGAGCGACGGCGTCGTATCGATCGGTGTGACGGCGCCGTCGCCACACGCGGCGGTGGCCGCGAGCAGGATCAGCAAGCCGCGAAGCGCGTGAGGTGACATGGCGGATTACCGAATCGGCAGGGAGACCGAGATCTGGTGCGTGGTGACGGCGACGTCCGTGAGCGTCAGCGGGCCTGTGGGCGCGGCGAGAATGTTCGATCCGGCGACGTCCACTGTTGGGGCGGCGAACACCACACCGGTCGGCAGAATGCCCGGCCGGCCGGTTCCGGTCGCCCGGCGTCCCGCATAGCGAATTTCCAGATCGCTGAAGTGGAGGCCCAGTCCCCACGTGCGCGTCCATTCAGTCCAGTGTTCGTGCTGCCGTCGTTCGGCTATGGCGACGTGGTCGAACTGACGCAGCGTGTAGTCGATCGATCGCAGCGCAACGCCGAGCTGAAGACGCAGCGTCTGCTGCGAACCGAGATCGAGATCGTGGCCAACGCCACCGCGGACGATCGCATTCGAGAAGCGGAATCGATTCTCCGTGGTCTTGCCGCCGTCCGGGATCGTGCCACCCGACTGGGTCGGAGTTGGTCCGTGCGCCTCGCCCCAGGTGTGCGTCGTGATCGGTTCGAAGACTGCATCGAACCCAAGCATGGTAGGACCGTGAACCTTCGACACGCCGACACCGAGGTCGTAGGCCGCGGTGTGTCCCGGGTCCCAGGGGATCACGGCGACGCGGGCGATCTGGTAGTCGGGCAGCTTTGGATGCGACATGAGATTCGCGGTCGCAATCGCGCCGGCGCGCCAGCCGGAGTCCGCCACCGGTTGCGAGTATCCGAGGTGGAGACCCCACGCATCCGTGCGATCCAGGTTGTGATCGAGGCGCGCGCGAGTGGTGAAGGTCCGCGTATCTGCATCCCATACCTGATCGGCCCACGTGACGTCGTGCGTCATGTCGAAGACGTTATGCAGCAGGATCGCTTCGGCGGTGCGCGTGCCCGTTGGGCCCACCCAGTCCTTTGTGGCGCCGAGTCGGGCGTCGAGCGAGTGGCCGTGCTGCTTGATGCCGGCACTTCCGGCGTAGAGCAAATCGACGCCGTCGATGTCGTGGAGCCCGGACCACTGCGCACTGCCGGCGACTGACAGATTGCGCCCGGCGAACACGCGCCCAAGGCTCGCAAAGGCGAATTGGTTCTGCCGCGAAGGCTGGGCGATGGTGACAGGCGATCCGTCCACGCCGCGAAGCACGGGCGCCGTGAATTGACGATTGGAGTTGATGTCTTCGATTTCCTGATACGCGAGCGCCAGGGAGCCGAACACGGAGCCGGAACGTAGAACACCGCCGACCGGGAACGTCCGCCCGCCGCCCGCGTTCTGAGACACCGAGTAGAAGACGGGCGAGCCGAAGAACGTGCCGCCGGATCTGGGAGGCATCCGGGAGGCCTTCGCCGGATTCACGAACGGATCGAGCAGCGAATCGGCGAGCGCGATCGAGACGTCGCCCATCCCGGAGGTCGCGGACGGAAAGATGCGCCATTGATCGCCATCGGCGATCGGCAGCGTCTTGACCTGGATGAGTTGGCCCGGCAGGCCGCGGGCGAGTGGAGAGATCGCGGTAAGGCAGAGGGCGACGGTCGCGAGGCGGATCCGCGAACCCAAGTCGTGCCGAACTCCGGTGCGACGGGCGGGGCGGGCCATTTCGGTACCTCGAATGAGGGTGTCCGAAAGAGCAAAACCGTCGAGCCTCGTGGCGCGTCACCCGCCTCCGGCCATGACCGACGGCGGTAGCGATTGACGGCTTGGACGGCGGTCGACAAGATTGACGCAGCGCGCCCTGGGGCGCCTCCTGTCCGCGGCAAGGGAGCTGACTCCCACCCAGAATCCAACGGAAGCAGTCGGTTCACCTTCTTCCGGCCTGTAACTCAGCGGACTTCAGGCGCACGGGAGGAGGATCATGTCCAGGCGAATCACGCCCGGTAGTGCCCTCGAGAACCTGAAGAGGGAGGCGAAGCGTTGGCTCAAGGCGCTTCGCGAGAACGTCGACGAAGCGCGCGCGCGGCTGGCGAGAGCATTCCCCGGCGCCCCTGACGTTCCGACACTTCGCGACGTACAGCACGCGTTGGCGCGTGAGCACGGATTTGCGGGGTGGAGTGCTCTCAAGGCTCAGCTAACCCGGGCGAATCCGGATTCGGCGCATCCAACGGTTGCCGACTACGAGCGAAAGGCCGTGCACCTGCTCGATGCATACCGCACCGGCACGTTGGAGGCAATGGAGCGCCATTGGAGCGACACCTGGCACCGGCGCACGTGGGAGACGATGCGGCGGTATGTGCAGCTCGACCTGGGCATGCGGCCGGACGTCGAAGGCGGAGAGGTCGAGCTCACGCTGGACGATGCGCGCGCGTGGATAGCGCGCGACCATGGCTTCGAGAGCTGGGCGGCGTTGGTGGAGTACGCCCATTCGTTGCCTGGCGACGAGCGGCTCATCGCGGCAACGCCTGTGAGACTCTTCTCGGACAACGACTCCGCCGGCGAATACGAGAGTACGCGAGACTGGGACCGGGTCGTCGAACGCCTCGGCTCGGGCGACATCTCGGCGCTCGAGGCCAACGGTCAGATGACGGACGGAGTGCTCGAGCGGATCTCAGGGCTGGAGCACGTGACGACGCTTCGACTGTCGGGCTCGCGTCAACTCACCGATGTCGGCGTGAGACATCTCGCACGGATGCGGAACCTCCGTCACCTCGACCTGAGCGGCTGCGCGGTGAGCGACCGATCGCTCGAGACTCTGCGCGAGCTGCCGGCGCTCCAGACGCTCTCGTTGGCGAGAACGGGAATCACCGATGCCGGCGTCGAGCAGTTGTCGCGCTGCGACCAGTTGGCTCGCGTCGATCTCTCGGGCACGCGCACCGGCGACGGCGCGATCAAAGCACTCGCCGGCAAGCCCCGCCTGAGCCAATTCAAGAGCGGCAATTCCGTGACGGACGCCGGATTACCCGCGCTTCACGACTTTCCAGTTTTCAAACAGTGGCGCGACGGCGACGTCTCGCTCGCGCTGCTTTCCCCCGACGCCGAGCCGAATCTCCTCGGGTTGCGGGGCACGTTCACGGACCGCGGCATGTCGCATCTGGCCGGTCTCGACGGCCTGTTCGGCTTGAACATCGACGATCGGAACCTGCCGGTCACGGCCGCCGGGCTCGCGCCCCTCGTCACCCTGCCCAATCTCGGATTCCTCGGCTTCGATGCGACCGACGAGGCGATGCCGTACATCGCGGCAATGCCGCGGCTCCGCTTCATCATGTGCCAGGACACGGTCGCGGGCGACGATGGTTTCGCGGCGCTCGGCCGCTCGCAGTCGATCGAGTACATCTGGGGTCGCCGATGCTACAACCTGCGCGGCCGGGGTTTCAGCGCGCTGGCGTCGATGCCGGCACTGCAGGGCCTTTCGGTGAGCTGTAAGAACGTCGATGACGACGGCTTGTCGGCGCTCCCGCGCTTCCCCGCCCTTCGCGAGCTCATGCCGATGGATGTTTCAGACGACGGGTTTCGGCACGTGGGCCGATGCGCACGGCTCGAGTCGCTGATTCTCATGTACTGTCGCGAGACGGGTGACGTGGCGACCGATCACATCGCCGCGCTGCCGAAGTTGAAGAACTATTTCGCGAGCTACACCAGGATCACCGATCGGAGCCTGGCGATTCTCGCGACGATGACGTCACTCGAGCGGATCGAGCTCTCGGGCGTTCCCGGCGTGACGAACGACGGAATCGCGCTCCTCGCGGCGCTCCCGCGGCTGCGAGAGCTCCGCCTCTCGGGGATGCAGAACCTGACCCGCGAGAGCACGGCCGGCCTTCCAGCACGGGTGCGGGTGCGGTATTCGCCATGACGGCACTCCCTTGACCATTCGACAGGAGTGACGTATCCTCTCCCTTGATCATTCGACAGGAGTTCACGCGTGGCCGCGTCCGCCGACATCCTGCAGGGTACGCTCGATCTGCTCGTGTTGAAGGCCCTGTCGCTCGCGCCGTTGCACGGCTGGGGGATCAGCCAGCGCATCCAGCAGCTGTCGCGCGACGCGCTGCAGATCGGGCAGGGGTCGCTCTACCCCGCTCTCTACCGGCTCGAGCGAAAGGGTCTCGTCGCAAGCACCTGGCGCACAACCGAGAACAATCGCGAGGCGAAGTACTACCGCCTGACCACGGCGGGCCAGCGGGCGCTCGCGTCCGAGATGGATGACTGGCATCGGTTCGTGAAGGCGGTCGATCTCGTCCTCGTCGCCGACTGAGGAGGCGCCGCGATGCCCATGCTGGAGCAGATTCGGTTCTGGCTCCGCGGCCTCTTCCTCCGTCGTCGCGCCGAGTCGGAGTTGGAGAAGGAGATGCGCCTCCATCTCGATCTCGAGATCGAGAACAACGTGCGACTCGGCATGTCGCCCGACGCTGCCCGGCGCGCGGCACTCGTCGCGTTCGGCGGCGTCGAAAGCGCGAAGGAAGGCGTGCGCGACGAACGGCCGCTGCGCTGGCTCGAGCACGCTGCAGGGGACGTGCGCTTTGCGCTGCGAGGGTTCCGCAAAAATCCGGGATTCGCGCTCGCGGTCATCGTGCTCATCGCGCTCGGCGTCGGGGCAAACGCGGCGATCTTCAGTGTGATCAACCATGTGATGCTGCGGCCGATTCCGTTCCACGACGGCAACCGGATGGTGGAGTTTGTCGCCACGGGCAGCCGCGGGATGGTGCTCATCGAGCCGCTTCGCTCCGACATCGATCAGTGGCGCGCTCGCGCACACGCAGTGGATCGGGTTACACTCGTTCGTCAGTCCCAGTTCGAGTTTGGCGATTCGACTCGCGGCGCCCTCGAGAATCTGTCGGGGGCCATGATCACGCCGGGGATGTCGGCATTCACGGGCATGCATCCGCTTTTCGGCCGCGATATCGCATCCGCCGACACGTTGAGCGATGCGCCGCTCGTTGCACTGCTCGGCTACGGTTTCTGGCAGCGACACTTCGGGGGAGCGCGGGCCGTCATCGGCCGCGCCATCTGGCTCAACGGCCAGCTGCACACCGTGATCGGCGTGGTGCCGCGCGGGTTCGGCGTGCCATTCATCGATGGCGACCAGATCTTCACCGCTCTGCGCAGCACCGGCCCCAATCAAGTCGTCGATGCCATCGGGAAGCTGCGCAATGGCGTCAGCATCGAGGAAGCCAACCGCGAGCTCGCGGCCATCGTCAATCAGGCGCGCGCACCGTCGGACAGGCTTCACTCCACGGCGGACCGTGACATTCCCAAGCTGGTTCGCGGCATCGACCTCGTGAATGGCGATCTCAAGCGCACGCTGCTGCTCATGTTCGGCGCCGTTTGGGTGGTATTGCTCATCGCCTGTGCCAACGTCGCGAATCTGGCGATGGTCCATGCCTGGTCGCGGCAACGAGAATTCGCGATCCGCACGGCGATCGGCGCCGGGCGCGGCCGCCTCGTGCGCCAGGTGGTGACGGAATGCATGCTACTGTCGATGATCGGTGGCGGATGCGGACTCGCCATCGCGATGGCATCGACACGGCTCATGGTTCGATCGGTGCCAAGGCTTACCGACGTGCAAGACATTCATGTCGACGGCATCGTGATCGGGTGGGCATTGAGCATCGCGTTATGTACTGGATTGCTGTTCAGCAGTGCGCCGGCAGTATGGGTCGCCGGTCAGCGCGCGGTGGTGGCCTTGAAGGCAGGCGCGCGCGCTGCCGGGACGAGTCGGACCGCGCGACGATTTCGTGCTGCGTTGATCGTCGTCGAGATCGCGTTGTCCGTCGTCTTGCTTGCCGGTGCGGGGCTCCTCGTCCGAACGCTGATCGCGATGCAGCGCGCGGACGTGGGCATGGATCCGAGCGGGCTGATTGGCGTGTCGATTCGTCTGACCGATCCGAAGTTGACGAATCCGATGGATCGAAGAGCGGCCCTTCGGGCAGCCCTTGATGAAATCAGAAAGCTTCCCCAGGTCGAGGGCGCGGCGCTGGCGATGACCCTACCGCCCGATTTTGGGCTTGGCCTCGGCGGAGTCCAGATCGAAGGCAGAACATCCGCGGCAGGTGACAGTTTGGGATTCGCCGCGGTCAATGCATCGACGGGCAATCTCTTTTCGCTCAGCCGGATTCGCCTGCTTCGCGGTCGCGCTTTCACCGACGACCGATCGGCCGGTGATCTCCTCGCTGGAAACGAGGTCGTCGTGAACGAGTCGTTCGCGCAACGCTTCTGGCCCGGCAGCAATGCGATCGGCAAGCGCATCAAGACGGCGAGGACGTGGGCAACGATCGTCGGCATCGCACGGGACGTACGTGTGCCCGGCGCGCGACGCGCGAATTTGCCGCAGATCTACGAGCGCACGGCGGGTGCGCCGCCGTTCGGGACGATCGTCGTGCGCAGCACGCTGCCGATGGCGACCCTCGTTCCTCGCATCACGCAGGCTGTCCATACTGCGAACCCGTTCATCAAAATCGGCGACGCGAAGTCGGCCGACGCGACGATCGCCAATGCGCGCGAGCTGCAACGCATCGTGCTCGTTTTGCTTGGCACGTTCGCGGGCCTGGCGCTGGTGATCACCGCATTCGGCCTGCACGCCGTGATCGCCTACGCGGTGGGCCAGCGGACCCGCGAGATCGGCGTGCGCGTGGCGCTCGGCGCGCAGGCCGCCGACATCTCGAGACTGGTGTTCGGCCAAGGACTCGCGCTGACCTCGAGCGGCCTGATGATCGGTGTCGCCGCCGCTTTGGCGGCGACCCGATCGTTGCGCGGCATGCTGTACGGCGTTCAGCCAACCGACGCTGCGACCATCACCGCTGTCGCGATCGTACTCGGTATCGTGGCGCTGGCCGCATCGTACACCCCGGCGCGACGCGCCGGGCGCATCGACCCGATCGACGCGCTCAAGTCGGAGTGACGCCGCCGGTACCGCGTCAGCGCACGTTGAAGTTCACGAAGGCCGTACCGCAGCCGACGCCCTGAACCCACAGGTTCTGGACCCCGTCGATGTCCGGATCGAGATCGTAGGTGGATACGATCATGTTCGCAGTAAACGACTCGTCGTTGCCGTCGCCAGCGCGATAGAAGTCCGCCGAGAGCACGACAGCGGTGTCGCCCGTGAAGCCGTGCTTGAGGGGCTCCTCGGCTTTTCCGGTGCACTTGAAGCCGCTGGTTACGAGCAGTTTGGCGGTATCCCAGCGGACGCCCTGGCCGTCGTTGCAACCTTTGAGCGGGACCTGGTCCACGGCGCGAACGCAGTCAAAGCCACCGCCGAGATTGGGAACGTCGTCCTCCGACGTGCTACCCGCCTTTGCGGGATCGAACGTACCGCCGCCGGTCAACCGGACCACGCCGGTCGGGAAGCCGCTGGCCACGCCGTTGAACGCGACCGTGAACGTCCGGCGGCCCGTTAGCGCCGCCGATGGGGACTCCGGCGCGGCGGTCAGCGTGGGGCGCGTATCACCGCAGCCGATCAGAGCGGCTCCTGCGAGCGCGAACAGTGAAGAACGAACGATGTTGCTCATCAGAACTCCGTAAATGTTTGGTTTGTCTACGTGCACGATGTCGCGAGTCCGGTAGAACGGAATTGGCGTCCGCATCCGGCCAACGCTTCGACACGCATCGATCGATTCCGAGCGCACGCGACCGTATCGCGGGAACCTGTGCCGCGCCGCGCCGATTCGTGGCGTGTCGGCCTCTGATTTCGCGCGCCGAGAGCGCCATCCACGTCACCGCGGTCGCGACGTGACGATGAAGGCCGGCGCTCGCGAGAAAGTTCCGCGACCACCAGCCTTTCATAATTAGGATTTGTTTATGGCTCGCGTTGTCGCGCGCGAAGTTAGCGCGTCGACGCCTCTTCTGGGTGCAGCTCCAGCTCGCGCCTCCGCAACTCGCGCCGCAACACCTTGCCGACGGTCGACTTCGGGAGATCCGCGACGAACTCCCAACGTGACGGCACCTTGTACGCGGCCAGCCGCTCGCGACAGTGCGTGCGCAGCTCGTCGACGGTCGCCGTGGCGGCGGGCCGCAGCACGACCCAGGCCTTGAGGACTTCGCCGCGCGCGGCGTCGGGCAAGCCGGCGACCCCGCACTCGGCGACGGCGGGATGGCTCGAGATCGCCTCCTCCACCTCGCGCGGCCATACCTGAAAGCCGCTCGGCTTGGCGAGATCCTTCTTGCGGTCGACGATGAACAAATAGCCGTCATCGTCGAGGTAGCCGAGGTCGCCGGTGTAGAGCAGACGCTCGCCGTCGGCACCGGAATGGATCATGGCGCGCGTGTCGTCGTCGCGCTGCCAGTAGCCGTGCATCAGCTGCGGCGCGGCGATGACGATCTCGCCGACTTCGCCCAGCGGAAGCGGTCGCTGGCCATCGTCGGCGTCGACGATGCGTACCGTCACGTCGGGCAGCGGCATGCCGACCGATCCAATCTTCTTCGTGCCTCGAACCGGATTGGCGATGACCGCCATCTGCGCTTCGGTGAGCGAGTAGCCCTCGACGACGACGCCGCCCGTGAGGTCCTCCCAGCGGCGTTTCGTTTCGGCCATGAGCGGCGCCGCCCCGCAGAAGCACAGCTTGATGCTGTCGAAGGCGACCTTGCCCGATCGCGTTCGCGAGTGATTCATGAGCCCCGTGAGGAGCGTTGGCACGGCGCAGATGAACGACGGCTTGGTGCGCTCGATCTCGTTGAGCACTTCGCCGAGGTCGCGAGGATCGGGAATGAGGACGATTGGATTGTGGTTTATGAATGCAAGACCCTGCACGCCCGTGTTGCCGTACGTGTGAAAGAGGGGCAGCGGCAGCATGATCGAGTCGGTCCATTCGTGCATCGACGAGCGCAGCCAGGCCTGGAGCTGATGGCCGGCGATCGTCAACGATCGGTGAAGGCCGACCACTCCCTTTGGCGTGCCCGTCGTACCGCCGCTCATGAGGATCACGGCCGGGTCGTCGGGCCGCACGCTCACGGCCGGTCTGGGCGCGTCGCGATAGCGAGACAGGAGCTCCTGCAGGCGAACGTCGCCGTCATCGAGCGTGATGCGGTCGCCCTGTTCCTTCTCCTTGAACAGCGTGTACGCGATGGCCAGCGTGGTCGGCAGGAACTCCTTGACGTTGGTCGCGACGATGCGCTTGACCGACGTGCTGCGCTGAATGCTTTTGAGCTTTCCGTAATAGCGGTTCATCGCGACGACGGTTTCCGCGCCGGTGGTCGTCAGCGCGTCGATCAGCTCGTGCTCGGTGTAGGTCGGATTGATGGGGCACACGATGGCGCCCGCCTTCCACGCGCCGAACTCGGCGATCAGGAACTGCGGGATGTTCGGGAGGCAGAGTGCCACACGGTCGCCCGGCCGTACGCCGAGCGCGGCGAACCCCGCTGCACAGGCGTCACTGTCGCGCTCGAGGTCACGGTAGGTGAGTGTGCCGCCGCGCATGAGGGCGATGGGTCGATTGGGATGGTCGCGCGACGACTCGGCGAGGTAATCGAGGAGCGTTCGATCCGGGTACGAGCCGATGCTCGCGGGAACGTCATGGTCGTAATGATCCAACCACGGTTTATTGGTCATACGCTCATTTGTGGTTAGCGATTCTCGATCGTTCAATCGAACACCGGATGCATCCGAGGTGCCGGAGCTCAGTGTATGCGAACCCGCGTCGGCGGCCAATACGTACGACGACGTAGACGGGCGATGTTGTTCTCCGGCAATGGCTTACGTGATCGGAGCGATGACCGTCGAAGCAACGTCCGTCACCGATCCGGGCTCGAATGGGCGCGCCACTGTCACGGCGGCGGCCCTCCGCAGCGACTGCTCCCTCCACAGCGAGTACACGGCCGGAATGACGACGAGGGTGAGCACGGTGCTCGAGATCATGCCGCCCACCATGGGCGCGGCAATGCGCTTCATCACGCTCGCGCCGGTGCCGTTCCCCCAGAGAATCGGAAGCAGACCGGCCATGATCGCCGTGACCGTCATCATCTTTGGCCGCACGCGCTCGACCGCGCCTTCGATCACCGCCTCGTACAAACGCTGAACGGTCGGACGCTCGCCTTCGGCGAGCCGCGCGTGCCAGGCGTGGTCGAGGTAGATGAGCATCACCACGCCGGTTTCGGCCGCCACACCCGCCAACGCGATGAATCCAATGGCGACCGCGACCGACCAGTTGTAGCCCAGGGCATAGATGAACCAGATACCGCCGACGAGCGCGAACGGAAGTGACAGCATCACGATCAACGTCTCGCCGACGCTCTTGAAGTTGAAAAAGAGCAGCAGGAAGATGATCGCGAGCGTCGCCGGAATGACGAGCTTCATTCGCTCCTTCGCGCTCTGCATATACTCGTACTGCCCGCTCCACACGATCGAGTAGCCGGCCGGCAGCTTCACCATGCTGTTGACCATGCGCTGCGCGTCGGCGACGTAGCTGCCGATGTCCCGCCCGACGACGTCGACATAGACCCACGCGGTAGGAACCGCGCCCTCGGTGCGCACGACCATCGGCCCGGCGACCTGCTTGATGGTCGCGAGCTGACCGAGCGGGATCTGTGCGACACCCGTTCCTGTCGCGCTGCCAGCCATTGGCGTTCCACCCATGGCGCCCGCGCCACTCGATCCTTGAGCGAGCGACGCCTCGTGCTGCATGGGCACGAGGACCGAAGCGAGACGTTCCGGCGTGTCACGAAGTTCTTGCGGATACCGCACGCGCACGCCGTAGCGCTCGCGGCCTTCCACGGTTTGCGTGATCGTCATGCCGCCGATCGCTGTGGCGATCACGGCCTGCACATCAGCGACGTTGACGCCGTGTCGCGCCGCGGCCGCGCGGTCGATGTCGATGTCGAGGTAATAGCCCGAGACGGCACGTTCGGCGAACACGCTGCGCGTGCCAGATACCATCTGCACGCTCTGCTCGACCTGCTTGCCTATGCGCTCCAACTCGCCCAGGTCGGGGCCGAAGATCTTGATGCCCACGGGCGTCCGGATGCCGGTGGCGAGCATGTCGATGCGTCCCTTGATCGGCATCGTCCAGGCGTTGGTCACGCCAGGAATGCGCACGGCCGAGTCCATCGCCGCGACGAGCGCGTCGTACGTGACGCCATCCGGCCACTGCTCTTTCGGCTTCAGCGAGATCGTCGTCTCGATCATGTCGAGACCGGCCGGGTCGGTCGCCGTGTTGGCGCGGCCGGCTTTGCCCCACACGTGCTCGACTTCGGCGAAGCCTTTCAGAATGGAATCCTGCTGCCGCAGGATTTCGCGCGCCCGCGCGATCGGCAGTCCGGGGAGCGTGGTCGGCATGTACAGGATCGTGCCCTCGTCGAGCGGCGGCATGAACTCGCTGCCGAGTCGCGTCCAGGGAATCCACGTGACGATGAGCGTAACCACGGCCGCGAGGATCACCGGCCCCCGATGCGACAACACGAAATCGATGATCGGGCGGTAGAGTCGGATCATGCCGCGATTGATCGGATTCGCCCGCTCGCGAAAGATGCGGCCGCGGATGAACAGGCCCATCGTGACCGGCACGAGCGTCACCGACAGAAGGCTGGCCGCCGCCATCGAGAACGTCTTGGTGAAGGCGAGCGGCTTGAACATCCGGCCTTCCTGGCCCTGCAGCGTGAACACTGGAAGGAAGGACACCGTGATGATGAGCAGCGAGAAGAAGAGCGCCGGCCCGACTTCCTTGGAGCTCGCCACGACCACGCGCCAACGCTCGGCCGGCGTGAGCACCGACGCATTGAACGAGCGCACACCCGACAGAGTGGCGGCGCCTCCCTGCTTGGCGATCACGGCGCGCTCGAGGTGCTTGTGCATGTTCTCGATCATCACGATCGCGCCATCGATCATCGCGCCGATCGCGATCGCGATGCCGCCGAGCGACATGATGTCCGCGCCCACGCCGACGACTCGCATGGCGATGAACGCCATCAGAATGCCGACGGGCAGGGTGAGGATCGCGACGAGCGCCGATTGTGCATGGAACAGGAACAGCACGCACACGAGCGCGACGATCACCGATTCCTCGAAGAGTTTGCTCTTGAGCGTCTGGATCGCGCGCTCGATGAGAGCGCTGCGATCGTACACGGGCCGCACGACGACTCCCGCCGGAAGCCCCTTCTCCACCGCGGCGAGCTTCGCCTTGACGTTCTTGATCGTCGTCAGTGCGTTCTGGCCAAAGCGCATCACGACGATTCCGCCAACGGCGTCCCCGCGGCCGTCGAGATCCGCCACGCCGCGGCGGATCGCCGGACCAATCGACACACGACCCAGCTCGGCCACGCGGATCGGCGTGCCCGATGCCGTGGCGCCGATGACGACGTTCTCGATGTCGGAGATCGACTTGAGGTAGCCCAGGCCGCGGACCATGTACTCGCGTTCCGACAGCTCCATCGTCATCGCGCCAACGTCGGCGTTCGCCGACTGGATGGCGCTCATCACGCGCGTCACGGGAATCCCGTACGCGAGCAGCTTGGCGGGATCGATGTCGACCTGATACTGCTTCTCGAAACCGCCAACGCTTGCGACCTCGGAAACCCCGGGAACCGCCGTGAGGGCGTAGCGCAGATACCAGTCCTGCACGCTGCGTAGCTGTGCCAGGTCGAGACGGCCGCTCGTATCCTCGAGCGCGTACTGGTACACCCAACCGAGCCCCGTCGCGTCGGGGCCCAGCGTGGGCGTGACCGCCGCCGGCAATTTGCCCTTGATGCCACTCAGGTACTCGAGCACACGTGAGCGTGCCCAGTACAGGTCGGTGCCATCGTCGAAGATCACGTACACGAACGACACACCGAAAAACGAATAGCCACGCACGGTCCGCGCGCCGGGCACCTTCAACATCTCGGCGGCGATGGGATATGTGACCTGATCCTCGACGATGCGCGGCGCCTGCTCGTTGTAGTCAGCCTGAACGATGACCTGTACATCAGACAAGTCGGGCAGCGCCTCGAGCGGCGTCCGACGAATCGCGACGATGCCGCCCGCGATCGCGGCGGCCGTGAACAGCAGCACGACCAGCCTGTTCGCGACCGACCAATCAATGATTCGCTTGAGCATGGTCGATCCTCCTCACGGCTTTGCCGGCAGCGGTTTTGGTGGCGTGGTCATCTCCATGCCGGGCATGTTGCCCATCCCGCCGAGCGCGGTGCCGAGGTTCGACTCGGCGTCGACAAGGAACGTCGCCGACGAAACCACGGTCTCGCCGGGTGACAGACCGCGCAGGATTTCCACGCGTTCGTCGTTCGCCGCGCCAACCGAGACCTCGCGCGGTGTGAGCGCGCCGTTCGCGTCGCGCACGAAGATGATGCTCCGCTCGCCCGTCGCGAGGACTGCCGACCGCGGGACGGTGAGCACGTTCGCGCGCTCGGTGCCGGCGATCAGAATTGTCGCATACATCCCGGGCTTGAGCCGGAGGTCCCTGTTCGGCAGTACGACACGCACGCGCACGGTGCGCGTTTGCGGATCGAGCGTGGGATAGATGTACGAGATGCGACCGAGCCGGTGCTCGCCGGGCAGCGCATCGAAATCCGCGTGCACCGCCTGACCAACGCGCACGGTCGCGATGTCCTGTTCGAAGACTTCACCCTCCACCCACACCGTGCTCAAATCGGCGACTTTGTAGAGCGCGTCGCCTGCCATGATCTTTTGTCCCGCCAGCACGTTCTTCTCGAGTACGTACCCGCCGGCCGGGGCGCGAAGGGTGAGCGTCTTTTGCACCTGACCGCTTCGCTCGATCTCGGCGATCTGACTCTCGGGAATGTCCCAGTACGCCAGTCGCCGGCGCGCCGACGCGAGGAGGTCTGACGCGTTCTGTCGCGCGTCGCCGCTCGCGCCCGAGACGTCGCTCACGAGACGCTTTGCCAGGAGCAACTCCTCCTGGGCACTCACGAGCATCGGCGAGTAGATCGTCAGCAGCGGCTGCCCAGAGGTGACAGGCTGTCCCGTCGCGTTGACATACAACTGCTCGACCCACCCGTCGATCTTGGGCGAGATGGCCTTGACCCGTGTTTCGTCGAACGTGATCTGCCCGACGGTGCGCACCTGCTTGGCGAGGGCACCTACCTGTGCTGTCGCGTACGTCACGCCGATTCGCCGCGCCTCGGCCGCGGACAGCCTGACTGATTTCCCGATGTCTCCGCTCGCGGAAGCTCCGCCGTGCACATGGCCGGCTGGCGTCGGCGCGGGCGCGTCCTTGCCGCGGGTCGCGAAGTAAACGCCGATCACGGCGAGCATCAGGACAGCCGCGTAGATGGCTGTCCGCACGATGCGCGGCCGCCCGACTTCGAGTTCCGGTTCCGTTGTCATTTGACACCTCGAGCCGCGCGGGTCGCGGCGGTCTGATTCGGATCGAAGAGCTCGCGGCCGGTCAGCATCTCGAGCTCGGCCCAGGCCTTTCCCTGGTCGGCGTCGAGCGTGTAGAGCTCCTGCCGGTAGGTGTTCACGGTCATCTGATCGTCGAGCAGCGTCATGAAGTCGACGCCGCCAACGCGGTACGCCGAGAGCGCCGAGGCGACCGTCGCCTGCGCCTGCGGCAGCACCGTCGTGCGATACAGCCGCGCGAGGTTTCGTGCGCGAATCAGATTCGCGTACGCCTCGGCGATCTTGCCGCGGGTTTCCGCGCGCATGCCGGCAAGGTCCGCCTCGGCCATCTTCTTCATCGCGCTGGCCTCGTCGCGCATTCGAAGCTGCCGGTCGCGCGCGAACACCGGGATCGAAGCGCCGAACATCAAGCTCCCCATTCGATCCGTGCCGCCCATGTCGCCGGGCTGCTGCGCGTACTGAACTCCAACCTGTAAGTCGGGCCAGATCTCCTTGCGCGCGAGCTTTTCGGATGCTTCGGCCGCGCGGACTTCGTCGACTCCGGCGCGAATCATTGGTCGGTCGCCGAGCGCGAGCGCCTCGAGAGTGCCGCGATCCGGAATGGAATCGGGGAACGCCGGCAGGGCTGGAGCACCGGGCGAGGAATCAGTCGAGCGGTCGAGGAGGGCGTTGAGCCGCGCGATCATCGAGGCGCGCATCGCCTGCATGCGGAGCGTGTCCTCGGCCATTTTCGCGATCTCGACTTGCGCGCGCAGCACATCGGCCTGACGGCCCTCGCCGACGCGGTACATCGACTCGGCGGTCTTCTCAATGTCCTGGAGGAGCCGCAAGGTCTCGCGCGCGACCTGGAGACTCTGGTCGGCGGCGAAGAGCTCGTAGAACGCCATCGCGGTCTGATTTCTGAGATCCCAAACCACGTCGTTCGCGCGCTCGGACGTTGCCGAGGCCTGCGCTCCGGCGGCACGACCCGCCAGCGAGAGCTTGCCGCCGAGTGGCAACATCTGCATGAGCTGGAGCTGCGTCATGCCCGTGACCGGCATGGGCGCGAGGCTCGGCAGCGAGTAGTTCATCCAGCCGAGCTGGAATTGCGGATCGGGCGGGCGCGTCGCGCCGGGTACGCGTGCTTGCGCCGCCTGCGCCAGCGAGCGGGCCGCGGAGACGCGCGGGTTGGCGCGTTCCACGTCACGGTACACGTCGCCGAGCCGCATCGTGGCCGACGTGTCGCTCGCGGGCGCTGCGGTTGACTGCGCATGCGCCACCATGGGCGAGAGCATCGATAGGAGCGTCGACGCGATGCCGAGCACGCGCGTGCCTCGGTTCGTTCCGGGCGCGCGACGGCTCCACCGTCGTTCAAAAGCAAACATGACTTGAAAGCCTCCACAGGAGCGTCCGGCGGTGTGCCGGGACGCGATTCACCTGCTCGACTCACCACGCCGGTGGTGAGGAGCGCACTCCGAGTGGGAGGTTAGGCGCGCGGAGGTGGAAGCTCGGGCGCGAACGCGGGGCCGAGCGGGATGGCTGTCGACGACACAACTGCAACTGCCTGTGTCGCTCGTTGGGCTAGTTGCGCGCTCCAGGTGCTCACCGCCGAGGTGGCGGTGACGCAGGTCGACATCGAACCGCATGCGCGCGGCGCCCACGGCGATTCACACGGGCCGGGCGATCCGCTCATGTCACAGCCGCCGGCTGGCATCTGAGCCGAGGGCTCGCCTATGGCGCGCGCCGCAGAGCCGTGCTGTCCATGCATGCCCCCGTGCGCCATCGCCGCGGTCGCGGCAGTCGCGTGCGTGCCGTGCACGTGGCACAGCGTCCCGCTCGCCAGCAGGGAAAGCTGGAGCAGGAGCGCGCCCGAGAGCGCGGCGGCGAATCGGCGGATAGCGGACATGCAGTCAGGTGACGACAAAAGCCGCATTCACGGTACTGAGACCCGGCGTGCCTTTGCAGTCAGGGTTGTACGGCGCGGCTGTAGGAGATTACCCGACAGCCCCGGATTCGGTTCCGTCCATCATGGCTTTCGCGGCGGCTGCGCAGCCGCTGGGACAGGCAACTTCGCGAGCAGTCGCCGCATTCGCGCGAGGTCGCGCTCCTGGCTCTCGCGGGTCTTCACGGCGAGCTCCTTCACACGCGTTGCGGCCTGACTGTGCTCGGCAAGCAGGGCGATATCGATTCCTTCCTGTTGGTGGGAGATCATGTGCTGCAGGAACATCCGGTCGAAATCGGCCATCATCTGTCCCATCATCTGTCCCCTCATGGCGCTGTCGTGCTGCATCCCCATCATCTGCGTCATCATGGGCATCATTCCCTCCATCATCGAGCCGCGCGTGGAGTCGGAGCCGAACAGGGCGCGACGAGCGGCCTTGAGGTCGCCGATCTCCTTGCGCCGCTGATCGAGCATGTCCTTGGCGAGCGCCTTCACGGAATCCGAACGCGCCGCTTCGATGGCGCGCTGGGACATCATCAGCGCCATCTCGTGATGCGGGATCATAACGTCGATGAACGCGCGGGAAGCATTGTTGTACGGCGCGCCCATCACGCGCGTGGGCGCCTGCGCGCCGAGCGGGATGATAGCGTACAGCGCGACCGCGCAGGCCGCGATGCTGATACGCGGAGTTGACATCGGTCCTCCCTGGGGCAAGAGAAACTACATTCCAAATCCGGCTGCACGCCTCGGACCATTGGTCCGCGAGGACCTCGATTCGAACCGTGGCACGGGCTGGTTGTGCCGCACATACCGTTCGTCGCAGGACTTCATAAGCGAACGCCAGTGAACGCGTGCGTGAAGTGGCAATTCCACGACGCCGAAATCATGAACCACTCGCAGGATCCGGCAGAGCACGCGCGCCAAGTCGATCATTCGGCCCACACCGGGCACGGCGGACAGGCTGGACATGCCGGACGCGCGGAACTCGCCGGACATGCGATGCACGACAAGCATGCCGGCCACTCGGTGGCGATGTTCCGCGACAAATTCTGGCTCACGCTGCTCCTGACGATTCCAACGCTCGTCTGGGGCGAGATGATCCCGCGGCTGCTCGGCTTCACGCCCCCGGCCGTTCCCGGTGCGCGCTGGATACCGGTGGTCTTCGGGACGGCCGTCTACTTCTATGGTGGCTGGGTGTTCGTGCAGGGCGCGAGGCGCGAGTTGGCGGACCGCAAGCCCGGTATGATGACGCTGATCTCACTCGCCATCACGGTCGCTTTCGTGTTCAGCGTCGCGGTGACGTTCGGATTCGGCGGAATGCCGCTGTGGTGGGAACTGGCGTCGCTCGTCACGATCATGCTGCTTGGCCACTGGATGGAGATGCGCTCGATCTCGCAGGCGTCGGGGGCGTTGAACGAACTGGCGAAGCTGCTTCCGACGACGGCGACTCGTCTCGACCAGGGACATCCGGTCGAGGTCCAGCTATCGGAATTGCGAGATGGCGACCTCGTGCTCATACGGCCCGGGGCCAGCGTCCCCGCGGACGGCGTCGTGCGCGAGGGCCACAGCTCGGTGAACGAGGCGATGATCACGGGCGAATCGCGCCTCATCGAGAAGCAGGAAGGGGCCGAAGTGATCGCCGGCACGATCAACGGCGAAGGCTCGCTTCGTGTGGAAGTGACCAGGACAGGCGAGCGAACCGCGCTGGCCGGAATCATGCGCCTGGTGTCGCAGGCGCAGCAGTCGCGCTCACGCGCGCAGGTCGTCGCCGACCGAGCGGCGTTCTACCTCACGCTCGTTGCCGTGGGCTCGGCGATCGTCACCGCGGCGATCTGGACGGTCCTGGCCGCTCCGGCAGCGTTCACGGTCGAGCGCGTCGTAACGGTGCTCGTGATCGCATGTCCGCACGCCCTCGGTCTCGCCGTGCCACTCGTGGTGGCGATCTCGACGACGATCGGCGCGCGGAGCGGGCTCCTGGTGCGCGATCGACGCGGGCTCGAGGAAGCGCGCAACGTGAACGCGGTCGTCTTCGACAAGACGGGGACGCTCACACTGGGCGAGCATCGAGTCGTCGCGATTCAGCCGAGCGAGGGAGTGTCGGAGGTCGATGCACTCCGACTCGCGGCGGCCGTCGAGCAGGACGCCGAACACCCGATCGCGCGCGCCATCGTGAAGAGCGCGGAAGAGCGCGGCATCGCGGCGCCTCGCGCGACTGAGTTTCAGGCGATCCCCGGCTACGGCGCGCAAGCAGTGGTCGAGGGGCGACAGCTGGCGGGAGGCGGACCGAATCTGCTGAAGCGAATTGGCGCCGACGTCCCGGCGCAGCTGCGCGCATTCGCCGAGGCGGCGGCCGGCCGCGGACAGTCGGCGATCTATCTCGTGGAGGGCAAACGGGTGCTTGCCGCGTTCGCGGTCGCGGACGCCGTGCGCCCGGAGTCGGCCGACGCGGTTCGATGGCTCAGCGATGAAGGCATCGAGGTGGTAATGCTGACCGGCGACGCCGTGAACGTAGCTGAGGCCGTCGCGAGGGATCTCGGGATCGATTCGGTGTTCGCGCAGGTGCTGCCGGGCGACAAAGCCGCGAAGATCAAAGAACTCCAAAGTCACGGAAAGCGTGTGGCGATGGTGGGCGACGGGATCAACGACGCGCCGGCGCTGCTGACGTCGGATGTCGGCGTCGCCATGGGAGCTGGCACCGACGTGGCAGTGGAAGCGGGAGACATCGTACTCGTGCGGAGTGATCCACGCGACGTGCCGCGTATCATCTCGTTGAGCAGGGCGACCTACCGCAAGATGACGCAGAATCTCTGGTGGGCCGCCGGGTACAACATTGTCGCGATCCCGCTCGCGGCCGGCGTCCTGCAAAAGTGGGGGCTGGTTCTCAGCCCAGCCGTCGGGGCCGTGTTGATGTCGCTCAGCACCATCATCGTCGCCATCAACGCGCAACTCCTTCGGCGCGCGCGGCTCTGAGGTCGGCTTGGCGCTTGCAATACGGCGAATCGCGAACTCAGCATGGCGACTCCCATGACGGCGCGCGACGCCGAGCTCGCGGGAGCACTGCACATACTGGCGGTGCAGACCGCTCTGTGATGCCGGGCCCGTGCGTTGCATCTTTTGAGTCGCACCGCCACCACGGAGATCACGAATGACCGAACCGACGCCCATCCGCCTGTCGGAGTTGCAGGAGCTGCCCTCGAGCGACGGCGATCTGCTGGGCCCGAGCACGCGGCGAGCGTTTCTCGCGCGCGCATCGACGCTCTCCCTGGCGCTGCCCGCGGTCGGCGCCGCGCTGGCCGGATGTGCGCCGGGACCGACGCAGCGGCAGGACACCGCGAACGGCAAGGGAACGAACGGCAATGGAAACGGCCAGGGTGGTCCGAGAGCGCACAACTCCGACAGCAAGCTGGATTCGGCGGTTCTCAAGGGCCGGCCGCACACCGGGACGACAGCGGTGCCCGCCAATGCCGGGGCCGACATCACGTTCCATCGTTACGCCCCGGAGCTTCCGCCGCTGGTGGAAGACGGGCACGTGCGCCTTCACTGGCACGCGCGCGAAGCGCCGGTCCGAATATCCGACGACACCGTCGTCGCGGCATGGACGTTCGAGGGCGACACCCCTGGCCCGATCGTGCACTGCCGCGTCGGCGACACCGTGGAGTTCACGCTGACCAATGAGGTCGACGTTCCGCACTCGATGGATTTTCACGCGGCGCAGATCAATCCCAAGGACGCGTTCCGCTCGGTGACGAAGGGTCAGTCGGTGACGTACACGTTCAAGCCGCGATACGCTGGTGCGTTCCTGTATCACTGCGGCACGTCACCGGTACTGATGCACCTTGGCTCCGGGATGTACGGCGCCATCATCGTGTCGCCGCGCGAGCCGCTGCCACCCGCCAAGGAGTTCGTGCTCGTGCAGGCCGAGCTGTACCTGGGCAACCCAGCCGGAGGCGTGCGGCCGTTCGACTATCAAAGAATGCTATCGACGATGCCCGACCTGGTGGTGTTCAACGGGCGGCCCGATCAGTACACGCGTGAGCCGCTCCGCGCCAAGGTGGGCGAGCGCGTACGCTTCTGGGTCGTGAACGCGGGCCCCACACACCCATGCTGCTTTCACGTCGTGGGCGACCAGTTCGACACGATGTACCTCGGCGCTCCGCCGACGACGCCGATTCGCGGCGTACAGACGTGGGACGTGGCCGCGGGCGGCGGCATGTGCTTCGAGCTGTCGTGCGACATCCCCGGCGAATTCCCGTTCGTGAACCACGCATTCGGCCACGGTCAAAAGGGTGGCATTGGATTCCTGGTCGTCGAGTGAGGTCGCCGGCGACAGGCGATTGACCAGCGGAATGTCGCGCGAGCCCGAGAGGCCCAAGGCATCCGATTGGGTGCGCCTCGTCGTGCCTACGGTGCTGCTCGTCGCGCTCGTGGTGGTGGCCTGGCGCATGGGATACTTCTCGCTGAAGGACCCGCAGAAGCTCAGCGGCGCCGTGGACCGCCTCCAGGGACTGCCATGGTTGCCACCCGCCTTCGTCGGCGTCTATGCGATCGCGGCGGCGTTGGCGACGCCAATCTCGCCCATGGCCTACGGCGCGGGAGCGGTGTTCGGGTTGCTCCGCGGGTCGATTTTCGTGTGGATCGCTTCCCTGATCGGCGCCACCGCCGGCTACTGGCTGGCGCGCGAAGTCTGGGCGGGTCCGGCACAACGCCTGCTCGGACGCCACTCGAACATGCTGCAAATGCTTGGCAGCGGTGGCGCGTTTCTGAACAGCCTGCGAGTGCACCTGTTTCCGATCATGCCATTCGGAATCCTCAATTACGCAGCTGGAACGAGCCGCCTCGCATTCGTGCCGTTTCTCGCCGGGACGGCGATCGGCGTGATTCCCGGCACGATCGCGGCCGTGTACGTTGGCGATCGACTCGCTGCCGGAATCGAGCACAATGACTCGCATGCGTTCACCGTCGCGGCGATCGTCATGCTCGTGCTGCTCGCGTTGTCGTTCCTTCCGACTTTGATCCGGAAGCTCCGCGGCGCCTGAACGGCGCCGCACTGGTCAGCCAGACGCGCCGACGAGTCGAAGCTGCGTGCCCCACGGATCGCGCGTCGTCGCCTGCGCGCCGTCGAACGCGACGGCAAATCCATGCGCCTGCAGGCTCGACGCGGCCGCGCGCACGTTGGTCGCGCTGGGCAACACGAGCTCCCAATCGAGCAGTCGCGCATCCTCGTCCGTCGCCACGGGCGCCTCCGCTGCCCACGTGTTCGTGCCGAGGTGATGATGGTAGCCACCGGCCGACATGAAGAGCGCGCCTGGATAATTCCACACGACCTTGTCGAGCCCGAGCGCCTCGTGGTAGAACGCCGACGCCTCGCCGATGTCGCGCACGTAGAGATGGACGTGGCCGATCGTCGTACCCGCCGGCGCCCCCGTCCACTTGCCTTCGCCCGCGGCGGCGACGAGGTCGCTCACGTCGAGCGGAATCGTCGTCATCTCCAGCTGCCGGTCGTCGACGCGCCACGCGCTGCGCGGCCGGTCGGCGTAGACCTCGATCCCGAGTCCGTCCGGGTCCGACAGGTAGATCGCCTCGCTGACGAAATGGTCCGACATGCCCGCGCGCGCGCCGATGTCGGACAGATGCCGCACGAATCGGCCAAGCGCGGCGCGATCAGGCAGCAGAATCGCGAAATGGTACAGGCCGATGCGCCCGCGGCGCGACATCGATCGCACGCCAGGTTTCTCGTGCAATTCGACCAGCACGCGATCGTCGCCCAGCGCGCCAAGGCGCGCGACGCGGCCCGACCGTTCGAGCACGCGAAACCCGATCACCGACTCGTAGTAGGCAATCGAGCGATCGAGATCGGCGATCTGCAGTCTCACCCTACCGACATGCGTGTCGTCGGGGATGCGGAACCCCGGTGGTGCGATGCCGTACGCGCGCGCGGCGGATTGCACGTCAGACATTCGACCCCCCTCGATGGCGTTCGGCTCAGCGACCCGTGTGTCGCGACAGGAAGTTCAATATCAAGGAATCGGCCAGCGCCGCGCGCTCGAGGATCGGAAGGTGCGCGGCATCCTCGATGGGGTGAAACTCGGCTTGCGGGATCGCGGCGCGGACCGACGCGTTGTTGGCGAACGGGACTGTCTGGTCGTGCGTGCCCCACAGCAGCAGGACCGGCACGCCGGCGGCCGACACCGCGTGATAGACGGAATCCATCCGCACGCCGGCGCTCCCACGCCTGCTGGCGAGCATCGCGCGGCCGAAGCCGCGATAGGTCATCTGCTGACGATACCGATCGACCCAATCCGGAAAGCGCTCGGGATGCAGAAAATCGGTCAGTTGCCCTTCGTCCATCGTGGGAACGACGAACGTCTGCCAAAGCAATGGTCCGACCCCGGGCAGTGTGAACTGGACCGGCACGCCTCCGCGAAGACCCGCGACGGGATCGACGAGCACGAGCGATCGGACGCGCGTTGGATGGCGCGACGCGAACGTCGCCGACACGGCGCCGCCAGCCGAGACCCCGGCGATGTCGATCGATCCGTGGACGCCGAGCGAGTCGAGCAGCTCGGCGATCTGGCGGTCGTACAAGTCCGCCGTGTAGGCGATGCGCGGGCGATCGGACCAGCCGCGACCGTACTCGTCGTAGCGCACCACGCGGTAGCCCGCGCTCACGAGCGCCGCCGCGGTGGAATCCCAGATGTAGTACGGAACCGAGAATCCGTGCACGAGGACGACGACCCTGCCGGAATCGGGGCCTTCGGCCGTGTAGTGCGTGACGCCGTCGTACAGCCGGACGAATCGTCCGGGCGCCGCGCGGCGCGCCGCGGCGTCGAGGTCGCGCTGCTCGGGGTTGTTTCTCGTGTACATCACGCCGATCCAGGCGCAAGCGATCACGACGACCAACACGAGCGTGACGAGCACGCGCTTCATTCGAGAATCCTCATGACCGTCCGCCGCCGGCATGATCCAGTCCACGCTCGAGGAGCAGCGGCTCGATCCTCGGGTCGCGTCCGCGGAAGGCGCGGTACATCGCCGCCGGCTCCTCGGTGCCGCCGCGCGACAGGATCATGCCGCGGAAACGCTGGCCGTTTTCGCGCGTGAGACCGCCGTGCTCCATGAACCACGCGAAGGCGTCGTGGTCCAGCACCTCTGCCCAGAGGTACGCGTAGTAGCCGGCCTGATATCCGCCGATCCAGATGTGCGCGAAGTACGTCGAGTGATAGCGGGGAGGCACGGCGGCAAGCGGCAGCGCGGACTGCTCGAGCGTGTGCGCCTCGAACCGGGCGACGTCCAGCGGCACGTTGGATTCGCCGACGGAGTGCCAGGCCATGTCGATCACCGCCGCCTTGATGTATTCCGTAAGCGCGAATCCCTGGTTGAAGGTCCGCGCTTTCTTGATTCTTTCGACGAGGGCCCGCGGCATCGGCTCCCCCGTTTCGTGATGGCGCGCGTAGTTCGCGAGCACCGCCGAGTCGAGCGCCCAGTGCTCGTTGAATTGCGACGGGAACTCCACGAAGTCGCGCGGCACGTTGGTGCCGGCGAGCATCGGGTACTGCGCGCGCGCCAGCATCCCGTGTAGCACGTGGCCGAACTCGTGAAAGATCGTGGTCACTTCGTCGAAGCCGAGCAGCGCTTCGTGGCCGGGCGCGGGCTTGCTGAAGTTCGCCACCATGAACACCACCGGCTTCGTCCCGAGCAGCGCGGACTGGTCGACGAAGCTGTCCATCCATGCGCCACCGCTCTTGTTGTCGCGCTTGAACAGGTCGCAGTACAGAAGCGCGAGCGAGCTGCCGTCGTCATCGAACACCTCGAAGACGCACACGTCCGGATGGTACACGGGGATGTCCGAGCGCGGCTTGAAGGTGAGACCGTAGAGAAGGTTCGCGGCGTAGAACACGCCGTCGTGCAACACCCGGTTGAGCGCGAAGTAGGGCTGTATCCGCGACTCGTCCAGATCGTACTCCGCCTGGCGAACCTGTTCGGCGAAGTACTGCCAATCCCACGGCTCGAGGGTGAAATCGGTGTTCGACTGGCCGGCGACCGCGTGGATCTTCGCGGCTTCGCGACTGGCCTTTGCCGCGGCCGCGGCGCCGATGTCCGCCAGCAGCTTGGCCGCGGCGTCGGGTGTCTTGGCCATCTGGTCTTCGAGGGCGTACGCGGCGGCGCTGGCGTAGCCGAGAAGCGTCGCTCGCTCGGCGCGGAGTCCCGCCAGTCGAGCGATGATCGCGCGCGTGTCGTTGGCGTCGCCGCGGTCGGCGCGATGAATCGACGCCTCGTACACTCGCTTGCGCACGTCGCGCCGCCGCAGCGACTGCAGCACCGGCTGCTGGGTCGTGTTCTGCAGTGGAAGCACCCACGCGGCGTCGAGCTTCCGCTCCTTGGCCGCCTCCGCGGCGGCCGCGAGCTCCGCCTCGCCGAGCCCGTCGAGCGCCGAGACGTCGTCGATCCGCACGGCGCCCGCCTTGGTCGCGGCGAGCAGCCGATTCTGAAACTCGGTGGTGAGCGTCGATTCCTCTTCGTTCAACGCGCGCAGCCGCGTCTTGTCGGCTGGCGAGAGCCTCGCGCCGGCACGCACGAATTCGTCGTGGTACCGCTCGACGAGGTAGCGCTCCTCCGGCGTGAGCCCGAGCGCGGCGCGCTGGCGGAAGATCGTATCGACCCGCGCGAACAACGCGTCGTCGAGATAGATCGCGTCGTAGTGGGCCGCTCGCTTGGGAGCGGTCTCCGCCTGCACCTCCTGCAGCAGCTCGTTGGTGTTCGCCGAAGTGATGGCGTCGAACACCTTCACGACACGCGTGAGGAGCTGACCCGACCGCTCGAGCGGCACGATCGTGTTGTCGAACGTGGGCGCCGCTTCCTGATGTGCGATCGCTTCCACCTCGATGAGATGGCGGCGAATCCCGTCCTCGATCGCCGGCGCGTAGTGCTCGTCGCGGATCCGGTCGAACGGCGGCGCCCCAAAGGGCAGCGCACTCGGCTCGGCGAATGGGTTCTCCGGTGCCAGCGCGGCAGGCCCCGGTCGGTGCGTTGAAAGGCCGTCGGTCACGCGGTTACACGCCGCGAGGGCCGCCGCCACTCCCGATGTACAGCAGCTGCCTGCCAATCGCGATGTGGACGGCGATCAGGGCGATGACGACCAATCCGACCGAGATCCACGTCACCACCGACAACGCCGGCATCATCCCGCCGGTGACCGTGCGCCGGCTGGCGAATGCAACGAGCGCGAACAACGCGACGAACCCGACGCACGCGGCGAATGCTCCAAAGCCGGCCAGACGGGCGATTTTTGGCGGCATAACTCCTCGATGATCGATGCACTGGTGCTGCAATGCTGAAGAAAACTTCTACGGCGCGCGGCGGCGGCGCAACTCACTCCATGGGATACGGCGCCGCGCCAGTCGTCGTGACGCGGTGGGAGACGAGCGGCAGCGGCGGTTCGGCTTCGTCGGCGATCGTCACGGCCGTGCGCAACGCCTGCCGTCCGATCGTGATTCCGGCGCGATCGCGTGCGAAGATCGTCGCCAGCGGCTCCCCCACTTCCACCCAATCGCCCGGCCGCGCCGTGATGACGAAGCCCACCGACGGGTCGACGACGTCCTCGATCCGCGTGCGACCGCCGCCCATTTCGACGACGCCACGTCCGATCGCCCTGGGCTCGATGCGTGCCACGAAGCCGCGGCGCGGCGCCACGAACAGCTCGCACTCGGCGGCCTGCGGAAGCACGGCCGGATCGTCCACCACGGAGGGATTGCCGCCCTGCGCCTCGATGATCCGCTGAAGCATCTCGGCGGCATGGCCGGTACCGATCGATTTTTCCATCTCGCGCCGAGCCGCGTCGGTGTCGGTCGCGACGCCGGCCAGGACCACCATCTCGGCGCCGATCGCGTACGTCAGCGAGAGCAGGTCGGGCGGTCCTTCGCCTTTGAGCGTCGCGACCGCCTCCTCCACTTCGAGCGCGTTGCCGCAGGCGCGGCCAAGTGGACGGTCCATCGCCGTCACCAGCGCGACGCAGGCGCACCCGTGGTCCGCGGCGAGCTTGATCATCACGTCGGCGAGCTCCAGCACCCGGTCCAGCTCCGGCAGAAAGGCGCCGCTGCCGCGCTTCAAATCCAGGACCAACCCTGTGAGGTCTTCCGCGAGCTTCTTGCTCATGATGCTCGCGGCCATGAGCGGAATGGACTCGATCGTCGCCGTGGCATCGCGCAACGCGTACATCTTGCGGTCGGCCGGCGCGATCTCCGGCGTCTGGCCGATCAGCACGCAGCCGAGTTCCTCGACCTGCGTGCGCGCTTCGGCGAGCGACAGATCCGTGCGAAAACCCGGAATGGACTCGAGCTTGTCGAGCGTGCCGCCCGTGTGCCCGAGAGAGCGGCCGGACATCATCGGCACGACGACGCCAACCGACGCGACGAGCGGCGCGAGCACGAGCGAGACTTTGTCGCCGACCCCGCCGGTCGAGTGCTTGTCGACGCGAGGTCGCCCGAGGTGGGCGAGCTCGAGGCGATCGCCGCTCGCCAGCATCGCCTCCGTGAGCGCCGATGTCTCAGCGCGATCCAGCCCGCGGAGATAGCACGCCATGAGCAGGGCGGCCATTTGGTAGTCCGGCACATGCCCTTTCGCGTACGCGAGTGCGAGCGCGCGCCATTCGCCGGGCTCGATTCGCCCGCCGTCGCGCTTGCGCTCGATCAGGCGATGTGCAAGCATCGCCGCGTTCGCGTTGGTCCGTGCATGCTCTTGCGCGTCCTCGCCTACCCTTCCCCTTCCCCTCCCCTGGTCCTCGCGTTCGGCGTGGCCGAACGGCAGGGGCAGGCTGGGTGTGTCTGAGCGCAGAACACTACGCGGACAACGGAGTCGCGGCAAATGCCGCGGCGCGAGCGCGCGATCAGTCGGAGTCGGAGTGCTCTCGGCGACGCTGCCAGGCCCGGCGGCGCCGGCGGGCAAAGCGGCGCAGCTCGTCGCCGAGATCCTCCCAGGCATCACGTCCCCGGACTCCAAGACGGCGGCCTCGTCGCACGATAGCACGCCTCGTGTCGACTCCCGGCTGGGGCGCGAACAACAGGGCGCCCGCCGCGCCAACGATGGCGCCGACCGCCAGTCCGGCGGCAAAAACGACCGTGGAGCGGGTGGCGTACGAGGAGCGAGCCAGCCCCGATGGCCGGGGGCGCGGGCGGGATGCAGGACTCGAGCGAACCGCAACGGTGGCAGTTGTTTCGGAGCGCGGTGCACCGGCGTCTGGGATGCGGGTGCCGCGCGAGATGGGGCCTGCGTACGACATTGGTGGCGGTCTCCCTCGGGGGGTATTGGTAAGGAAATTGCGGCTGGTAGTTTTGTACTGGATTGCTGATGCTCTGCATTTCGAGGCCGGCCGGGCGCCTAGCCCAACCGAACCTTCGCGTCATTTACACTCGTTCGGCCGCACGCCCCCTGCTGCTCAGCGTCACGGCTTGATTCACCAGCCGGCGACCACGCCGACGGTTGAGGACACGCATGACCGCAAACGGCAAGACCGGCAAAACCGTGTTGCTCGTCGAAGACAACGAAGACAACCGCATCGTTTATTCCACGATCCTGCGGCACTTTGGCTACTCCGTCATGGAGGCGCTCAACGGCGAGGAAGGGATTGCCAAGGCGCGCGCCGCACGACCGGATCTCATTCTGATGGATATCTCGATCCCCGTGATCGACGGCTGGGAGGCCACGCAAGTTCTCAAACACGACCCGCAGACGCGTTCCATTCCGATCATCGCGCTGACGGCGCACGCGCTCGCCTCCGACCGGGAGAAGGCGATGGAGGTCGGGTGCGACGGATACCTTGCCAAGCCATGCGAGCCGCGGGCGGTCGTCGCCGAGGTGCAGCGGTTCCTCGGGAAGAGCGATGGAAGCGCCGCGTGACGCGGAACCCGCCCGCATCCTGATCGTCGACGACCACGAGGACAACGTCGAGCTCCTGCGAGCCCGGTTGGAGGCGTGGGGATACCAGGCACTGACGGCGGGCGACGGCGACGAAGCGTTGAGCAAGGTCGACGAGGATCCGCCCGACCTGATCCTCCTCGACGTCATGATGCCCAAGATTGACGGCATCGAGGTCGCGCGGCGCGTCAAAGGGAATTCGTCCCTGCCGTTCATTCCGATCATCATGCAGACCGCGCTCGACACCACTGAGAGCAAGGTCGAAGGGCTCGAGGCCGGAGCCGACGATTATATCACCAAGCCTATAGACTTCGCCGAGCTCAAAGCGCGCGTCAATTCCATGCTGCGCATCAAGCGGCTGCAGGACGAGCTCGAGGAACGCGAGCGGCAATTGCTCGAGGCGAACGAGCGCCTCCGGCACATGTCACAGACCGACGCGCTCACGGGCCTCGACAATCGCCGTCATCTCGAGGAGCGCCTGGACGAGATGTTCGAGCACGCGCGGCGCCTCAACGAGCCCTTCGCCTGCGTGATGTGCGATCTCGACCGCTTCAAGAGCGTGAACGACACGTACGGGCACCAGGCGGGCGACGCGGTCCTCAAGCAGTTCGCACGCATCCTGCGCCACGAGGTGCGCGAGATCGACCGCGCCGGCCGCTATGGCGGAGAGGAATTCATGCTGCTCCTGCCCGGCACTGTGCTCGACGCCGCCGTGACGTTCGCGGAAAGGGTGCGCAAACAGGTCGAGGCACATACATTCACGTTCGACGGAACGTCGATTCGCCGCACGGCGAGCTTCGGAGTTTCGGCATGGCCGCATCCGCGCATCGCGAACAGCGACGTACTGGTGCGCGCCGCGGATGACGCGCTGTACGTCGCCAAGGAAACGGGCCGTAACAAGGTCGTCCGATTCGACAGCGACGAATTCAACGAGCACCTTGCGGCGGAAGATGGCGCAGACCAACGACCAACCGACACCCGTCCAACCTCAGGAAGCGGAGTCTCACCCGCCCCCGCCCCCGCCCCCGGCCCCTCAGTCGCCGACGCCGGGGTCAGATGGCAGAGATGAGGAAGTCAGCCGGCTGCGCGCGCGCGTAGCCGAGCTGCAGCGCGAGCGCGACCATCTCGTCGCGATCGTCGACATCCTGCAGGAAATCTCTTCATCGCTGCACTTCGTCGACATCCTGCAGACCATCGCCCGCAAGCTGGGCGAAGCATTCGGACTCGACCGCTGCGCGATCTTCCTCTCGGGCGAACGCCAGGAAGTACGCCTCGTCGCGAGCTACGAGGATCCGGCGATCCGCAATCTCGTCGTCGACCTCGATCGCTATCCGGAGCTCAAGCGCGCATTCGAGTCCGGGGAAACGGTGTTCATTCCCGACGCGGCCACCGACCCCGCGTTGCGCAGCATCAAGTCGACATTGAGCATGCGCAACGTACGGTCGATCATCGTCGTGCCCATTCAATGGCAGGGCGCCGTGATCGGCGCGATCTTCCTCCGCACCGACCGCGACGCCGAGCCGTTCTCCGACGCCGATGTGCGTTTCTGCCAGGTCGTGGCGTCGCTCACCGCCAAGGCATTACGAAACGCTCATCGCTTCGAGGCGCTCCTGCGCGACCAGCAGGACGCGACGCAGGCGCGCCACCGGGCGGACCTCGAGCGCATCGCGCTCATCGCGTTCACGCGGCGGCTGTTCGCCCGCTACGCGCGAAGCGACGAGCACGTCTGGGCCGAGACGCTGCTGCCCAAAGCGTCGGACGAGGAGCTCGAGCGGCTCGTGACGGTGGCGATGCAAGTCATCGATGAAGAATCCAAGGGGTGACGACGAGCTGGCGGAGCTCTCGGCGCGCGCCGATGAACTGCGCCGGCAGCTCGAGCGCGCGTCGTACGAGTACTACGTGCTCGACCGTCCCACAATTTCCGACCGCGAGTACGACAAGCTCTATCGCGAGCTCGTAGCCCTCGAAGAGCGGCACCCGAGCCTCCGCACGCCCGACTCGCCAACGCAGCGCGTCGGGGCCGAGCCGGCCACGCACCTCGTCAAGCACACGCACCTGGTGCCGATGCTGTCGCTGGCCAACGCCTTCAACGACGAAGAGCTCGAGGCGTGGGAGGAGCGGATCGTCCGCATGGCCGGCGACGACGTTCGGCGGGCGGGCTACAACTGCGAGCTCAAGATCGATGGCGCCGCGGTGGGCCTCACCTACCGCGAGGGCGTGCTCGTCGAAGGCACGACGCGCGGCAACGGAACGGTCGGCGAGGCGGTGACGACGAACCTCCGCACCATTCGCGACATCCCGCTTCGCCTGCATGGCACCGGGCATCCGTTCCTGATGGAGATCAGGGGCGAGGTCTACATGTCGTTCAGCGGCTTCGAGCGCATGAACGAGCAGCGCGTTGCCGCCGGCGAGCCGGTGTTCGCCAATCCGCGGAACGCCGCGGCCGGCGCGCTCCGACAGCTCGATCCAAAGATCACGGCCTCGCGGCCCCTCCACTTTTTCGGCTACGCGATCGCGGTTCCGGACGACGACGAGCTTCCGGTGACGCGACAGGATGCCCTGCTCGCCACACTCGAGGAATGGGGCATTCCGGTGGCACCGCACCGCATGTGCTGCGCGACCATCGCCGAGGTTCACGATTGGGCGCACCAGGTGGAGCATCACCTTCGCGGCACGCTGGACTTCGCGATCGACGGCGGCGTGGTGAAGGTCAACGCGCTCACGCTGTGGCCCGACCTCGGCGTCGTCGGCGGACGCGAGCCGAGATACGCGATCGCGCGCAAGTTCGCGCCCGACATCGCCGAGACGACTTTGCGCGCGATCGAGGTGAACGTCGGCCGCACCGGCACGGTGAATCCCTTCGCCGTCCTCGATCCCGTGGAGATCGGTGGTGCCCAGGTGAAGCTCGCCACGCTGCACAACTTCGATCTCGTCGCGCGAAAGGATCTTCGCGTGGGCGACATCGTGCAGGTCAAGCGCGCGGGCGAAGTGATCCCGCAGGTGATTGGACCTGTTCCCGACCGCCGCGACGCGACGAACCCGCCGACGCCCTACGTCCCGCCCACGCAGTGCCCCGCCTGCGGGACGGTGTTGGTGACCGGCGGCGAACAGGGCATGCTGTACTGTCCCAACTTCGACTGCCCGGCGCGCCAGCTCGAGGGGCTCGTGCACTTCGCCTCACGCGGGGCGATGGACATCCGTGGACTGTCGTACGCGCGAATCAAGCAGCTCATCGACAGTGGGCTCGTTCACGATGCCGCCGACTTGTACGACGTCACGGTCGCTCAGTTGATCGACCTCGAGCGGCTCGCCGAGAAGAGCGCCTGGTCGCTGGTGCAGGCCATCGAAGCGTCGAAGGCGCAGCCGCTGTCGAAGCTCCTCTTCGCGCTCGGAATCGAGCACGTCGGTGAGATCGCGGCGCGGGAGATCGCCAAGCACTTCGGGACGATGGACGCCATTGCGAACGCGTCGAGCGAGGACATCCTCGCGGTGCACGGTATCGGCGAGACGATCGCCGACTCGATCGTGGCCTGGTTCGCCAATCGCCGCGCGCGGCGGCTGATCGAGCGGCTGCGCGAGCGTGCCCTCAATTTCGGGGAACCCCGCGCGCAAACAGGCGAAACGCTCAAAGGCCTCACCGTGGTGATCACCGGCACACTCCCCACACTCTCCCGCGAACAGGCAAATTCCTTGGTCGAGGCCAACGGCGGGCGGGTGGCGAGTAGTGTCTCCAAGAAGACCAGCTTCGTCGTAGTAGGCGAGGACGCCGGAAGCAAACTCGACAAGGCGCGGCAGCTCGGGGTCGAAACAATCGACGAAGCCGAGTTGCTGCGACGCGTCGGCAGATAACGCCAGGAGAACCGGATGCCAGAGCAGATCGACCTGACGAACAGCGGGCTCGTCGCCATCACTCGCGACTCGCTACTCAGTTTGCGCACCGCGTTGTTTCGCGACCTGGGGACGAACGCGGCCGCCGTGCTGCAGGAGGCCGGCTACGCCGGTGGCGAGGCGTTCTTCGAGGCGTTCAGCGGCTGGCTGTCGTCGCGAGGGCTGCCGTCGCCGGAATCGCTCGCGGCAAATGAGTTCGCGTCGCACGCGTCCGAGTTTCTGCTCAGCACTGGCTGGGGCTCGATCGACGTCGGCACGCTCGAGTCCGCCGCCACGATCGACTCGCCTGATTGGGCCGAGAGCGACCCCGAGCACCCGATGGATTTCCCCGGCTGCTACTACAGCGCCGGTCTCCTCACCGATCTGTTCGGGCGCATCATCGGCGAGCCAGTCGCCGTGATGGAGGTCGAGTGCCGATCGATGGGTAACGACCGCTGCCGCTTTCTCGTAGGCTCGGTGGAGACGATGCAGCGAGTGTACGATGCGATGGGCGAGGGCTCCACGTACGAGCAGGCGCTCGCCGACAGCTCGTCAGCGGTTGGCTCGTAGCGCGTCCGCGTAGAGCGGATTCGGCAGCAGCTCGCCGTCGATCAGCACTTCGCGGTCCCAGGGCAGCACGATCGTGCTCTCGGTGGCGAGCGCGTGGAAGTCCGGAGTGTACGGACCGGTCTGGAAAGCGACCGCCGTGCGAACTTCGGCGGCGCCGGCGTTCACCATGGCGGCGACGGCGAGCCGGATCGTATCGCCGGTGTCGCACGTCTCATCGACCACGAGCACTCGCTTGTCGCGAACGGACGCGGGGGCGGCGCTGAGCACGGCGGGAGTCTCGCGCACGGTCTCCGTTCCGAAGCGCCGGCTCACGATCATCGAGTGGAACTCGCGACCCAGAATGGCGGCGACCACGGCGGCCGGCACGACTCCCGCAGTGGCGATGCCGATCACGATCTCGGGATCGTAGTTGCGGGCGACCTTGAGGGCGAGTGCCCGGGAGAGTTCTCCGAACAGCGGCCACTCGACTTCGAATACGCCCTTTGCTTGCTCGACCGTCGTTCGGCGTGGAGACATGGTGGTAACCTAGTCGGTACGAGGA
The DNA here is from genome assembly GCA_035469245.1 of Gemmatimonadaceae bacterium. Classification (GTDB taxonomy): domain Bacteria; phylum Gemmatimonadota; class Gemmatimonadetes; order Gemmatimonadales; family Gemmatimonadaceae; genus JAQBQB01. The sequence goes on from DATISA010000122.1 coordinate 61,281, forward strand.
TCGGCGTGCAGGCACACGCGCGTGAGCAGACACTGAACTCGCACTGGCGCGCCCGCCGTTGCTCCAAAGCCTGGAAGCGCGTAGTTTTGCGGCGAGCTACGCGGCTCTCCCGCCGGGCCTTGGACAGGTCGCGGACCGGTCGTTTCCCTCCGCATTTCAGTTCCCGTTACTCTCGAGCCGTATGTCCTGGTGGAGCCGCCTGCTAGGCGGAAAGTC
>DATISA010000123.1:0-4678 GCA_035469245.1 Gemmatimonadaceae bacterium
GCATGGGACGTGGTCAAGCGCATGCGTCCCGACATCCTGACGAGCCGCGGCGGCTGCGCGACCGGCGTACAGGAAGTGTGGGTGAACGGTGAACGGATTCGACTACCGCTTCCGCCGGTCGGGATGGCGGCGGCCCGCGCACGCGTCGGCGCCCCGCCCCACGCACGGTTCTCATACGTACCGGTCTCCGTTCTTTCCGACATCGCGCCCGAGCACATCGAGGAGATGACGTACCGGGACTGCTTCGATCACTCCATGGCCGCCGTCGGCAGCGTGAATGCATTGTTCGTGGTGCTGAAGCCGGGCGTGACGTACGTGCAGGACGTCGGCAGCTTCGTGCTCGAAACAACCTCTGACAAACCCCCGCAAGAATGAACGACGAAGATAGACAGCCGGCGAATGCCATCGACCGCCGGGCGTTCGTCGGCGCTACGATCGCGGGCGCCATCGCCGTCCGGCACGGCGAATGGCACTCGGCGCCCGGCGCCCCGCATTCGATCGAGCTCCAGGTGCCGTCGTTCGCGCTCGAGGAGCTGACGATCGACGAGCTGCAGTCGCGAATGCAGCGCGGATCGGAGACGTCGCAGACGCTCGCGCGGCAGTACCTGGCACGCATCGATGCGATCGATCAGCGGGGCCCGGCGATCAACGCTGTGATCGAGCTCAACCCGGACGCGCTCGCCATTGCCGCGCAGCTCGACGCCGAGCGAAAGGCCGGCAAGGTTCGCGGACCGCTGCACGGCGTTCCCGTCCTGATCAAGGACAACATCGATACCGCGGACAAGATGCACACCACCGCGGGGTCGCTCGCGCTCGCGGCGAACATCGCGGCGCGTGATTCGTGGGTCGCCGAACGACTGCGCGCGGCCGGCGCGGTGATCCTCGGCAAGACGAACCTGAGCGAGTGGGCCAACTTCCGCTCGACGCACTCGACCAGCGGTTGGAGCGGACGCGGCGGCCAGACACGAAACGCATACGCGCTCGATCGTACGCCGAGCGGCTCCAGCTCGGGATCGGGTTCGGCGGCCGCGGCCAGCTGCTGTGCAGCGGCGATCGGTACCGAGACCGATGGCTCGGTGACGTCACCATCCGCCGCGGCGGCGCTGGTCGGAATCAAGCCGACGGTCGGACTGATCGGCCGCTCGGGGATCGTTCCCATCGCGCACAGCCAGGACACGGCGGGACCGATGGCGCGCACGGTGCGCGACGCCGCGATCCTCCTCGGCGCGCTCACGGGGGTGGATCCGCGCGATTCTGCGACGCGCGCCAGTGCCGGCCACAGCCGAACCGATTACATCAACGCGCTCGACCCGAACGGACTACGCGGCGCGCGGATCGGCGTGGCGCGTAAGCGCTTCACCGGGTACAGCAGCGAGACGGACAAGGTGTTTGCGCACGCGCTCGATCTGATGAAGCAGCACGGCGCGGCGATCGTAGATCCCGCCGACATCGCGACGGCGGGCCAGACTGACGACTCGGAGTTCGATCTCCTGCTCTACGAGTTCAAGGCGGACCTCGACGCCTATCTTCGACCGCTGGCGCCCAACGTCGCCGTGCATTCACTGGCCGACGTGATCGCGTTCAACACGAAGAACGCCGCGCGCGAATTGCGCTACTTCGGGCAGGAGATCATGGAACAGGCGGTCAAGAAAGGACCGCTCACCGAACAGAAGTACCGAGACGAGCTCGCGAAAAACCGGCGCCTGATGGGCGCGCAGGGGATCGATGCGACCATCGCCAAGCACAAGCTCGACGCGATCGTCGCGCCGACCCAAGGACCGGCCGATCTGATCGACCTCGTGAACGGAGACGCGGGTGGGCGCGCCTCGTTCACATCGCCTGCCGCAGTGGCGGGCTACCCGCACGTGACGGTGCCGATGGGATTCGTGCGCGGACTCCCGGTCGGGATCTCATTCGTCGGTGGGGCGTGGAGCGAGGCGACGCTGCTCAAGCTTGCCTACGCGTTCGAGCAAGCGGCGCCGGCGCGACGCAAGCCGACGTTCGCCGCGAGTGCGGACATCGGGGATACGCGTCGGGGGATGTAGCCCTGGCTCCTAAGAAATTGGGTTCATCGCGGATGTGACGGAAGAAAAGCCAGCTTCGCTCGATCGCCCCGCGCGCAAGGGACGCCGGTCCGCTCCGACGGACAATCGGCTGAATCCGGCTGCTTCATCCATCGAATCAGATCGCCACCCGACGTTCTTAGGAGCTGGCCCAATCGATCGAGGACCTACTCGATCGGCCCGCCCTTCTTCGTTTGTGGCACGCCGTCGGTCATCCACTTCGGCGCCGGCGTGCCCTTGAGATAGTGATCGAAAAACTGCTTCATCCGCAGCTGGAAGTCCTTCTGGTTCTCCTTGCGCGCCAGATGGTGCGGCTCGCCCGGATACGACAGCAGGATCACCTGCTTGCCCCAGCGCCGCGCCGCACCATACAACTCCAATCCCTGGTGCCAGTCGACGGCGTTGTCGGCCGTGCCGTGGAGAATCAGGAACGGAGTCTTGATGTTTCGCACGCTGTAAATCGCCGACTGCTCTTCGAACAACGCTTTGTTGTCCCACGGGTTCGTGCCCATGCGAACCTGGCCCACCTCGACGATGCCCTGCTGCAGCGTGCCGGTGCCCGGATACGTCTCGTCGTAGAAGCTGATCAGGTTCGTGGGAGGCGCGCCGGTGACGACGGCGGCGAACATGTCCGTCTGCGTGAGGATGTATGAGGTCTCGTATCCACCCCAGCTGTGTCCCTGAATGCCGATGTGCGCCGGATCGGCGTACCCCAACTCGATCACCTTCTTCACGCCGCTCGTCACGCAATCGAGCGCTGAGCTCCCGGGCTTCCCGATCTCGTACACGATGTCAGGCTCGAACACGAGATACCCGTCGCTCGCGTACTCGGCGAAGTGCGGCCGATCGTCGTAGATCGGCGTCGGAAACTGATGGTGCGTGTTGGACAGCTTCTCGTAGAAGTAGACGAGCATGGGGTACTTCTTGCCTTGCTCGTAATTGGCCGGCAGGGTGAGCGTTCCCTGCAGATGCTGGCCTTTAGCGTTCTTGAAATCGACGAGGACTCGCTTGCCCCACCGGTACTCGCTGATGAACTGATTGGCGTCCGTCACCTTCGTCGGCGATGTGAAGGAGCCGGTGGTGACCCAGTAGTCGGGGAATTGGCCGAAGGTCTGCCGCGTGAAGATGACGCGATCGGCGTTCTCCGCTTTCTGCGCCTGACCGACAGAGGCGTCCTCGTACACCAGCGGGGTCGGCTTGCCGCCAGGCGGCAGCGTATAGTAGCCAGACTTCTTCGTCCATTCTCCATACGCCGAAAGCAGTAGCGGCTTGGAGAGATCTATGCCTTGATCCTCGTCGTTCTGCGCCGCGGCGAATGCCGCGCCGCCTCGCCCGCCACGACCGCCGCCGCCCGGCCGGTCGAGCCGCACGATGCGAAACTGAATCTCCTGCGCGTCGCCAAGGCCGCCCGTCAGATTCACCGGCTTCCCGCCATCGAGCGGCATCGCGTATACGTCGAAACGATGATTGAGAATGACGTACTTCCCGTCCTTCGACCAGCCGGCCACACCGTACACGGGCTTCTCGTACGGATGATCGTCGCCCTCGTCGACGAAGCTCACCTTGTCGCTGCCACCGAGCGTGGTGCCGCGGCCGGTGTCGAGGTTGTAGGCGACGACCTTCTTGTCCTTGAGATAGAGGAACCACTTGCCGTCGGGAGAGCTGCCCATCGTGCGCGCGAGCCCCCGATCGATGAGCGTCCGTTCGCCGGTCGCGGTGTTCACGCGGTAGTAGTCGCCACGGCTACCGCCCCATGCCACCTCGCCACGATAGGTCGTGTCGACGCGACCGATGGCCCAGCGCGCATCGGTGGTCGGCGTCACGGTGCGCATCGCGTCATCGGCCACACGGACGAGCTTTCGACTCGTCAGATCGAACACCGCCGGCAACGTGGCGCGTCGCTCCTGCGCGATGCGTACGATCTGCACCGACTGCACCTCGGCGTCCTTCCAGTGCCAGACGTCGACGTTCGCTTGCGGGTCGGTGGTCGACGGCCGCTCGGCCTCCTGCTCCTTGAGGCCCACGTAGATACGGGAGCCGTCCCGCGTCCAACGGACCGGCGCAAGCTCGCTCACGACGAGCGCCTTTGGGAAGGCGGCGTCCGCGGAGGGATCGTACTCGATCGCCGTTGGCTTGGGCGTGGAAACGTCGCGCCACACCAACAGCGCGTTGTCACGCTGCAGGTTGTCCTTCTTCTTGTCGCCGCGCAGTACGGCGAGCCCGGAGCCCTTGTCGCTCCACGAGAGCTGGTCGTAGTCGGCGACCGCCGAGCTCAGGACCTTCGACCGCGACGTCGCGAGATCGAGAAGGTAGATGCCGTTGCCAATCCGATCGGCGGCGTCGACGGTATACGCGAGCATCCGGCCGGCGCCATCGAAATCGTAAAGGTTCACGTTGCCGATGTTCTGGCTCACGCCCGCCGTCAAATCGCGCAGCACCAGATCCGCTCCGTTGTTCTTGGCCGACGGGTTGGCCTTGTTGGTGCGAACGGCGACGAACCTGGAGCCTTTCGAGAATTTGAACGTGGCGCCGTCCGGCACCTGATACTTGGCGCCAGTCGAGAGGTCGAGCAGTTCGAATCGGCGCGACGGCCCGGCCGGTGTGGCGCCTTCGGC
>DATISA010000124.1:0-6085 GCA_035469245.1 Gemmatimonadaceae bacterium
GCTATCCGAGAAGAACGCCTCTTCCGCCGTGACCAGGTTGCGCAGGTCGGACTTCATGGCGGTGACGTAGGCCTTCGACTTCGTGTTGGCGAACTTCGGAATCGCGATCGCGGCCAAGATGCCGATGATCACGACCACGATCAGAAGCTCGATCAGCGTAAAACCCTTGCGCATTTTGAGCATGTCTACTTTCCCAGAGAGAGGAGAAGTGATGGGGGGGCAAACTGTCACAGCACCGGCGCAGTGAAGTGCAACGCGTGGACCGAACGTGCCCGTTGCCGCTAACCCGTTCAACCGTAACGATTTCAGGAATTAGCGCGGCGGACCGCCCGTCGATTTCGCTGTCGACTTTTGCACGGTGTCTGGCAGTTTGCCACGGGTCCCCGCCAGAGCCACCATCGAAAGCTTGCCGCTTTGGTCGATCCTCCGCGACGCGACTCGCGCCGAATCGATGTCGTGAATCAGCTCGTGCAGGCCGCGTAGCAGGCCGCCGGAACGGACTGCCTCCAGCGCGTAGTGCTTGGCAGAGTCGTAGTCCCCGGCGTCGAACAGGCACAGGGCGTACTGCGTGCGACCGATCGGGAACTCCGGATCCACCTCACGCGCCCAGCGATACAGCGGAAGCGCGGCTTTACAGATGCCGGACGTCCGATACTCCTCCGCGAGTCCGAACGCGAGATACGGGTCGTACGGGAAGAGCTTGAGCCCTTTTCGATATTCGGCTTCGGCCAGCCGCTTCTTTTTCTGCTCCAGATACCAGGAGCCGAGCACGTAGTGCGTTCGGTACGAATCCGGCGCATCGAGCACGGCGTGCGCGAACAGCGTGTCATTGTCTCGCCAGACTCGCGTTCGCGTCACGCTGCGCGCCGCCCCGGCGACGAGCACCGCGGCACACACCGCTTGCGCCATCAACCGTGTCCGAGCCGGCCGTGGCGACGCTCGCAACCGTTCGGCGACCACGACGGCCATCCCCCCGATGACCAGCATCGCTCCCACACTCGGCAGGAACAGCGTTCGTTCGGCCAGTACGATGCCGGCCGGCAGGATGAAGTTGCTGGACGGGAGCAGCGCGACGCAGACCATCGCGATCCCGAAGGCGATGACGGGCTGCCGCCTGCGCAGCAGGACGCCGAGGGCCAGAATGCCAACCAGCAACAGGAGCCCCGGCAGCTGCGCGATGCTCACGCCTTGTGCGATGTCGATTTCGGGCGGGCCGTAATCCGCCGAGAGGCGCGCTGGCCAATAGAGCAGCCGGATCCACTGCGGGACGACGCCGAGCGCCGTGAGCGCGCGGTCGGCGCGCGAGATCCGCAGTGCGCTAAACGGCAGGAACGGCTCGAATCCCCCGAGCGGCCGATCCGAAAGCACGAGCGACCGCGCGGCGAGGAAGGCGACGGCGATGGCCGCCAGCCCGAGATAGAATGGCCGGAGCCGCAGAATCCGGTCGCGCAGCGGCGAGCGATCGTCGATCACGGTCAATTCCGCGGCGAGGAGAAGCCCCGGCAACACGATGCCGTGCTCCTTGGACAGGCAGCCGAACGCGTACAGCAGCGCGATCCACGCGATGGTGGACGGTCTGAGCGCGCCATCGCCCTGCAGCCGGTCGTGCACGTAGAGGATCGTCGCGCCGATGGCCCCGAGCGCGACGAGCATCTCCGCCTGGCCTACGACGTTGGCGACCGCTTCGACGTGTACGGGATGCACGGCGAACAACGCACCGACTATCCACGCCGCCCAGAGCGGCAGCAGCCGGCGCGCGAGCAGGAACACGAGGACCGAGACCGCCGCATACAATAGAATGTTGACGGCGTGGAACACGGCCGGGCTCCCGTGGCCGATCACCCACTGGATCTTGAAGGCCAGGATCGTGATCGGCCGGTATCCGTCGCCACCCGCGTTCTTCGGCCAGTAAGAGCTGGCGAACACCTGCCACCAGTGGTGCAGCGTGTGCGTCGAGGGCTCGTTCTGAATGATGTAGCGATCGTCGTAGGTATACTGATTGACGATGCCGATCGCCGAGGAGAGGATGGCGAACAGCGCGACCGACGGACCGGCGAATCGACGCCAGCGTTCCATCATGAGAATAGATTGAATTTTGTGATGTGCCAGATCGCCGCGAGCCCGTCCTTCCAGCCGATCTTCTTTCCTTCGGCGTAGGTGCGGCCCGAGTAGGAGATCGGCACTTCGAAGATGCGCGCGTTGGCACGAGCCAGGCGGGCCGTGATCTCGGGCTCGAACCCGAACCGGTCCGCCGTGAGGCGCGGGACGAGCGACCGCGCCAGATCGCCGCGAATCGCCTTGTAGCACGTCTCCATGTCGGTGAGGTTCAGATTCGTGAGCATGTTGCTGTACGTCGTCAAGATGCTGTTGCCGACCGAGTGCCAGTAGTACAGCACGCGATGCGGCCCGCCGAGAAAGCGCGATCCAAAACAGGCGTCGGCGCGCCCGTCGATGATCGGCTCGAGCAGCGTCGGCCAATCGTCGGGATCGTACTCCAGGTCCGCGTCCTGGACGATGACGATGTCGCCCGTGCTCATCGCCAGCGCCTGACGGATCGCGGCACCTTTGCCGCGGTTCTCCGGGTGGCGCAGCAGCCGATCGATCTTGCCGTGCTCGATCAGCGTCTCGAGAATCGCCTGGGTGCCGTCGGTCGAATGATCGTCGACACAGATGATCTCCTTGTGGAGCGGCGTCGCGCGCACCTGGTCGATGATCAGATCGATCGTGTCGCGCTCGTTGTACACGGGGACGAGCACCGACAGGCGCACGGTAGCCGGGTCGAGCGGCGTCCGCGCGCGGAGCGTGAGCCGTTCGCTCACGCTTCGACCCCGTATCGCGAGAGCTTGCGGTACAACGTCGACGGGTCGATCCCGAGGACGTCGGCGGCGCGCGACTTGTTGCCGCCTTCGCTCTGCAGCACCCACATGATGTACGCGCGCTCGACTGCCTCCAGCGTCGGGTTGGGCGGCGTGCGCGTGGAGACGAGCGGCTCGGCCCGTCGCTGTGTCACTCGCTCGGGAAGCGCCGCGGGCGTGATCACCACGTCCTCCGTGAGAATCACCGCGCGCTCGAGCGCGTTCTCGAGCTCGCGCACGTTGCCGGGCCAGGCGTACTCGATGAGTGCGCTGCGCGCGGCGTCGCTCAACCGGCGCGGCGCTTCGTTGCGCATCTCGCCGATCCGATGGAGGAAGTGATCGGCCAGAACCGGGATGTCGTCCTGTCGCTGCCGAAGCGGCGGCAGGTGCAGCGCGATCACGTTGAGGCGGTAGTACAGATCGCTCCGGAAGTGCCCGGCGCGAATCTCCTCGTCGAGGTCGCGGTTGGTGGCGGCGACGACGCGCGTGTCGACCGGGATCGCGTCCGTCGATCCGACGGGGATCACTTCGCGGTGCTGCAGCGCGCGCAGCAGCTTGACCTGCGTCGCCGGCGTGGTTTCGCCGATCTCGTCGAGGAAGAACGTGCCTTTGGTGGAGGCGCCAAAGAGTCCGATCTTGTCGCGAATCGCACCGGTGAACGAGCCTTTGACGTGGCCGAACAACTCACTCTCGAGCAGGCTCTCGGGCAGCGCGCCGCAGTTGATCGACAAAAAGGGCCCCTCGCGCCGCGCCGACAACTCGTGAATGTAACGCGCGATGATCTCCTTTCCGGTTCCCGACTCGCCCTGGATGAGGACCGTCGAGTCGGTCGGGGCCACCGTTTCGACGAGCCGAAGCACGTCGAGCCACGTCTTGCTCGTGCCCACCGGACGCGCGACCCCGTGGCCTTCGGCCCGTCGAATCGCCTGCTTCAGCGACTTGTTTTCGACGCGCAGATTTCGATGCTCGGCGGCGCGCTTGAGGATCGCGATCAACTCGTCGTTCCGGAACGGCTTCTGGATGTAGTAGAACGCGCCTTCGTTCACCGCCTGCATCGCCGATTGCAGCGTTGCCTGCGCCGTCATGAGGATCACCGGCACGTCCGGGTCCGCCTGTCGTGCCGCGGCGAGGATCTCGACGCCCGTCACGTTCGGCATGCGAATGTCCGTGAGCACGATGTCGGGGCTCATCTCGGTGATCCGCTCCAGCCCCGCCTTTCCGCCATGCGCGATCTGCGGCGCGAATCCTTCGTTCCGCAGCAGGATGTTGAGGGAATCGAGAATCCCCGACTCATCATCGACGATGAGCACGCTGGGCTTGAGTGGTGTGTCGATCACGAGACGCTCCCAACCCCCGCCGAGTGGGCGCGCGGGAGAATGACTGTGAATTTCGTTCCGCGCGATCCGCTGTCGACGAGCACGAGCCCGCGGTGCGCCTCGATCGCACGATGCACGACAGCCAGCCCGAGGCCGGTACCATTCGATTTCGTGGTGAAAAACGGGTCGAACATCTTGGCGCGCACGTCGGGCGGAATTCCCGGCCCCGCATCGCTGACGCGCAGCGACACTGCCTCGCCGTCGAAGGCGAGACCATTCGGCACCGGATCGAGACTGCCGCGCGCCACCTCGATGCGGACCTCGCTGTCCGGTGGCGCCGCCTGCACGGCGTTGAGCGCGAGATTGAACACGGCGCGATGCAGCAGATCCTCGTCGCCTTCCAGCTGCACCGTCTCGTTTTCGGGGGCGACGCACGTGACGCGTATGCTTGGATCGCGATCCGGGTGCGCATGCGCCAGCGCTGCGGCCCCGCGCGCGATTGCGGCCAGGTCGACCGGCTGCGTGCGCGCCATGCGCACGCGCGCAAAATCGAGGAATTCCGAGAGCAGTCGCGAGAGTCGGTCGGACTCGCGCATGACGAGCGTGCCCAGTGTGCGCTGGTCGTCGGACACTGCCGGCATGCGCGAGATCTGTTCGACCGCGCTCCTGATCGATGCCAGCGGATTCTTGATCTCGTGCGCGAGGGAGGCGCTGAGTTCGGCGATGCCCTCGAGGCGCTCGGTGCGAAGGCGCAGGGCGTCCATCCGCTTTTGATCCGACAGGTCCTGGAAGATCGCGGTGGCCGTGCGGCGGCGGCCGTTACCGTTTTCGTCGGTGTAAGTCGTCGTGACGCCGATCGGGAACCGGCGGACGGCGGTCGCCACGATCCCTTCGCCGCGCGTCGTCCTGATCTTCGATTCCGCGGCGCGCTTGATGGCGAGGCCGAGCTCCGGGGCGACGTTGGACACCGAGTCGAGCACGGGCTGGCCGACGCGCGTGATGAGCTCGAGCCCCAGAAGCTGCTCGGCGGTCGGATTGGCGTAGAGAAGGCGGCCGTCCGTATTGACCGTGACGACGCCGCTTCGAATGTTGCGCAGGATGTCGTCGGCCTGGAGCCGCGTTTGCTCGAGCGCGGCGACGAGGATCGCCTTGCCCTCGTTCGTCTCGCGCAGGCGGGCGCTCAGGTAGCGGATGCCGAGCGTGACGAGCGCGATCACCGTGAGCTGCATCCACACGCCCGGCTCGAGGAGGGGCGAGCGGAGCAGGACGACGACATCGACGAAGTAGAAGACGATTCCGAGGCCGGCAATGACGAGGCCGCCGCTCGCCGGAACGAGTAGCGACGCGGTAGCGATGACGAGGATGTAGAGAGCGGCGAATGGCGACGATGTGCCGTTCGTCAGGTGCACGACCGCAGTGACGAGCAGCAGGTCGAACACGGCCTGCATGTAGATGAACGCTCGGCCATACCGCTTCTGATATATTTCCGCGTACCCCACCGAACCCACGGTGACGACGGCGGAAATGGCGAATGCAAGTGAGGCGATGAGCGTCTTGTGGGCATCGACCGTTGTCCAGGTGGACACCGCGGCAATGAAGATCGCGCTCGCCAGACACAGACGCCCGATCAGTACCCAGCGGAGCAGCCGCCGCGGGTCGAGGATGGCTCTGAGCGCCGGATCGGACGAACGAGGGGTCAGGCGCACGGGCCGATTCGTTGCAATGTGCGAGAGGTCGAGGCGGGTGAGGATTGTTGCAAACTGCTATAGCCAGAGACGATCCCGCCTCCGGACCGTTACAGCGCTTCCCAGCGAGGCAGCCCATGGATGAACTGATGTTCTTGAACGTCACGCCGGAGCTCGCGATCCCTCGGAGTGAGCTCGAGTATCGCGCCACGCGATCAAGTGGGCCCGG
>DATISA010000125.1:0-41562 GCA_035469245.1 Gemmatimonadaceae bacterium
CGCGCGTGGGCGGCGCGCGCGAGCCGTACACGATCGTCATGCCGCCGCCCAACGTCACCGCGATCCTGCACGTTGGGCACGGCCTGAACAACACGATTCAGGACGTCATCATCCGCTGGGCGCGCATGCGCGGCAGCAATGCGCTCTGGGTGCCGGGAACGGATCACGCCGGCATCGCGACGCAGAACGTGGTCGAGAAGTTGATCGCGACCGAGGGGAAGACGCGGTTCGATCTCGGCCGCGACGCGTTCGTGCGTCGCACCGAAGCGTTCGTCGCCGAAACCGGCGGGACGATCCTGCAGCAACTGCGCGCGATCGGCGCCTCCGCCGATTGGTCGCGCACGGCGTACACGCTTTCGCCCGAGCTGTCGCGCGCCGTTCGCGAAGCATTCGTGCGCCTGTACGAGCGCGGACTGATCTACCGCGGCTACCGCGTGATCCACTGGTGTCCGCGCTGTCTGACGTCATTGAGCGACGAGGAAGCGGAGTTCAACGACGAGCCGGGTACGCTGTACCACATCGCATATCCGGTGGACGGCCAACCCGGCCGCGCGCTGGTAATCGCGACGACCCGCCCTGAAACGATGCTCGCCGACGTGGCGGTGGCCGTGAATCCGGACGACGAGCGGTATCGCGATCTCGTTGGCAAGTTCGTGCGGCTGCCGATCGTGGACGTTCGGATTCCAGTGATCGCCGACGCCTACGCGGATCCGGCATTCGGCACGGGCGTGGTCAAGATCACGCCGGCGCACGACGCGAACGACTTCGAGGTCGGGCGCCGCCATTCACTCGCGATGCCGATCGTGATCGACGAGCATGCGGTCGTGCGCGAGGTGAAGGACGCGGCCGGACGCGTCCCGGCGGAGCTCGACGGATTGGACCGCGACGAGGCGCGGGAGCGCATCGTGACGATGCTGCGCGCCAGTGGAGCGCTCCTCAAGACCGAGCCGCATCAGCACGCGGTGCGCCACTGCTACCGCTGCGACACGGTGGTCGAGCCGCGGCTGTCGGATCAGTGGTTCGTGAAGATGGAGCCGCTGGCCAGGCCGGCGCTCGAGGCCGTGCGCGCTGGCGCGATCCGCATTCTGCCGGAGCGTTGGGAAGCGGTGTACGTGAACTGGCTCACCAACATTCGCGACTGGAACATCTCGCGACAGTTGTGGTGGGGCCATCGCATTCCGGTGTGGTACTGCGACGATTGCGATCCGCCGAACAATGCGATCGCGAGCCGCGAGGACATCACGGAGTGCCCGGTGTGCAAGGGCCCGGTGCATCAGGACGAAGACGTGCTCGACACGTGGTTCTCGTCGTGGCTCTGGCCGATCTCGACGCTCGGCTGGCCGAACGAGCAGTCGCCGGATCTGGCGGCGTTCTACCCGACTGACACGCTGGTCACCGCGCCGGAGATCCTGTTTTTCTGGGTCGCGCGGATGATCATGTCGGGGTACCACTTCATGGGACGCGCCCCGTTCCACACGGTGTACCTGACGGGCACGGTGCGCGATACCCAGCACCGCAAGATGTCCAAGTCGCTCGGCAACGGCATCGACCCGATCGACGTCGTGAAGCTGTACGGCGCCGACGCGCTGCGGTGGACGTTGATGGCGGGAACAGGAATCGGCGCCGATGTCATCCTCGACCCGGAAGACATCGACAAGTCGTTCGCGACCGGCCGCAACTTCGGCACCAAGCTCTGGAACATCGGGCGGTTCCTGCTCGATCGCGTCGGCACGGACCCGGTCAAGCCAATCACGTCGATTGGCGCCGCCGAGCGCACGCGCGCCGACGACTGGATTCTGGCGCGTCTCGACGCCGCGATCGCCGAATGCGACCGCGCGCTCGGGCCACTGCGTCCAACGACGTCACACGACTCGCCCGACGGGCGCGTGTGGCGCGACGACGAACGGTACGCCGGGCTGCGGCTGAACGAGTACGCCGAGGCGGCGCGGCGGTTCGTGTGGAACGAATTAGCGGACTGGTATTTGGAATCGATCAAAGGCCGGCTGGACACTCCGGGATCCGATCGCGAGGCGGCGCGAGCGGTGCTGGTCTACGCATTCGACGGCGCGCTGCGGCTCCTGCATCCCGTCGTGCCGTTCGTGACCGAATCGCTCTGGCAGAAACTGCCCGGGCGCGCGGCCGGCGAGTATCTGGCAGTCGCGTCGTGGCCCACACCACAGCGCGTATCCGCTCCGCCGGGCGCCGCGGAGTTCGAACTCGTTCGCGAGTCGGTGCTGGCGATCCGCCAGATTCGAGCGGACAACAACGTGCCGCCCGGCAAGTCGGTCGAGGTCCTGGTGCGTCCTCCGGCTGCCGCATCGGGCGTGTTCTCGAGCGAGGCTCCCACGATCGGCCGGCTGGCCCGCGCGCAGGTGGGGGTCGTGGATCGCGCGCCCGAAGGCGCGGCGGCACATGCCGTCATCTCCGGGGGTACTGAGATCGTCGTGCCGCTCGCGGGGCTGATCGACGTCGAGCGCGAGTGCGAACGTCTGCGACTCGAAGTCGCCGACCTGGAGAAACAGATCGTGTCGCGACAAGCGCGGCTGGACAATCCCAAGTACGTCGAGCGGGCACCGGCGAACGTGGTCGCGAACGACCGCGCCATTCTCGACGAGATGAAAGGCAAGCGTGACCAGCTCGTCGACAAAGTGAGGTCGCTGTGCGGCGTTTGATCGCGCTGGCGCTCACGACCGGCGCGGTCGCCGGGATCGCCTGTGCATCCGCCGGCGCGCCGCCAGGCGGACCGGAGGACCACGCCCCCCCACAAATCCTGAGCGTCACGCCGGAGTCTGGGCAGACCAACGTTCGTCCCAAGGAAGTCGAATTTCGGTTCGACGAGGTGGTGAGCGATCGCGGAACCGGGGCGACCGCGGTCGATCAGCTATTTCTCATATCACCGCGCATCGGCGCGCCCGACGTGTCGTGGCACCGCCGCCGCATCACCGTCAAGCCGGGCAAGGGATTCCTCCCAAACACCGCGTATCGCATCACCGTGCTTCCCGGACTGGCGGATCTGCGCGGCAACGTGCGAAAGGACGGCGCGACCGTGCTCTTCTCCACCGGCGCGGGATTTCCGCCGTACAGCATTCTGGGCGTGGTGTTCGATTGGGTGGGCCAACAGGTCGTGAAGGGGGCGTACGTCGAAGCGGTCTCGCATCCGGACACGAACGTCGTGTACGTCGCGGCGACGGATTCGGCGGGCGACTTCGAGGTCGGCCCGCTTCCCGCGGGCGAGTATACGCTGCGCGCGATGATCGACCAGAACAGCAATCGTACGCTCGATCGCAATGAGAAGTGGGATTCGGCGACGGTAACCGTGTCGAACGCGCGACCCGTCGTCGAGCTGGATGCTATCGAGCGCGATACCGTGCCTCCCGCGATCTCGAACATCGAGGTAGTGGACAGCGTCACGCTGCGGGTGACGTTCGACAAGCCGCTCGATCCGGTCCTGCCGCTTCAGCCGGCGCTCGTCCAGCTGCAGCGCTCGGATTCCACGCCGCTCGAGGTCACGCGCGTGCAGCGGAACAGCGTGTACGAAGAGGCCAGGCGCGCACAGGCAGCCGACTCCGTCAAACGTGCCCAGGCCGCGGATTCAGTCAAACGCGCGCAGGCCGCCGATTCGGCCAGGCGGGCGCAGGCCACGGATTCGTCGAGGCGCGCCGATTCGCTCCGCGCGAGGCAGCCGGCTCCGCCGCCCGCGGCGCGGCCCGCTGCTCCGCCTGCGGCGCCGTCGGGCGGCCGGGCGCCACCGCCGCCGCGTAAGCCAAAGAATCCACCGCCCGACCGCGCGATCGTGATCAGCGTGGCGCCACGGACGCCGATGGTGCCGGGCCAAAAGTACAGCATCCGGCTGACCGGCTTGCGCAACCTGGTCGGCAAATCCAGCCCGCTGGGTCCGAGATCGTTCAACGTCGCGGTTCCCAAGCCCGCGCCCGGCGATACGGCACGCCGACCGCCTGCGGATTCGGCGCGCAAGCCGCCGGGCGCTGGATGAGCGACGCCCGTCGCAGCCTGCCGAGTGTGAACACGCTGCTCGAGAGCGAGGCAGTCCGGCCGCTGCTCGAGCGAGCGCCACGCGCTGTGGTAGTTGACGCGATCCGGCGGACGATCGACGCCGCGCGGAGCGCGCCCGCCGCCGCACCGGTCGACGAACGCGCGTGGGCGGCGGCGGTTTCGTCGGCCGTCGAGCAGTCGACGCGTCCATCGCTGCGACCCGTCCTCAACGCGACGGGCGTGGTGTTGCACACGAATCTTGGCCGCGCGCCGCTCGCGCGCGCGGCGATCGACGCCGTGACGAGCGTTGCCGCGGGGTTCTCGAATCTCGAGTACGATCTCGAGCATGGCGTACGCGGGTCACGGTACACGCATTGCGCCGCGCTCCTCCGCGAGCTCACCGGCGCGGAGGACGCGCTCGTCGTCAACAACTGCGCGGGCGCGCTGGTGCTCGCGCTCGATACGGTGGCGAGCGGGCGCGAGGCGCTCGTCTCTCGCGGAGAGCTGATCGAGATCGGCGGCAGCTTCCGCATTCCGGAGATCATGGAAAAGAGTGGCGTGCGGCTGGTCGAAGTGGGCACGACCAATCGGACGCATCTCGACGATTACCGGCGCGCGCTGGGTGCCGACACCGCGATCATCGTGAAAGTCCACCGCAGCAACTTCGAGCTGTCGGGGTTCGTGGCCGAGGCCTCGGCGTCCGACCTCGCGTCTCTCGCCGCGGAGCGTGGAATCCCGCTGCTGTACGATCTGGGCAGCGGACTGTTGCTCTCGCTCGAGGAGTTTGGACTGCGCGGCGAGCCGACGGCGCGCGACGCGCTGCGGTCTGGCGCGTCGATCGTCACGATGAGCGGCGACACGCTGCTGGGAGGTCCGCAGGCCGGACTCATTCTCGGCTCCCGCGAGATCCTCGAGCGGATTCGACGGAATCCGCTCACGCGCTCCTATCGCGTCGACAAGCTCACGCTCGCGGCGCTCGAGGCCACGCTCGCGCTGTACCGCGACCCGGCGCGCGCGCTTCGCGAGATTCCGGCGCTGGCCCAGTTGACCGCGGAGGTCGAGCCGCTGCGCAAGCGCGCCGAGCGCATTCGCGCCGCGCTCGCCCGGCCGGCAGTCACGGTGACCGAGAGCGAGGCGAGCGTTGGCGGCGGCGCATTTCCCACGGCGACGATTCCGTCGATTGCGCTGGCGATCAGCGGTGACGCGTCCGCGATCGAGCGCCGGCTGCGCGAAGGCGACCCGCCGGTCATTGCACGCATCGCGGACGGCCGCGTGCTCGTCGACATGCGCACGATCTTTCCCGCCGACGACGACGCGCTCACCGCGGCGATCCGCGCCGCGTTGGCATGACCGGCCGACCGGCCGCGTTTCTCGACCGGGACGGCACGATCATCCGCGACGCCAATTACATCCGCGATCCGGCAGACGTGGAAGTTCTGCCAGGTGTCGCGGAAGCGCTGCGGGATCTCAACGAGCACGGCGTGGCGGTGATCGTGGTGACGAATCAGTCGGGGATCGCACGCGGACTGCTCTCGACCGGCGACTACGAGGCGGTTCGCCAGCGACTCGACGCCCTGCTCGCCGCCGAAGGGGCGCGGATCGACGCGACGTATGTGTGCCCGCACCACCCCGGGGCGGCCGGCCGGTGCGAATGCCGCAAGCCGGGGCTCGCATTGTACCGCAAGGCGGTCCACGAACACCATCTCGATCCGGCGCGATCGGTGTACGTGGGCGACCGATGGCGTGACGTTGCGCCCGCGCTCGTCCTCGGCGGGCTGCCGATTCTCCTCGACGTCGATTCGACGCCGGAGGAGGACCGCGTGGACGCGCTGCGCAACGGGGTCGCCACGGAAACGTCGTTCGCGAAAGCGGTCGAGCGATATCTCGCAACGCTTCCCGCGCCGCGCGGCGAGGAATAGAATCCGCGCAATGAAATCGCGCATTGCCGTGCTGGCGTCGGGAGGCGGATCGAATCTCCAGGCCATTTTGGACTATCTCGATATTCTCGGCCCCCGGCGGGCCGGGGACGTCGTTCTCGTCGCGGGCAATCGGCAGGACGCGGGCGCCCTGGAACGCGCCGAGCGCCGGAACATCGCCACGGCCGTGCTCACGGATGCCGGTCCGTCCGCGCTCGACGAGCTGCTGACGTCGCACGAGATCGATCTGGTGGCACTGGCGGGCTACATCCGGCTCGTGCCGCCGGAAATCGTCGTCAAGTACGATGGACGAATCATCAACGTGCATCCCGGGCTCCTGCCGGCGTTCGGCGGCCCGGGCATGTACGGGCAGCGCGTGCACCGGGCGGTGCTCGACGCCGGTGCACGCGTCACCGGCGTGACCGTCCACTTCGTGAACGAGCAATACGACCGCGGCAAGATCATCGCGCAGTGGCCGGTGCCCGTGTTTGCGAGCGACGACGCCGGCACGCTCGCCGCCCGCGTGCTGCGCGTCGAGCATCTCGTCTATCCACGCGTCGTGCAGGGTGTGGCGAGCGGCCGGCTGTCGCTTCAGAATTGCGCCACGGCCGGCATCGAGTTCGTGGACTCCAAGCCGGCGTTTACGTTGCTACCACACGAGGACTCCCGCCTTGCCGAGAACATCGACCTCGCGTTGGGCTGCTGAGATGCGCGTCGCACTCGCCGTGCTGGCCGTGCCGGCGTGGCTCGGCGCGCAGGACACCACCGCGACGCCGCCCTACTCGCACGCCGTGGCCACCTGGATCTCGCTCATCGCCACGCCAGGCTACGAGCGACTCGCCGCGGATCGGATCCTGAGCGCTCAGCCGGATTGGACGCGCGACGCCGTCGGCAATCTGATCAGGCGAGCGGGCACGGGATCGCCGCTGCGCGTCGTGGCGTGCGGATTGGACGAGGCCGGATACGCCGTGAGCGATATCTCGGACGACGGCTACCTCCGCGTCCACGCGGCCGGGAACGGGTCGCACGCCGCGCTCTGGGATCAGTTCCATGAAGGCCAGCGCGTCATCGTGGTCGCGGTCGATCGCGTCAACCCGGCGCGACCGCGCAGCATTCCCGGCGTGATCGCCGTGCGCAGCAACCACCTGTGGCGACGGCGCGTGAACGACGAACGACCGGCCACGATCGAGAATCTGTACGTCGACATTGGAGCGTCGTCACGCGCCGAAGTGGAGCGCATGGGCGTGGACCTGCTCGACCCCGTCGTGCGCGATTGGCCGGAGTGGACGTTCAGTGACTACGTCGCGGGCCCGGGTGCCGGCAATCGCGCCGGCTGCGCCGCCGTTGCGGCGGCCGCCGGCGCGTCGCGCTTCGTGCAGTCCGGCGAGACGGTGTTCATCATCTCCGCGCAAAAGTCATTCGGCTGGGTGGGACTGACGTCGGCGCTGGCACAGCTCGGGCGAGTCGACTCCGTCTTCCTCGTCGACGCCGAGCTTTCGGGCAGGCGGCCAGGGGCGCGCGCGATCCGCCCGCCGTGGCCCGCGGTGAGCCGCGTCAACGCCGGCGCGGTGATGGCGATCGGACTCCCCGGCTTCAACTACGGCACGCTCGCCGAAGCGCTGCACGAGAGCGACCTCGCCGCGTTGCAGCGCGACGTCGCACTCGCGTCCGGCATTCGCGGCTTGATGCCGCCACCGGTCGTCCTCGGACACGGGTGGACGGCCGCGCCGCCGCTCGTCGTGCGCGATTCGTTGTCGCGCTACGCCGACGTGCTCGGAAAGCTGACGGACATCTACGCGCCGTCCGGCCACGAGCAGCCGATGCGCGAGGCGATCCTCTCCCTCGTGCCGGCGTGGGCGCGCGGTTCCATCGTCACCGACAGCGCCGGGAACCTCGTGCTGGCGATGGGACCCAATCGCGACACGAGCGTCATCGTCGCTCACATGGACGAGATCGGATTCGAGGTGACGGGTATCGCGAAGGACGGCACACTCACGGTTCGTCCGCACGGGAGCTTCTTTCCGTACCTCTGGGAAGGTCAGCCGGCGCTGCTCCACCGTGATGGCGACAAAATTCCGTCGCGCGACGGAAAGCTCGGCTGCGGCGCGACGCGCAATGGACCGCTGCGCGGCGTGTTCGTGCCGCGCGACAGCGCCGCCGAACGCGAACCGCGCACACTGACGGCCTGGTTCGGTCGCGACTCGGCGGAACTGGTCGCGAGCGGCGTCCGGGTCGGCTCGCCGCTCACCGGGTTCAAATGCTCGGCGCGGCTCGGCGACATGCGGCTCACGGCGCGCTCGATCGACGATCGCGCCGGCGTGACGGCGCTCGTCACCGCACTCGATGACATCGATCCCGCAAAGCTCGACCACAAGGTCATCTTCGTGTGGTCCGTGCGCGAGGAAGGCGGCCTGCTCGGCGCCAAGGCCGCCGCGTCGGCGTTCGGACCGTCGGTACACCGCGTGCACGCCATCGACACCTTCGTATCGTCCGACTCGCCGGTCGAGAGCCGGCGCTTCGCGTTCGCGCCGCTCGGCAAAGGCGCCGTGGTGCGCGCGTTGGACAATTCGGACGTCACGCCGCCGGACGAAATCGATCGCGTGCTCAAGCTCGCGCGCGCGTCGGCGATTCCATTGCAGATTGGCGTGACCAACGGCGGCAACGACGGCTCGGAGTTCGCGCGCGTCGGCGCGTTGGCGGTCGCGATCGCGTGGCCACTCCGCTACAGCCATTCGCCCGCCGAAGTCGCCGATCTTCGCGACATTCGCTCGTTGAGCCGCATGGTCGCGGCACTCACGATGGGACCGCCGCGCGTGCCGCCTCGCACGCCCACCCGCCCTTAATCCTCTCGAATCAAATGCCTCGCGCATTGCTCTCTGTTTCCGACAAGACCGGAGTGGTCGATTTTGCCCGCGCGCTCGCCGAGATGGGCTGGGATCTCGTCTCCACCGGCGGCACGGCCAAGGCACTTCGCGAAGCTGGGCTCGCGCCGCGCGACGTCAGCGAGATCACGGGATTTCCGGAAATGATGGACGGGCGCGTCAAGACGCTGCATCCGGCGGTGCACGGCGCGCTGCTCGCCCGCCGCGACGTTCCCGAGCACATGGCGGCGCTCGCCGCGCACGAGATCACGCCGATCGATCTCGTAGCGGTGAATCTCTATCCATTTCGTGAAACCGTCGCGCGAAAGGGCGTCACACCCGAGCAGGCGATCGAGAACATCGACATCGGCGGGCCGAGCATGCTGCGATCGGCGGCCAAGAACTTCGAGTCGGTGTGGGTGATCGCCGATCCCGACGACTACGAGCGCGTGCTGGGCGCGCTGCGCGCCGGCGATGACGATGAGGATTTGCGAAAGCTCCTCGCCGGCAAGGTGTACGCGCACACGGCGGCGTACGACGCCGCAATTTCCGCCTGGTTCGCCAAGGAGCGTCACGACAAGTTCCCGGAGACGATCGTCGTCTCGTTCGAGCGCGCGCAATCGCTTCGCTACGGCGAGAATCCGGGACAGTCCGCCGCCTTCTATATGGAGCGGCCGGGCGCGGGACTCGCCGGACTCACGCAGCGCGGCGGAAAAGAGCTCTCGTTCAACAACATCCTCGACCTCGAGGGCGCGCTGCTCGCAGTCGGCCCGTACGACGGTGAGCCGGCGTGCGCGATCGTGAAGCACACGACGCCGTGCGGTCTCGCGATTGGCACGACGCCGCTCGAGGCGTACAAGAAGGCGCTCGCCTGCGATCCCGTGTCGGCCTTCGGCTCGGTGATCGCGTTCACCGTTCCCGTCGACGACGCGACGGCGGAAGTGGTGTCGAGTCTCTTCGTCGAGTGCATCGTGGCGCCGGAATTCAGCGGCGGCGCGGTGGAGATTCTCGGTCGCAAGAAGAACCTGCGCGTGCTCGAGGGCCGCGCCTTGTTGGGGAGCTCGGACAACAATCTCGACTACAAGCGCGTGCGCGGCGGAGTGCTCGTCCAGGAGCGCGCGCCGGTCGAGATCGACGATCGCGACTGGAAGGTCGCCACGAAGCGCCAGCCAACACCGGACGAGTATCGCGACCTGTTGTTCGTCTGGCGAGCCGTGGCGTCCGTCAAGTCGAATGCGATCGTGCTCGCGCGCGACGGTGCGACGATCGGTATCGGCGCCGGGCAGATGTCGCGCGTGGACGCCGCATTCCTTGCCGTTCACAAGGCGAGGCAGCAGGGTCACGAAACGACGGGCGCCGTGCTCGGCTCCGACGCCTACTTCCCGTTCCGCGACGGCGTCGAGCAGGCGGTCGAAGCAGGCGTCCGCGCGATCGTGCAGCCGGGCGGCTCGGTGCGAGATCCGGAAGTCATCGCCGCGGCCGACGAGGCGGGCATCGCGATGATTCTGACCGGCCGACGGCTGTTCCGGCATTGAGCGGCGCCCGCGTCGTGCGAGGCCGCACCACGTGACGAAGCGACGGGTCGGCGTGATCGGCTCGTTCGTGTGGGACGTCATCCACGGACGCGATCCGCGCGCGCTGCCCGTCGAGGAGTGGGGTGGCATCACGTACGCGCTGGGCGGCCTGGACGCGGCACTCTCCGACGATTGGGAGATCGTGCCGATCATCAAGGTCGGATCGGACCTCGCGGACCGCGCGGCCCACTTTCTCGGCACGCTCAAGCATCTCGCCGCGGACGCGCGCCCGATCGAGGTGCCCTATCCCAACAATCGCGTCGAGCTTCGCTATTACTCGGACGAGCGCCGCAGCGAGATTCTGACGGGCGGCGTTCCCGGCTGGAACTGGCTCGGCCTCAAGCCCGCGCTCGACGCAGCGCGCCTCGACGCGTTGTACATCAATTTCCTGAGCGGCTGGGAGCTGGACCTCGAGACGACGCAGTTGATTCGTCGACATTTCTCCGGTCCGATCTACTGCGACCTGCACATGTTCGCCTGGGCGGTCCAGCCGAACGGGCTTCGCACGCTGCGGCACATCCCCAACGTGCGCGAGTGGTGCGAGTGCTTCGATTTCCTGCAGGTGAACGAAGACGAGATGTCGATGCTCGCCCCGGATCCGATGGCGCTCGCCGCCACGGCGCTTCACGCCGGCGTCCGATGCCTCGTCGTGACGCTCGGGAAACGCGGCGCCGTGTACTTCGCGGCACCGGACTTCGAGCGACTCACCGACGTGCGGCGCGGACACGCGCTCGCCGCACCGGTGGGCCCAATCAGAACGGCGCTCGTGCCGGTTCCGCGCACGGTGGGCGACGGCGATCCGACCGGATGCGGCGACGTCTGGGGCGCGACCTATTTCTCCAGACTGCTTGCCGGTGATAACTTTGGCGACGCCATCCTCGCCGCGCATCATGCCGCGGCGCGCAACGTCGAGTATCGCGGTGCCACCGGCCTTGCGAACTTTCTCCGGGGACAGATCAGCCTCACGTGACCCACGTCATCACCGTTCCACCCTCGCTCGACGACTTCTCCTTCGAACAGGTGCTGGAGCAGGTGGCGACGCTCCCCGACGACGCAAAGCTCCTCGTGGATGCGCGCCACGCGCGGTGGGCCTCGCCCTACGGTCTCACCGCGCTTTTGGCGCTGGCCCAGACTCGCCAGGAGCGGCCGACCTTCGCCGTGCCCGAGCTGGAGGAGACGCTGTCGTACTGGGCGCGCGCGGCGTTCTTTCAGCATGCCGAATCGGTGTACGATCTGACGGGCAGCTACCCCAAGCGCCGGGATGCGGGCGAGTCGAATGTGCTCCTCGAGATCACGCCAGTCGTCAAGAGCGACGACGTGCACGACGTGGTGGGGCGCGTGCAGGAGCGCGCGCAGCGCATCATCAAGACGGAGCTCAAGCTCGAGTCCAAGGCGATCATCGGCTTCGCGATGACGCTCTCGGAGATTTGCCAGAACATCATCGAGCACGCCGGACGCGGCGGCTGGGTCGCGGTGCAGAGCTACCGCTGGACCAAGCGCCTGGGACGCCGCGTGGTGGTGATCGCGGTGTGCGACGCGGGCCTTGGCTTCCGCCGCTCGCTCGAGTCGATGCCTGGCCACCTG
The DNA here is from genome assembly GCA_035469245.1 of Gemmatimonadaceae bacterium. Taxonomy (GTDB): domain Bacteria; phylum Gemmatimonadota; class Gemmatimonadetes; order Gemmatimonadales; family Gemmatimonadaceae; genus JAQBQB01. The sequence continues at coordinate 11,929 of DATISA010000125.1, forward strand.
CCGAGCGCCCGCTGGGACGACGCCGCGGCGCTCGAGGAGGCAGTCATTCGCGGCGTGAGCCGGTTCCGCGACCGCGGACGTGGCCAAGGACTGGCCGGTGCGCGAAACTACGTTGGTCGGTGGAACGGAAAGCTGTCCGTCCGGAGCGGCACGGCACGCATTTCGATCGTGCCGAGCTGGGACGACGACGTTCCGCTCGCCGAGGGACTTTCCCCATTTCCAGGCGCGCAAGTACAAGTCATCATTCCAGAGGCCGTTCCGGGCGGAGGTTCTGAGCGATGATGAACCACATCGACGTGAGCAGCGTGCTGCGACAGACGCTCGCGTGCGATCTCTATTCCAATCTCGTCACACGAACCACCGGCGCGGCCGTGCGGACGCAGATCGAACAGCTGGTGAGCGAATCGCGCGAGCGCGCGCTCACGGTGATCGACTTCTCGCAGGTCTCGATGATCGACTTCTCCTGCGCCGACGAGATCGTCGCCAAGCTGCTGATGCGCTACGCATCGGACGACGCGCCCCAGAGCGCGTACTTCCTGTTTCGCGGTGTGAGCGACGATCATTGGGACGCAATCGAGACCGTGCTCGAGCGCCACGGTCTGGCGCTAGCGCTCGAGGATGACGGATGCGTGCGAGTCGTGGGCGTACTGAGCGACGACGAGCGCCGCGCGTGGGAGGCGACATATCGCATCGGTCCCGCCGGCGCCGACGAAGTGGCCTGTGCGACCGGCTCCGACACGGCGCATGCGCGCGAGGCGCTCGACAACCTCTGCCGGCGGCGGCTCGTCATGCAGGTCGACGGGCATTACGTCGCCGTGGGCGATCGGCGTGGATAGCGAGACGCTCAATCGGCCGCTTCGCGTCGCGGATCTCATCGCGACCAAGCGCGGCGATCAGGAGCGCGGCCCCATGGTGGTCATGAATCCGCGCGACGCGCAATCACGCCTCCTGACCGACGGCGAGCTGGCCTGGGTCTACGGACCGCGCCGGCAGGAACTGGCCACGGTCCACGTCGATGACGACGTCCGTTTGGGCAACGTCGTGCTTCGCGACGTGCTCGGCGCCGCCCCGTCGGAGACCGTTCGGGTGGTCAAGCCCGACTTCGATCGTCGCGGTCGTCCGTCGACCGCCTACGTCTGAGGAACACGGTGAGTCCACGCAAGTCGGCTGGTCCCTCGTTGTCCACCATGACGGTGCACGCCGGCGCCACCGGACGTGAGTCGGACACCCCGGTCGTTCCTCCGCTCTACCAGTCGGTCAACTTCATTCAGCCGCTCGGCACCGGCGAAGGCTTGCGGTATCCGCGATACGGCAACCTGCCGAACGCGGAGCTCGTGCACGAGCGTGTCGCCGCGCTCGAGGGCGCGGAGAGCGCCGTGCTGCTCAGCAGCGGCATGGGCGCGGTCGCTTGCGCGCTGCTCGCGCTGCTCCGCCCCGGAGATCACATCGCGGCGAGCAGTATGATCTACGGCGGCGTGTCGGCGCTCCTCAGCAAGGAGTTCGTGTCGCTCGGTATCGACGTCACGCTGATCGATCCATTCGAGGTGCGCGCGTGGCGCCGCAAGCTGCGCAAGTCGACGCGCGCGATCTTCATCGAGACACCGATCAATCCGACGTGCCGGGTGCTGGATCTCCGGCCGTTGAGCTACATCGCGCGCGAGCTGGGGATCGCGCTCGTCGTGGATTCGACGTTCGCGAGCCCGATCAATCTGCGGCCGCTCGAGCACGGCGCGGACGTCGTGATCCACTCGGCGACCAAGTACCTGAACGGCCACTCGGACGTGCTCGGCGGTATCGTGTGCGGCACGGCGTCCTACGTCGAAGAAGTCCGCCAGAAGATGATGTTGTGGGGCCAGGCACCCGACCCGTTCGCGGCGTGGCTCCTCGAGCGCGGGCTCAAGACACTCGACGTCCGCATCCAGCGGCACAACGAGAACTCGATGAAGATCGCGGAGTGGTGCACCAAGCAGTCGGGTATCAAGCGTGTGCACTACCCGGGTCTGCCCGACCATCCCGACCATGCGGTCGCGTCCGCCCTCATGGACGGCTACGGCGGCATGATGGCGATCGAGCTCGCTGGCGGAGCCGACGCTGCCGACGAATTCCTCTCGAAGCTCAAGATCTTCCGGCACGCGCCGAGCCTCGGCAGCGTCGATTCGCTGGTCTCGGAGCCGAGGTATACGTCCCACGCGCATTTGACGGCCGCCGAGCGCGCCCGCGCCGGCATTCCCGATGGCTTTTTACGGCTGAGCATCGGCATTGAAAGTGCTAAAGACCTGATCGGAGACATCGAACAGGCTCTGCATTAGATGGCCGAACCGATCAAAATTGGGGCATCGGACCGACGCAGGCTGGAGCGCCGGGACGCGCCGACGCTCGCCGAGCTGACGTTGCCCGAGCTGCGCCGCATGATGGTCACGACGATGCTTTTCGTGATCATTTTGGTGCTGTTCCTGTGGATGGTTCGGACGGTCATCATCGCCACGATCCTCGGCGTGATCGTCGCCATGTACATGCGGCCCGTCTATCTGTGGATCCTGCGGTTTGTTCCCAACCGCATTGCCTCGGCGACGCTCACTCTGCTGCTGCTGATCGGCCCCGCGCTCGTCCTGACGGGATACAGCTACGAGGAGATCGCCGACGTCGCGTCGTACGCGAGCGTGCACCGCGACGAGATCGCGACCAGGATCGATCAGTCACTCCACCGGCTTCCTTTCCTTCAGGCGGCGAGCACCAAGGAGGCGGTGCAGCACTACGTTGCCGTCGCGACGAACTACGGCACGAACATCCTGGGCAGTCTGAAGAGCGCGCTCACCAGTCTCGCCGTGGCCGCGACGATTTTCATCTTCACGTCCTATTACGTGATGGTCGATGCCGACGAGATCGTGGCGTACATCCGCCAGCGGATCCCGCCGCGTTACGGCGAGCTGTCGACGGCGCTCGAAGCCAACATGCGCGGCGTTCTGTACGGCGCGATCTACTCGACGTTCCTCACGCAGACGATCAAGTCGGTCATCATCCTGGCAATGAATCTGGTGTTCCACGTGCCGCTCGCCGGCGTGCTGGCGATTTTGTCGTTCATCATCGGCTTTTTCCCGATCGTCGGCTCGTGGACAGTCTACCTGCCGGTGGCGGCGTGGCTGGCAGTCTTCCGGGACGCACCGGGACAGGCACTGGCGATGGTGTTGATCGGGTTCGTCGTGAACACCGTGTACATCTCGACCTTCATGCGGCCCAAGATCGCCGCGGCGCGGTCGAAGGTACTCAACTTCTACTGGATGCTGGTCGCGCTGGTCACGGGTGTGTACACCTTCGGCCTCGTGGGCATTCTGCTTGGACCGCTCCTCATTGGGCTGCTCAAGGCGATCCTCGACACGATCACCTCGCAGCCAGCATGGCAATGGTCGGACGCGGGCGGTGACGCCGGGAGGGTCGGTGCGTCTGAACTTTAGCCATGATACGCTTCGACCACGTCACGAAGATCTATCCGCGAGCCGCCGGCGGATCCGCCGCGCTCCGAGACCTCAGCTTTCGCGTCGCCAAAGGTGAGTTCGCTTTCCTGACCGGCCCGAGCGGCGCCGGCAAGAGTACGATCCTCAAGCTGCTGTACATGGACGAGCGCCCCAACAAGGGCGACGTGCGGATCAGCGGCTACAGTTCCACGGACATCAAGCAGCGTGACATCGCGAAGCTGCGACGCCGCCTTGGAATCGTCTTTCAGGACTTCCAGCTGCTCGACGATCGGACGGCCGAGCAGAACGTGGCGTTCGCGCTCGAGGTGACGAACGCGCCACGCGCCACGATCGGAGACAAGGTGGCGCGCGTGCTCACCAAGGTGGGGCTGGCCTCCAAGTCCACCGCCTTTCCCCGCGAACTGTCCGGCGGCGAACAGCAGCGAGTCGCGCTGGCCCGCGCGCTGGTCAACGACCCATTCGTGCTGATTGCCGACGAGCCCACGGGGAATCTCGACGAGCGCGCCACGCGCGGCATCTTCCAGCTGCTTCGCGAGATCAACGCATCGGGCACCGCTGTGATCATGGCGACCCATGATCTCGACCTGGTGCGCAGCAGCGAGTACCGCTGCATCGAGCTCAACCACGGCGAGATCGTGTTCGATTCCGCCGACGCCGCGAAGATTCCCGTCGAGATCGACTGATGCCGTCGCTGCGGACCGCTGTCACGGCGTTTGGTCGTTCCCCTCTGCTCAGCGTGCTGAGCGTCACGACGATTGCATTCTCGCTGTTCGCCTTCGGGTTATTCGGGCTCGTCGCACTCAACATCCGGAAGGCGCTCGAGCGGGTCGAAGAACGTGTGGAGATTCGCGCCTTCATCGCCGACAAGACGCCCATCGAAGTCGTGGCCGCGGCGTCGGATGAGATCGCGAAATTTCCCGAGGTGCTGCGCGTCGACGCGGTGACGCAGGAGGAAGCCCTCGAGCGGGCCAAGCGCGAGCTGGGCGAGTTCAAGGACGTCTTCGAGTTCGAGTTCCTGCCCGCCTCACTCGACGTCAAGCTCAGGCCGGGCAACCGCGATCCGGCCACCGTGCGCCGTGTCGCCGACAAGCTCCGCGGTTACGAGTTCGTGGACGACGTGCGCTACGGCGACGAGTGGATCACGCAGCTCTATCGGCTTCGAAACATCGCCGGTGTGGCGGGCGCAGTGCTCGGGCTGGCGTTCGCCGGCGTGGCGGTGATCATCATCGGCGCCACCATTCGCATGGCCGTGCTGGCGCGCAGCCGCGAGATCTCGATCATGCGGCTCGTGGGCGCGACGAACGGCTTCATTCGGCGGCCGTTTCTCATCGAGGGTTCGATCAAGGGAATCCTCGGCGGCGTGCTCGCCCTGTTCATGTCGTACATCGCCATGCAGGCCCTCGAAAAGTATCTGCACTTCGAGACGGTCTTCTTCACTTCGCGCATCGCGTTCCTCGGACTCGCCTCGGGCGCGCTGATCGGCCTCGCCGGCAGCGCGGTGTCCATCGGCAGGCATCTCAAGCACATATGACCGTGGGGCGTCCGGGTATGCGAGCGGTCGCTCGAGCCTGCGCGAGCGCCGCGCTGCTCGTATCCTCGATGCTTCTCGCCTGCCCGGGCGCGCTTCGCGCGCAGGATCCACGGCTGCGCGCCCAGCAGGACACGCTTCTCCGCATCCGTCGTGAGCGCGAGGAGCTCGAGCGTCGTCAGGCGGAGCTGCAGTCGACGGCCCACGACCTGAGCGAAGAGATGGCCAACCTCGACCGGCGCGCGGACGCGACCGGTCGCCTGATCAACGCGATCGACGCGCAGCTCGGCATGATCGCCACCGAGGTGAATTCCGCGTCCCGAAAGGTGAACGTCGCCGAGCGCGAGCTGACCGGCAAGAAGGGCGCGTTGCGGGCGCGTCTCATCGAGATCTACAAGCGCGGCCCGATGTTCACGACGGAGGCGCTGCTCTCGGCGCGCTCGTTCGGCGAATTGGTGGCACGCTACAAGTATCTCCACCTCCTCGCGCTTCACGATCGCGTGCTCGTTGGCCGCGTCGAAGTGTTGCGCAACGAGGTGCGGTCCGAGCGCGAGCGGCTCGTCGGGTTGCAGAACGCGCTGGCAGAAAATCGATCCGATAAGCAGCACGAGGAAGAAGAGCTCCGGCAGCTCCAGCAGCAGCGTGGCGTGAGCTTGTCGCAGACGGAGGCGCAGGCGCGAGCGACCGCGGCGAGGCTCGCGCAGATCAGGGCGACGGAGCTGCAATTCTCCAATCTCATCACGTCGCTCGAGACCGACCGCCGACGCGCCGAGACCGTGCTGCCGAGCATCCGCCGCTCGGTGAGCAGCATTCGCACGAACGAGTACGGCCAGCTCGATTGGCCAGTCGACGGATCTCTGATTTACAGCTTTGGCAAAGCGCAGACGTCGAGCAACACGACCATTCGGTGGAACGGCGTCGGCATCAAGAGCACGATCGGCGCCGGTGTGACCGCCGTTGCGCCTGGCCGCGTCGTCAGCGTCGGCCCGCTCGGGACGTACGGACTCACTGTGATCATCGACCACGGCGGCGGCGACTATTCGATCTACGGCTCACTGTCGCGCGCCGACGTCCGGCAGCAGCAAATGGTCGCCAAGGGACAGGTGATCGGTGGCGTGGGCATCTCCGACCCCGACCTGCCGCCACACGTCCACTTCGAGATCCGTCACGCGGGCGCGGATGGACGGCCGGCGTCGGTTGACCCGGCAGGATGGTTGCGGGACCGGCGGTAGGACGAGGGCCCGGCTAAAAAGGGTCAGAGTCGAATTAATGAAGATCACGGAGTCGGGGAACGGGCCCTCCGAGTGCCAGTGCGACGGCAAGTGCGAGTACAACTACAACTGCTTTGGGAAACGGATTGACGCGGATGGGGCGGACCAAAACGGATCGCTCCTCCCCTGAACGCGCGCCCGCATCGCCACGCGCCCGGACGAACTTTTCTTGGGTAAGGCCGCTCGGGCGGCTTCCGGTGGCTGACCGAGCGGCGCTTCCAATCAAAGCGCCTTGCCTGCGCGTTGTGAGACGTCACCGTCGCGCCACCAGGTTCGATCCGTTCAATTCGTCAGATCCGTGTCCCAATTGTTCCAACCCAATCAGCCGCACCGAGCCCTCCCGCACCGACACGCTCTCGCCAGGGCCTGACGCGGCGCATTGAGCTGATTGGACATCGAACCCGGGCATCCCTGCACCAACCAGGGCGTCCGCACGCGTCATACTCCTGTCCCGCGAGATGCATGAAGGCCGGCAGAAGTCGAATCAAAAAAACGCAATTCGACTCTGACCCTAATTGCGCGAACTACGCCCCCCGCGCGCTACATTTCGCCGATGTCCAACCATGTGGCCAAACGCTGCGCTGTCTGCGGCCGGTTTCGCTCCTACGAGCCGGACGATCGCTACTGTATCGGCTGTGGACACGACGGCCTCGAGTCGGCCTGCACCTGTGGACGGTCGTTCGATTTCGCACTGACCGAGCCCGGACCCCTTCACTGCCCGCGCTGCGGGCGAGCGTTTCATGGCAAGTCGCCGGAGTTCGACGCGTAAGCCAGCGCCGCGGAAGCGTGGCGCGAAGAAGAAATCGGCGCGAAAGTCCTCGAGCAGGAAGGCCGCCGGCAAGACGCCGCGTCCAGCCGCCAGGAAGCTCGTCGCCAAGCCGCGTTCCGCGGCGCCACGAAAGTCGCCGGCCAAAGGGACCAAGCCCGGCAAGCCCGCGAAGTCGCCAAAGCCGATCACGCGAAAGCCGGCGTTCAATCCGAAGACCGATAGCGCGAACGATCCATCCTGGGTCGCGCCGGTGTGGGAAGACGATGTGCTGCTCGGCGCGCACGTCTCGATTGCCGGCGGGACGCACGAAGCACCGCCGCGCGCCAGGGCGATCGGCGCCACCGCCATGCAGATCTTTACCAAAATGGCGAATCGCTGGGCCGACCGCGCGTGCGAGGACGACGAGTGCGCCACGTTTCGCGCCGCGCTCGGGGCCACGCGGGTCCGCGAGACCGTTGCGCACGATTCCTATCTGATCAACCTCGCCAGCCCCAACGAAACTTTGCGGCGTCGCTCGATCGAGTCGTTCGTCGCGGAGTTGGCGCGATGCGAGGCGCTCGCCCTCACGTACCTCGTCTCGCACCCGGGCAATTACATCGACGATCGCACCAGCGGCATTCGTCGCAATGCAGACGCCATCACCGAAGCTCTGTCGCGCGTTCCCGGCCGCACGATTCTCTGCATGGAGATCACGTCCGGAAGCGGAACGGCGATCGGCTCGAGCTTCGAGGACCTTGCCGCCTTGATCGAGGGCGTGCCCGAGCCATTCCGTGCGCGCATTGGCGTCTGCATCGACACCTGCCACGCGTACTCGGCGGGCTACGACCTGGTGAACGGATACGCAGACGTTTGGAGGCGGTTCGATGATGAACTAGGGGCATCGCGGCTCAAGGTGCTGCACCTCAACGACTCCAAGACGCCGTTCAATTCCAGGCGCGACCGACACGAGCTGATCGGCGAGGGCTCGCTGGGCGAGCAGGCGTTTCGCCAGATCATGAACGACGCGCGCTTGGCGACGATCGCCAAGGTGATCGAGACGCCCAAGGGCACGGACCCCACCGCGACCGATGCACGGATGCTCTCGAGGCTTCGCGGATATGTGCTCAAGGCGTAGCCGAAGTCGTCCGTTTCATGGAGTTTCCAAAGTATTGCATACAGAGCAGGAACCCTGCAGCCACATTGAGGTAGCGATTCAGAGGCCTCATCCGTAGCATACACGAGCAATGTCCCACATCCCCGCAGCCCGGACCGGGCGCCGACTGCTTGTCACCGTCCTCGCCTTATTGGCGATGGCGGCGCAGCTTGCGGTCGCGCTTTCGCCGCTCGCCGAAGGTCGCGAGCGGGATTGGGGCTCGCACGTCGAGGCGGATGGGGCGCGGCAGCACTACGCGCACAGCGAAGCTACCTGTGCCGCCTGTCAGGCCCGGTCGATCCACGGCACGACCGGGCGCCCGAGTGCTCCGCCTGTCCGCGTACGGCACGTTGCACTTGGGCCGTCGCAACGCAGCATCGACGCAGTTTCCTCCGACCGATTCCCTCAGGACAATCCTCGCGCGCCTCCCACGGTGATCTGAGTCCGTCGTAGTTCCATCGACTCAGCTTCATTCAGGGAGAACATGCGCTTTACCACAGGATTGTGCGCGCTGGCCGTGTGTGCCGGCGTCGCGTCCGCGCAGCCGTCGGGCGTTGGTCGTCCGGCGCTCGCGCCGCCAGAACGAAATCAGACCGCGATGCCTTCGCGAACCGGCCCGCAGCAAGCCGACTCGCTGCGGCTGTCGCGCCGGCAAGCCATTGCCGAGGCGTTGGTGCGGAACGCCCAACTCGAGATCGCGCGCGAGCAGACCGCGCAGGCGCGCGCGCGCCGCGTGAGCGCGGTCGCCGTCCCCGACCCAACGCTCGAGGCGGCGTACGACCAGGAGACGGGCCCGTTCGCGTTCCGCGGCGCCGGCGCGCGTCCGGTAACACTCGGGCTGAGCATCCCCTTCCTGGACAAGTTTCGGCTCAACAACCGAATTGGCCTGGCCGACATCGGAGCCAGCGAGTCGAACTACCGCCTCCAGCAGCAGACGATCGCGTTGCAGGCCTCGGCCACGTACGACTCGCTTCTCGTCGCCTTGAAGCACCGGGACAACCTCCGCGACGCTCGCGGGCTGGCCGCCGACTTTCTGAGACGCACGCAGGCACGCTACGAGGGTGGCACCGCGGCCAAGCTGGACGTCATTCAGGCGCAGGTCGGGCTTGCACAGGCTGACAACGACCTGATCGCGAACGAGCGCGACGTGGCCACCGCGCAGGCGTCGCTCAATCGGACGCTCGGCCGGCTGGTCACCGCGCCCGTCGCGCCGCTCGACACGCTCGACCTCCCGCCTGACCTCCCCGATTCGTCGACGCTCGAACAGACCGCGCTGGCGAACCGGCCCGAGATCGCCTCGCTCCGCAATCAGCAGCTCGGTGCGCGCGCGACAACGAACCTCACCCGGGAGTTCTGGCTTCCCGACCTCACGCTCGGGATCACGCGCGACTACGCGCAGCCGGGCTCCGCGCAGTTCACGACGGGCATCGCATTTCCGCTGCCGGCGTTCTACTGGCAGCACGCCCGAGGCGACATCGCGCAGGCGCGTCACTTCGAGCGCGAGCTCGAGGCGGCCTACCGCGACACGCGCGCGCAGGTCGTACAGGACGTTCGGTCGGCCTACGCGAACGCGAGCACCGCGATGCGCCAGGCCGTCTTCATCCGCGATGAGCTCGTCCCCGCCGCCACCGAGGCCTATCGCGTGGCTTCGACCAGCTACACCCTCGGCGGATCGTCCGCGCTCGAGGTACTCACCGCGCGCAGTGCCCTCCTGCAGGCGCAAAGCCAACTCGCCGAGGCGCTCGCCGCCGCGAACACCGCGCGTGCCGATCTCGATCGGGCACTCGGCCTTCCGGTTCCGACGAGCGGAGCCCGCAATCCATGAACACCATGCGCAATCAGATCTCAACGCTGCTCGCGGTGCTGGCACTCGCCGCTGGATGCTCGTCGGAAAAATCGGCGACGTTCGGCGATACAACGCAGGCGGGATCGCTGCCGTCCAATCTCACGATCACACCCGAGCAGCGACAGCGGATTCATCTCGTCACCGTTCAGACGGTCGCGTTTCGGCCGGTGATCGAGGCGACGGGGAACGTGGCCTTCAACGGCGACCATTCGACGCAAGTCCTCTCTCCCGTCTCCGGTCCGGCCACGCGCGTCATTGGCACGCCAGGCATGGTCGTGCATCGCGGAGATCCGCTGGCCTACGTGTCGTCGCCCGATTTCGCGACGGCCGTCGCCGATTACCGAAAGGCGCAGTCGGCATACCGGAATGCGAAACGCATCGCCGATCGAGATTCGGCGCTGTTCAAGAACGACGCGCTCGCCCGGAGCGAGTTGGAGCAGGCGCAAGCCGATCTGGCGGCCGCCGAGGCCGACGTGGACGCCGCGGTCGAGAGCATGCGCGCGCTTGGCGTCGACGAAGCGCAAATCCAGGCAGTCCGCGACGGCAAGACGGCGTCGATTGCCGCGATCGTTCGCGCGCCGATCGACGGGACGATCGTCGAGAAGCTCATCTCGCAAGGACAGCTGCTGCAGGCGGGCAGCACGGCCTGTTTCACGATCGCCGATCTCAGCACGATGTGGGTGCTGGCGAACGTATACGCGAACGATCTGCCCGACGTCGCGGTCGGCCAGCCGGCCGACGTCGTCACCGACGTGGCGCGGGCGCCAGTTCCCGGCCGCGTCGACTACATCGCGTCACTCGCCGATCCCGGCACGAAAGCGGTGCAGGTCCGGATCCTCACGCCCAACAACAAGCAGTTGCTCCGTCGCGACATGTTCGTGCGCGTGCAGATCAAGAGCAGCACCGAGCACCGCGGCATTCTCGTGCCACTCTCGTCGGTGCTGCGAGACGAACAGAACCTGCCGTTCGTGTTCGTCGCCGCAAACAACGGGTTCGGGCGCCGTCGTATCACGCTCGGCAGTCGCGTCGGTGATCAGTACGAGGCGCAGGCCGGCCTCGCGCCGGGAGATCAGGTCGTCACGGAAGGGGCGCTCTTCCTGCAGTTCGCGGAGACACAGTGAGCGAGCAGTTCACCGAGACTCCGCCCAGGCCGGCTGGCGACGGGGACCGTCCACCGCGCGAACCGCTGCCGTCGAGCAGCGCACAAGGGCGTCGCGGCCCGATTCAACACCTCGTGGAGGCGGCGGTCACGCAGCCGCTGCTGGTCGTTTTCGTGACGCTGGCAATCATCGGCGTCGGCATTTTCTCGCTCAAGCGCTTACCGGTGGACGCGTATCCCGACGTGTCACCACCGGGCGTCGAGCTGACCGCCCAGTGGCCGGGCCACGCCGCAGAAGAGGTGGAACGACTGATCACCGTGCCGATCGAAACGGAGCTCAATGGGCTTCCGAACCTCGTCGTCACGCGATCGGTGTCTCTCTACGGACTGGCGAACATTCGCGTGACGTTCACCGAAGGGACGGACGTCTATTTCGCGCGACAGCAGGTGTTCGAGCGTCTGAGTGGCGCTGGGCTCCCGGAGGGCGTCGACACCGAGATCGAGGCGCCATTCTCGCCATCCGGCCTTGTATACCGCTACGTGCTGCAGAGTCCCGACCGCACGGCGCAGGAGCTCCACGTGCTGCAGGAGTGGGTGCTCGACAAGGCGTATCGCGCCGTGCCGGGAGTGGCCGACGTCGCCGCGCTGGGCGGCGAGACGATGCAGTACCAGGTGCTCGTCGATCCCACGAAGCTTGCCGGGGCCGGCCTTGCCATGAGCGATGTCTCCGACGCGCTCACCGCGAACAACAGCAATGGAGGCGGCGGTTTCATCTCGGAGGGCGGCCAGTTCTTCTACGTTCGCGGGATCGGCCGGGTCGTGACGCTCGAGGACATCGGGAACATCGTCATCGCCGTCAAGAACGGTGTACCGGTATTGATCAAGGACGTCGCGGCAGTCGAGATCGGGCACGCGCCGCGCCTCGGACAGTTTGGCTTCAACAAGCAGGACGATGCCGTGGAAGGCGTCGTCCTGATGCGCACCGGCGAGCAGGCACAGGTAATCCTGAAACGCGTCGAAGCCAAGACGCGCGAGCTGAACGATCACATTCTGCCCAAGGACGTAAAGGTCGTCCCGTTCTACGACCGCAGTGATCTCATTCAGCTCACCGCGCACACGGTCACCGAGAACCTCGCGCTCGGTATCGCGCTCGTCGGGCTCGTGCTGATCTTCTTCCTGTTCGACGTGCGCGCCGGGCTCATCGCCGCCGTTGCGGTGCCGCTGTCGCTCCTCGTCGCGTTCATCTTTCTCGACCTGTCGGACATTCCCGCAAACTTGCTCTCGATCGGCGCCATCGACTTCGGCATCCTCGTCGACAGCGCCGTAGTCATGGTCGAGAACATCTACCGTCAACTCGCGCGCCGGCACGGCACGGAGTATCGGATTCGCGATGTGATCTTCGAGGCCGCATCGGAGGTCAATCGTCCAATCGTCTTTGCGCTCGCGGTCATCGTCGCGGGATTCCTGCCGATCTACGCGCTCACGGGTCCTGCCGGGAAGCTCTTCCGGCCCATGGCGGACACCACGATCTACGCTCTGTTCGGCTCGCGCCTCCTCACGTTGACGCTGATACCGGTGCTTTGCGCGTGGGCCCTCCGCCGTGGCGTGCGTGAGCGAACCAACCGTCCGTTCGAGTGGATCCGCGATCATTACGCGCGTGGGCTCGATTGGTGTCTGCGCCATGGCCGTGCCACGGTCGCTGCTTCGATCGCATTCTTCGTGCTGTCGATCGGGATTGCGTTGACGCGCGGCGGCGAGTTCATGCCCAAGCTCGACGAGGGCTCGCTCTGGGTGCGGGCGACCATGCCGTACACCATCTCGTTCGAAGAGTCCTCTCAGATCGTCCCGCAGATCCGGGCAATTCTCCAGAGCTTTCCCGAGGTCACGGTCGTCGCATCCGAGCACGGGCGGGACGATGCCGGCACCGACCCCACAGGCTTCTTCAATGCCGAATTCTACGTCGGCCTCAAGCCGTACAAGGAGTGGAACGGCGCCTTTCGATCCAAGGACGCGCTCATCGAGGCCGTGCAGCGAAAGCTCTCGGTATTTCCGGGCATCACATTCAACTACACGCAGCCCGCCGAAGACGCGGTCGACGAGGCGCTCACCGGCCTCAAGGCGTCGCTCGACGTGAAGATCTTCGGCACCGATCTGAGCATCCTCGAAGAGAAAGCGCGCGCGATCAAGGCGACCATCGAACGCGTGCACGGCATCGAGCATGTCACGGTCGTGCAGGAGCTCGGCCAACCCAGCCTCACGATCACGGTCGACCGCGCCCGCATGGCACGGTACGGCCTGAGCACCGACGCGATCAACGGCGTCATCGAAGCGGCCGTCGGGGGCGCGGCCACCACCGAGGTCGTACAGGGCGAACGGACCTTCGATCTCGTGGTCCGTTTGCAGGCGCAGTATCGCGACACGCCAGAGCACATCGCGAACATTCTGCTCGCCACGCCGGATGGACATCAGGTACCCCTCCGCGAAGTCGCGGACGTGCAGATCGCCAACGGCGCGGCGTTCATTTACCGTCAGGACAATTCGCGCTACATCGGCGTCCAATACTCGGTCGAGGGACGCGACCTCGCGAGCGCGGTCGCTGACGCCCGTGCTGCGGTCGAGAAGACCGTCAAGCTCCCGATCGGCTACTCAGTGCGCTGGGGCGGCGAGTTCGAGGAGTACACGGCGTCGCGCGCGCAGATCAACCTCGTGCTGCCGCTCACCGTGGTGTTGATCTTCGCCATCCTCTTCATCCTGTACAAGAATTTGAAGTTCCCGATGATCACCGTGCTCGGTGTGATCCTGTCGGCGCCGCTCGGTGGGCTCGCGGCGATGTGGATCACCGGGACGCCATTCTCCGTCTCCTCGATGATCGGATTCCTCGCCTTGTTCGGCGTCTCCGTGCAGACGGCCGTCGTCTATATTTCCTACGCCAACGAGCTGCGCCTCGGCGGATTCGGCATCGCCGAGGCGACTCGGGCCGCCGCGCTGCTCAGGCTTCGGCCGATCATGATGACGGCGCTCGTCGCCGCGCTCGGGCTGCTCCCTGCCGCGCTGTCCACCGGCGTCGGGTCGGACACACAGAAGCCGTTCGCTCTGGTCATCGTCGGCGGTATGTTTTCACGTCTGCTCATCAGCGTTTTCCTGATGCCCGTGCTGTATCTGTTCGTCGCTCGCGACGGCGACCATCTGGAAGTGTGACGTCGGCGGTTCAGGGCGCGCCGGGCTGCCGGCGCTCCCCGTGCCGGCGATCGCCGTGGCGGCGACGAGTCGCCGCGTACAGCGTGAACAAAAAGGCGATCGCGACAACGACGTACACCGGCCGCATCAGCACGCGCATCGCCGGCGCGAGGTGGACGACGAACGCCAGCCCAAGCTCGACCAGCGTGAAAGCGATGAGCAGCACGATCGTACGCCGCCATCGCGCGCGCCCGGCCGCTTCGGCGCCCATTACGCGCGGCTCCCGCGGCGCGGCCCGACGGTCTCGCCACGGCAGGGCACGGCCGCGGGCGACTGACAGCGGAACGGGGAGCGGCTAGTTTTCAAGTTCGTCATGACAAAAAGACAAGACGCACTGGATTATCATGCCCACGGCCGGCCCGGCAAGATCGCGGTCGTGCCGACCAAGCCGCTGGCCAACCAGCGGGATCTGTCGCTCGCCTATTCGCCGGGCGTTGCCGAGCCATGCCTCGAGATCAAGCAAGATCCTGACCTCGCTTACACTTACACGGCCAGGGGCAACCTCGTTGGCGTCGTCACCAACGGCACGGCAGTACTCGGCCTGGGAAACATCGGCGCGCTCGCCGGCAAGCCGGTGATGGAAGGCAAAGCCAATCTCTTCAAGCAGTTCGCGGATCTCGACGTGTTCGATCTCGAGGTCGGATCCGAGCAGCCGGACGACGTGATCAGGTTCTGCCAGCTGCTCGAGCCCACCGTTGGCGGAATCAACCTCGAAGACATTCGCGCGCCCGACTGTTTCTACATCGAGGAGACCCTCCGCAAGACACTCAAGATTCCGGTTTTCCACGACGACCAGCACGGCACGGCGATCATCTCCGGCGCCGCATTGCTCAATGCCGTCGAGCTCGTCGACAAGAAGCTGGCGGACATCAAGATCGTGTTCTCCGGCGCCGGCGCCGCGGCCATCTCCACCGCCGAGCATTATGTGCGTCTCGGCGCAAAGCGGTCGAACATTCTGTTGTGCGACCGCGCGGGTGTGATCTACAAAGGCCGCCCCGGCGAGATCGACCGCTACAAGGCCCGATTCCAGGCGGACACCACGTCGCGCACGCTCGCCGACGCACTCGTTGGCGCGGACGTGTTCGTCGGTCTGTCGGTCGCGGGCGCCGTGACGGGCGAGATGGTGGCGCGGATGGCGAAGCGTCCCATCATCTTCGCGCTGGCGAATCCCAACCCGGAGATTCTGCCCGATGAAGTGCGCGCCGTCCGCGACGACGCGATCATCGCCACGGGACGCAGCGACTATCCGAACCAGGTCAACAACGTCCTCGGCTTTCCGTTCATCTTCCGCGGCGCGCTCGACGTGCGCGCCACGGAGATCAACGAGGAGATGAAGATGGCGGCGACACGCGCCCTCGCGCTCCTCGCCAAGGAAGCGGTGCCGAACAGCGTCGCCGCGCTGTACGGATTGCAGGACGTGCAGTTTGGCCCCGAGTATCTCATTCCCTTCCCGTTCGATCCGCGCGTGCTACTGTGGGTCGCGCCGGCGGTCGCCTGGGCCGCGGTCGCCTCCGGCGCCGCGAACGAGTTCATCGACGTCGACGACTACCGCGAGCGACTCGAGGCCCGGCTCGGCCGGGCGCGCGGCGTGATGCGCGGGTTGATCAACCGCGCGATCAGCAATCCCAAGCGCGTCGTGTTTCCCGAAGGCGAAGAGCCCAAGGTCATCCGCGCGGCGCGCATCTGCGTCGAGGACGGCATTGCGCAGCCGATCCTGCTCGGCGACCGCGAGACGATCGAGCGCAAGGCGCGCGGCATGAACGTGCCGCTCGACGAGATACAGATCGACGACCCCGCCACGTCGCACAAGCGCGATGAGTACGCGCAGCACATGTGGGCGCGTCGCCAGCGCAAAGGCATGAGCCTCGACGAAGCGCGCCGGCGATTGTACAACGGCAACTACTTCGGTTCGTGCATGGTCGTGCGCGGCGACGCCGACGCGCTCGTCTCCGGTGTGAACCTGCACTATCCCGAGACGATCCGGCCCGCGCTCGAGGTAATCGGCGCGCATCCCAAAGCCGGTCTCGTGAGCGGGATGTACCTGCTCGTGTTCGAGAAGCATCTCGTGTTCTGCGCCGACACCACCGTCACGATCGATCCCACGGCCGAACAGCTGGCGCAGATCGCCTACTCCGCCGCACGCATCGCGCGTACGATGGGCGTCGAGCCGCGCATCGCGATGCTCTCGTTCTCGAATTTCGGGTCCGTTCGGCATCCCGAGGCGGAGAAAATGGCGCGCGCCGTGCAGCTGCTTCGTCAGCGCGACCCCTCGCTCGTCGTCGACGGCGAGATGCAGGCCGACACGGCGTTCGATCCGGAGATCATCGAGCGGGACTACCCGTTCAGCACGCTCAAGGAGCAGGCGAACGTGTTGATCTTCCCGAACTTGAGCGCCGGCAACATCGCGTACAAGCTGTTGAACCATCTGGGGGGCGCGGCGGCCATCGGACCGATCCTGGTCGGCATGAGCCGCCCCGTCCACGTGCTCGAACGTGGCGCCGACGTGCAGGACATCGTCAATATGGCGGCCGTCGCCGTCGTCGACGCACAGGAGCGGTCCGCACCCGTGGACGCCGTCGCGCGGAACGCGAACGGCGTCCCCAGTCCAACGATCTTCTCGAGGTTATGACTTCTCATATGGCGACGCAGACGCAGCCGCAGGACGATGCCGGGTATCAGGGAAAGGTGGGCCTCGAAGCGCAGGGACTCGCGCCGGTCGGCGAGGTGCACTGGAATCTCGTACCCCCCGTGCTGATCCAGAGCGCGGTCCGCCGCGACGAGGGCATGCTGGCCGACATGGGGCCGTTCTGCGCCGTCACGTCGCCGCACACCGGCCGCTCGCCCAACGACAAGTTCGTCGTCAAGGAATCCTCATCGGCGGACGACGTCGATTGGGGCAAGGTGAACCAGCCCATCTCCGAGGCGCACTTCGAGGCACTCGCCGCCGACGTGCGCGCCTACCTCGACGCGCGCGAGGAGCTGTTCGTCCAGGATCTGTATTGCGGCGCCGACCCCGCCTATCGCCTCTCGGTCCGATACGTGAGCCCGAGCGCGTGGCACATGGCGTTCGTGCGGAACATGTTCATCCGCCCCGACGTCACCGAGCTGCCGACCTTCGATCCCAACTTCACCGTCCTCCACGCGCCGGAGTTCGAGTCCGATCCGGCTCGACACGGCACGCGAACGGGCACGTTCATCGTCTTGAACCTGGCCAAGCGCATGATTCTCATTGGCGGCACGCGCTACGCCGGTGAACTCAAGAAGGCGATGTTCACGGTGATGAACTACTACATGCCCAAGCAGGGCGTGCTCTCGATGCACTGCTCCGCCAACATCGGTCCGTCCGGAGACACCGCCCTGTTCTTCGGATTGTCGGGCACCGGCAAGACGACGCTCTCCGCCGATCCCAAACGATCGTTGATCGGCGACGACGAGCACGGCTGGTCGCCGGAGGGCGTGTTCAACTACGAGGGCGGCTGCTACGCCAAGGTGATCAACCTCTCGGCCGAGGGCGAGCCCGACATTTATCGCACCACCCAACTCTTCGGCACGATCCTCGAGAACGTCGTGCTCGACGACATGACGCGAAAGGTCAGGTTCGAGGATCAGTCGATCACCGAGAACACCCGCGCGTCTTATCCTCTGCACTACATTCCCAACAACGTCCCGTCGGGGCGCGGCGGGCATCCCAAAAACATCGTCTTCCTCACCGCCGACGCGTTCGGCGTGCTGCCGCCCATCGCCAAGCTGACGCGTGACCAGGCGATGTATTACTTCCTGTCCGGCTACACCGCCAAGGTCGCCGGCACCGAGCGCGGTGTGAAGGAGCCGCAGGCGACGTTCTCATCGTGCTTCGGCGCGGTGTTCCTCGTCTGGCATCCGACCAAGTACGCCGAGATGCTCGGCAGACTGATCGAGGCCCACGAGTCGGACGTGTGGCTCGTGAACACCGGATGGACGGGTGGCGCGTACGGCGTTGGCACGCGCATGAAGCTCTCGCACACGCGATCGATGGTGCACGCCCTCCTGCGCGGCGACCTGCACTCCGCGCCGCTCGAGCGCGACCCCGTCTTCGGGCTCTCCGTGCCGAGGCACATCGCCGACGTCCCGACCGAAGTGCTCCATCCACGGAACACGTGGAGCGACAAGTCCGCGTATGACTCGCAGGCGCGGAAGCTGGCATCGATGTTCCGCGAGAACTTCGCCAAGTACGAGCGGTTCGTTCCGTCGTCCGTGGTCGCGGCGGGACCGCAGGGCTAAGACCGACGCGTGGCGACGCCGCTCAGTGCGGCGTCACCACCTGTCGTATTCCCTCGCGTTCCTGCGCGCGCACGGGCTCCATGGGCCCGGCACCCAACGCGAGAATCGGCCGTTCGGCCGCGGCGTCCTGAGTCGCCGGCGCGGCGGGCGCGTTTGCGCCCGGCCGCGGTCGCTCCGCGAGTATCCGCGTGACGAAGCGCTGACTCTCCGAGATCCGCTCGATCTCGATCGCCACGGCGTCCACTGCCTGCTCCAACCGGTCGAGTCGCGGCGCGATCTCGTCGGTCATTGGTGCCGCTGCCTGCGACTTGCCGCGCCAGACCCGCTTGGCAATCGCGATCGATATCGGAAGCACGAAGGACAGCGCCAGCACGAACGACACGCCAACGACCATGTCCGGATCCGCCGACCGGTTGAAGCGCGGTGCGGGTGGCGGAACGAGCTGGCCCGTCGACCCGATCTGTGCCGTCGGAACGCCGGTCTGCTGGGCGATCTGCAACCGCACCCGCTCGAGGTCAGCCTCGGCGCGCGTGATCTTGGCATTCACTTCGGCGTAGCGCGCGAGCTGCTCCGGATGTGTGGAGGCATCCCAGCCGCGGCTATTGATCTGGCTCCGGAGCACCCGCTGCTCCACTCGCAAACCGGCGAGCTGCGCCGTCAGGTCCACGGCCTGGCTCTGCAGCGCCCCGATCGACGCCGGCTGTTCGGCGATGGCCGGGCGCGGCGCGGCTTGCGGTGTCTGAGGCTGGGCGGGTGTGGGCATGCGAATCTCTACGCGTCGGGGAATGAGGAGGTTTCGACTGCGGACTTCCGGTCCCCACCGCCAGGGACCATGGAGGCTATCATACGACCTGTCACGCGGAATGATGCACCCGGCGTCGACCCACGGCCACTCCCGCGCCGATCCATCCACCGCTCGCACCGTCATGCCCGTCGAGATCATTCGCGATCCACTCTGGAACAACATCCGGCTCGACCCGCTCGCATTCGAGCTGATCGATACGCCGGCCTTCCAGCGGCTCCGGTACGTGCGACAGTTGGGGCTGGCGTTCCTGGTTTATCCCGGCGCCACGCATTCGCGGTTCGAGCACGCGCTGGGCACCTACCATCTGGCCCGCCGCACGCTCGTGCTGTTCGAGGAGCAGGAGGATTTCGCCCTCATTTCACGCGACGAGTGCCAGCTCGCGCGCGCCGCGGCCCTGCTCCACGACATCGGGCACTACCCGTTCTCGCACGCGCTGGAGGAGATCGGCGCGATGAAGCACGAGGACGTCGCGCGGCCGCTCATATGCGACGGCGAGGTGGGCGACGTGCTCCGCCGCGTGCTCGGGCGCGATGCGCCGGAACGCATCGTGGCCCTCATCCGGGGCGAAAGTGACAGCCCGCTGCAGGGCCTCATCTCCGGCTCGATCGACCTCGACAAGCTCGACTACCTTCGCCGCGACGCGTTCATGTGCGGTGTGAGCTACGGCGAAATCGACGTCGATCGGCTGATCAACACGCTGACGATCGTGCGCGATCCGCAGTCTGGCGCGCCGCGGATCGGAATGATCGAGAAGGGCTTGTCGGCGCTCGAATCCCTGCTGTTCGCGCGCTACCAGATGTACCGCAACGTCTACTGGCATCACGCCGTGCGGAGCGCGACGGCGATGTACAAGCGCCTGGTGGCCGACGCGCTCGACGCCGGCGCGCTCGATGCGCGCACCCTCGCCGGCTTCACCGACGAAGGCCTGCTCCACGCCCTTGGCCAGCGCTCGCCCAACCCTCTGCTCGCCGCGCTCCGCGAGCGCCGCCTGTACAAGCGCGCGTTCGAGTGCCCCGCCGCTTCACTCCCGCCCGACGCCGGCGAATGGATCGCCGAGGACCGCGCGCTGACGCTGGCGGTGGAGAACGCTCTCGCGCGAGAGCTCGGGCTCGCACCCGGCGAGTTGCTGCTCGACTATCCCAAGAAGACGCAGATGCTCGGTCTGAATCTTCTGGTGCAGCGCCGGGCCGGCGGCGTTCGGCGCGTCACGGCGGCTGGATGGGAAGGCGCGATCAATCTGCCGAAGTTGTCGGAGGAGTTATATCGCTCGGCCAGATGGCTGCGGGTGTACACGGCGCGGCGTACGTCGCTCGAGACGGAGGGGATTGTGCGCCTGGCGAGTGCGTCGCGGGATGAGGTGCGGGCGCGGCTGGACGGTCGGTTGCTCGGATAAGCTGGTGGGAAGCCGCGCGCCGCGCGGCGGTGGGGTGGTCGCGCTTCGCGCTCCCTGGTTGGGAGGCTTCGCGGGCTGTCGCCCGCTCGCCGTCGGGATCGGGCCTATCGGCCCGCGACAATGGCGTTCGCAGTTCGAAGTTATCGCGCCGAAGGCGCTCCCAACGCGAGGAGGCGAAGCCCCCGAAGCTCCCAACCGCGCGGCGCGGAGCGCCGCGCTCCCAACCGCCGCGCGCAGCGCGGCTCCCCACCGATCAAAAGGCCCGCGCGAATGCGCGGGCCTTTTGATATCCCCACCATCACTTCCCTCGATATGTCGCGTCGCCGCGATAATAGTCTCCCAGCAAGTGCTCCGCGAAATACTCGAACATGAGCCGGTTCGTATACGGCACCATGTCTCCGTAACCATGCGGCTTCCCGGGCAGCAACATGAAGTCGAATCGCTTGTTCGCCTTGATCAGCGCCTGCACCAGCCGGATCGTGTTTGCGGGATGGACGTTGTTGTCCATGTCGCCCGTCTCGAGCAGGAGATTGCCCTTGAGGTTGGCGGCCAGCTCGACCGTCGTCGGAACTCGGATCTGAAATACGTCGGTCGTGTCGTCCGCTCCGATCGAGCCGTCGACCAGTCCGGCCAGCGGCGACGACGATGTCGCGCTCGCGCCGCCGTTGCCATTGCCGTCGGCGGTCGCCGGGCCGCCGGCGCGGCTGCCCGCTTGCCGGACGCCCTGCCGCGTGCTGCCCTTGGCCATCACCTTCAGACCGTGATATTGCTCGCTCCAATTCTGGTTGTAGATGTTGTTATCATGATTTCCTGATTCGCTCACGCCCACCTTGAAGAAGTCGTTGTAGGGTGGGAGGAGCATCGCCGCCGCGGTCAGGAAACCGCCGCCCGAGTGGCCGTAAATCCCCACGCGATCGATGTCGATCCACTTGTGCGCCGCCGCCAGCTGCTCGATACCAGCTTTCTTGTCGGCGAGTGCGTAGTCGCGGAGGTTGTAGTAGCTGTAGGCCTGGTATTCGTTGGACCGCTGCGGACTGCCACCGCGATTCCCGATCTGGATGACGATGAAGCCGAGCTGCGCCAGCTGTTGCGGCACGGCCGACGGCGAGAAGGTGAAATTCACCGATTCCGTCTGCGGCCCCGGGTAGACGTTGGCGATGATCGGGTACTTCTTCGTGGAATCGAAGTCGAACGGCTTCCACATGTTGCCGTAGATGTCGGTGACGCCGTCCGCCGCCTTGGTGCGGAACGTCTCCGGCGCCCGCCAACCCAGCTCGGCGAGTCGCGAGACGTCCATCGTCTCGAGATCCATCACCGGCTTGCCCGTCGCGTCGCGGAGCACCGCCTTCGGTATTAGATCGACGCGCGAGGCGTTGTCGACGATCCATCGCCGGTTTGGCGACAGCCGCGAATCGTGCGTCGCGTTGCCGCCGTCGAGCAGCGCGAAGCCGGTGCCGTCGAGGTTCAAGCGGTACGTGTGCGAGTAGTACGGGTTCTCGCCAGGCTCACGTCCGACCGCGGTGAAATAGAGCACCCCTTTCACCGAATCGACGTCCACGATCCGCTCGGCGCGCCAGGAACCCGCCGTGAGCGGACGTTTCAGGTGACCCGCGTTGTCGTACAGGTAGTAGTGTCCCCACCCTGATCGCTCCGACCACCAGATCATGTCGCCACCGGTCTTCACGTAGCGCACGTTCTGCCGCTCGCTCGAGCTGTTCTCGAGGTCTTCGCGGAGCAACAGCGTCGTCTGCTGCGATGGCAGCGCTATGTCGATCAGCTCGAGATGCCGCTGCGTGCGGTCGCGCCGCACCATTCGCAGGTGATCGGCCGTGCCGTTCCAGTGGAGGTCGAACAGCCGCTGGTCCTTCCATTTGCGCAGCGACAGCGGCGTCAGCTTGTTGTCGCCGACGTGCCAGGCGTACAGCTCTTCCTGGCCGACATTCTGCTCACCAGGCATTGCATAGCTGTACGACATGATTTCCGGACGCGGGTTCGCGAGGTTGTTCACGAGGAACAGCTCGCCCACCTTGCGCTGATCCATCCGCGTCACGGCGAAGGCCTTGGAATCCTGCGACCATACGACATTGGCCCGCACGCGCGGATCGCGATTGACCGCATTCCGGCCACCGCGCCCGCCGCCGGTGCCTCCGCCCTGCTGCACGCTGTCGTTCTGTTGCTGCTCGCGCTGGAGCTCCTGCTGCTGGCGCTCCTGCACCGTGTCCCGCGCGCCGAAGCTGTAGTTCTTCACGCCGTCGCGCGTGAGCTGGATCGTGTCCTTCGTCGACACCTTCACGACGAACAGGTTGTGCTCACGCGCGAACGCGAACATCGAGCTGTCGGGCGAGTAGTTCCGGAACTCGTTCCCTCGCCCGCCGCCGAATTGGCCTCCGCCGCCACCGCCCCCGCCTGCCCGGCCGCCGCCCGCTTGGCCGCCGCAGGTATTCACCGTATCGGGAGGCGTCGGCGGTGCGTCGCCGCGCCCGCCTCTCCCGGCGCCTTCCTCGTCGGCCGCTCCGCCGGCGGCGGGACCCAGTCGCTTCAACGTCTCGGTGGCGACGGTCCACTCCCACCGAGCGCTGTCCGCCGTGAACGTGAACGTCTTTCGATCCTTGGCGAACGTCAGCGAATTGAATGGCAGGTTCTGCGGATCGTGCGCGTGGCGGCTCATTTCCGAGAGCTGCGCCGCGAGCTTGGCTTGATCGAACAGCGGCTTCTTCGTCTTGCTCGGTGGGACGACGAGCAGGAACGTCGTGCCCGTACGGTCCTTCCAGTCGTAGCACAGCGAATCACTCTGCCCGAGCCAATGCGGCGTCACGGCCGACGTGTAGATACGCGAACGCAGGTTCTGCGGCGAGAATTTCTCCGCCAGCTCCCAGTTGGCCTTGTTCGCGTGCTCCTGCGCCAGGAGCGGAACGGCAACGAGCGTGAGAATTCCGGCCACGGCGCGTGCGGCGCGGTGGGTGATCAGTAGGCGCGTGGACATGCGATCCCTCGGTGCAAAGGGAAGTGGTTGGGACCATTCTGCGACCAGCGGAGCTGCGAAGCAATCCGTGGCCGGCGAAGAGCTACGTCCTGGGATGCAGACTTGTTGGCGCCTTCCCTCACTCCCGGCGCCGAACGTTCGGCTCAACGCGGTGCGACGGAATCCTCGCGAGAGACTGGCGCTTCGTCGGGTGCGATCTGGACAACGATCGCCGTGATGTTGTCGAGGCCGCCGCGGCCGTTTGCCTCGGCGATGAGCGCGTGGACTTTGCGCTCGGGGGCCGCGCGCGACATGAGCAGAATGGCGAGGCGCCGATCGTCGACCATGCCCGTGAGTCCGTCACTCGCGACCAGGAACAGATCGCCGACCCGGACCTCTCCGTGATAGATGTCTGGCTCGACTTCGGGACTCGCCCCCACGCATCGCGTGATCACGTTGCTGTAGGGGTGGTAGCGCGCCTGCTCCGGGGTGAGAAAGCCGGCGTCGACCTGCTCCTGCACGTACGAATGATCCTTGGTCAGCTGCTGCAACTCGCCGTCGCGCAGCAAGTACACGCGGGAGTCACCGACCTGCCCGATCAGATATTTCGATTCCCAGACCATGAGGACCGACGCGGTGGTCCCCATGCCCTGCTTGTCTACTTCGGTAATCGTGCGGTCGTGAATCGTCCGGTTGGCTTCGCGTAGCGCCTCGGCGAGCTTCTCTCCAGCTTCGCGGTCGTTGGGGTCCCTGAGCGTCTCCAGCTCGCGCTCGATCGTCTGCACGGCCATTTCGCTCGCAACTTCGCCAGCGGCGTGGCCGCCCATGCCATCGGCGACGATGAACAGTCCGCGATTACCCCAATCGCGCACGGCGAAGTTGTCTTCGTTCCCGGACCGGATCATGCCGACGTCGGTCCGTGCGGCGTGAAGAAGACGCACCATTTAGCGAATGAAGTAGTAGAAGGCGGCGGCCAACAGAGCGAGCATCAAAAGCCCCCACATCCAGCTCTGATCCTTCGACTTGCGAGATGTCGGCGCGGCTTGCGGCCGAGCCGCCGCCGGAACTTCACCGGAAGTCCGGTGCGCCGTACCCGTCGTCGCCAGCGCGGCCTCGCTGGCGCCGCTCGTCCGGCGGCTGACGGTCGGCGTTCGTTTGGGGCGTGGGTGCGGCACGGCCCCGAACGCGAGCGTAGGCGCAAGCGCGACGTTCTCGGCGTAGAACCGAAATTCCTCGGTCCCGATCTTGAGAACGTCGCCTCGCGACAGCACGTACGATGCGCCGATTTTGAGGCCGTTCACCTTCAGGCCATTGGAGCTGTAGTCCTTGATCTCGTAACCTTGAGCCGTCGCCGTGATCGTCGCGTGGCGTCGGGAAACCTGCGATTGGTTGATGACCACGTCTGAGCCCGGGTCTCGACCGATCTTCAGACCAGCCGGAGGGACCACATATTCCTTCCCGTCGACCAGCGAGATGAGCCGGCCGCCGCTCGGCGGGCCTTTGGGAGCGCCGGGCTCCGGCTCCGGAGCGGGAAGAAGCGCCGGATCGATCTTGGATATCTGTTGCGTATCCCCGATTGATGTCTCGTCGGCGAACAGAATCTCCTGGCCCGCGATCTCGAGCTTGTCGCCATGAATCAGCGGCGACGGCGTCGCGAGCGGCACGCCGTTGACGCGCACGCTGGATTCCGGGGCGGGCCGGATCACGACGTGGTCGCTGTCGCCAACGTCGACGATCGCCTGAACCCCATCCGCGACGATGGGTATGTCTACGTCTTCGCCCCCGCCCACCCTGTGCTGACCAGGGCGAAGCTTGTATTGCTGATTGTTGACCTTGAGGACCGGCATAGGTGGGGTAGTGTGCTCAGCGGCGACGGGTCGGGCAGAAGGTACGCCATCGCCCCTTGGCATGGCAAGCGTCACGCGCCCGCACCGAGCGCATCGTGGCGGCGATCGCGTAACGCGTCCCGAATCGTACCAGCCTGCAGGCGATACAGACGTTCGTACAAGCCATGCTTGGCGAGGAGTTCGCGATGCGTTCCACGCTCCCGTACGTGCCCGTGGTGCAGGACGAGGATCTCATCAGCACCGACGATCGTACTCAGGCGATGCGCAACCGCGATCGTCGTTCGGCCTCGCATCAGCTCTCCCAGCGCTCGTTGGATCTCGGCCTCGATCTCGCTGTCGACCGCGCTGGTGGCTTCGTCGAGGATCAAGAGCGCGGGATCGGCGGCCACGGCGCGAGCGAATGACAGGAGCTGACGCTCGCCGACGCTGATCGACGCGCCCCGCTCGCCGAGGACCTGCGCATAGCCGTTCGGCAGACGCCGGATGATGCGATCGGCGCCGACCCGTGCGGCGGCGCGAGCGACTTCCTCCTCCGTCACGTCGTTCGACAGCCGAATGTTGGTCAATACGTCGCCGGCGAACAGAAAGATGTCCTGCTGCACGTAGCCGATCAGCGATCGAAGCTCGGGCAGCGGGATCTCCCGAATGTCACGTCCGTCGATCAGAATGCGGCCGCGCTGTGGGTCGTAAAAGCGCAGCAGCAGACTGACGATCGTCGTCTTCCCGGCGCCGGTGTGTCCCACCAGCGCCAGCGTTCGGCCAGGCTCGACCTTGAAGCTCACGCCCTTGAGCACCCACTCCGGCGACGCGGGCTGGTCGCCGTCGCGCGCGACATGACCAAGCTCGTACGCGAACCACACGTCGCAGAACTCGACGGTGACCCCGTCGCGCGGCACCCGTGGCACGTGCGACTCGCCGCCGCGGTCCGCTGGAGGCGTGTCCAGCAGCCGAAACACCCGTTCGCTCGCCGCCATGGCCTGCTGCAGCGTGTTGAACTTGTCCGAGAGGTCCTGCAGCGGCTGGAAGAACCGGCGGACGAGCTGCAGAAAGGCGCTCAGTGTGCCGACGGTGAGCGTGTTGATCTCGACGCGCCGCGAGCCGGCGACGATCAGGCTCGCCAGGGCGATCGAAGTCAGCACCTCGATCACCGGGAAATAGAGCGCGTAGTACACGATCGAGTCGAGGTTCGCCTTGAGGTGGCCTCGATTCAGCTCGTCGAAGCGTTGGCTCTCCGATTGCTCGCGCCCGAAGAGCTGGACGATCCGCATGCCCGTGATGCGCTCCTGCAGGTACGCGTTGATTCGCGCCAGCCGGCTGCGGATGTCTCGATACGAATCCCGCACCTTCGCGCGGAACACGTGCGAGGCCGCGTACACGAAGGGGATCACGGCAAACGCCGCCAGCGCGAGGCGCCAATCGGTGACGAGCATCAGCACGCTGATCGCGAGCAGCGTGAACAGGTCGCCCGCGCCCGCCACGACTCCCGCGGTGAACAGCTCGTTGAGCGACTCGACGTCCGAGGTCACGCGGGTCACGAGTCGTCCGACCGGATTGCGGTCGAAGAACACGACGGGAAGCCGCTGGACGTGCCCAAAGATGTCGCGCCGCAAGTCGCGCATGACGCGCTGGCCGAGCAGTCCGGTGAGCATTGTCTCGCCGTACTGGCACGCGAACGCGACGACCAGCGAGCCGGCGAAGAGCGTCGCCGAACGCCAGACAAGTCCGATGTCGTGCGCCGGCAGCGCGACGTCGATCACTCGCTGCGTCATGACTGGGCCGACGAGCTGAAGCAGCCCGTCGAGCATCAAACAGCCGAGTGCGGCGGCGACGAGCGAGAGGTATGGGCGCACGTAGACAGACAGGCGGCGCACGAGCCGCGCGTCGTAGACCTTGCCGACCACATCCTCTTCCTGCATCCGCGAAAACTAGCACGCGAACGCGGCCAGGTACCCGATCGAGCGGTTACCCACCGAGCTAGACGGTCAGCTTCTTGCGGACAGGTGGTACACGCGTTGCGTAGATGGACTCAACGTCTGACCCCCTTTTTCGGAGGCGATGTTATGGGTATAGTCGCGTGGATCGTGCTCGGTTTGATCGCCGGCGCGATCGCCAAGGCGCTCATGCCGGGGCGCGACCCGGGCGGGATCATCGTGACGATTCTGATCGGAATCGTCGGTGCTTTCCTCGGTGGATTCCTGGGCAACCTGATCACGGGTAGCGGGTTGAACGGCTTTACGTTGTGGAGCATCGTGCTCGCGATCGTCGGAGCGGTCATCCTTCTGTGGATCTATCGGGCCGCAACGCGCTCGCGCGGCACGACGACCCTCTAGCGCTCGAACGATCGAGCAAGTCCGAGCAACGCACAGCCCGCGGGGCACAACGCCCGCGGGCTTCGCGTTTTGATGACCATCCGGCTGCCGCACCGCGGAACCGGCGTCCCCGACTGTTGTACCTTCCTTCCATGCCGCCCTGGCTGTTCTGGATCCTCCTCGGGCTCATCGCGGGCAGCCTGGCGAAGTTCATCATGCCTGGCCGCGATCCAGCGGGCTGCCTGTTCACGATCGTGCTCGGCATCGTCGGCGCGTTGGTTGGCGGTGTCATCGGCACCCGGTTGGGCTGGGGACAGGTGGCGACCGGCGACCTCGATTTTCGATCGATCGGCATCGCGACGTTCGGCGCGCTGATTCTTCTCGCGCTCGGCCGATTCCTGCGCCGTCCGAGATAGCGGCCGCAACGCGCACGCGTCTTCGCCATTTCTTCGGTCCTCCTTCAAAGCTACATTTGCTCTGATGAAGGACTCCATCGTCGTGCGCGGCGCGCGACAGCACAATCTCAAGGGTTTCGACCTCGAGATTCCGCGGCGGGCGCTCACCGTAATCACCGGGCCGTCGGGATCGGGTAAGTCCTCGCTCGCGTTCGACACCATCTACGCCGAGGGCCAGCGGCGCTACGTCGAATCATTGTCGGCGTATGCCCGGCAGTTTCTCGAGCGAATGGAGAAGCCAGACGTCGACTCGATCGAAGGGCTGTCGCCCGCTGTCGCGATCGAGCAGAAGAACCCGACCAAGACCTCGCGCTCCACGGTCGGCACGGCCACTGAGATCTACGACTATCTCCGCCTGCTCTGGGCGCGCATTGGCCGCACGTTCTGCCCACTCTGCGGCCGCGAGATGCGTCCCGACACCGTGCAATCCGTCTGTGACGCCGTGCTCGCGCTGTCGCCGGGGACACGATTCTACGTCGCGTTTCCACTCGTGCTCTCGAGCGAGGTGACGCACGAGGTGGTCGTCGAGAATCTGCGCGCGCAGGGGTTCGTCCGCGTCGCGGTCGACGGTGTCGTCAAACACCTCGACGAGTTGATGACCGAGGCGATCGACGTCACGTTCGCCAAACAGCTCCTCGTCGTGGTGGACCGGCTCGTGGTCGGTGACGAAGCGCGCGGCCGACTCGCCGACGCGGTGGGGACGGCGTTCCGGGAAGGCGACGGTGACTGCGTCATGCTCTTCACCGAGGCAGTCCGCTCCACGCTCGTGTCCGAGCCTACGCGAATGCTCCGATTCACCGAGCGATACGAGTGCGCGAACGACGGTACGCGCGCACCCACCCCGACTCCGCAGCTGTTCTCGTTCAACAGCCCGCGCGGCGCGTGCAAGCGGTGCAACGGGTTTGGCGCCACGCTCGAGTACGACGAATCGCTGATCGTGCCCTACCCGTCGCGCACGCTCCGTGACGGCGCCATCGATCCGTGGACCAAGCCCCGCTACGACAACAAGCGCCGCGCGCTCGCCGAATTCGCGAAGCGCGAAGGGATTCCGCTCGATGTGTCCTGGGCAAAGCTTCCGGCTTCGGCGCGGGACAAGCTGCTGCACGCACGATCGCGCGGCTACAAGGGTATCGTCCCGTTCCTCATCGATCTCGAGGAAAAGAAGTACAAGCAGTACATCCGCGTGTTCCTGCGACAGTACCAGTCGGCGCGCGAGTGTCCCGACTGCAAAGGCGCCAAGCTGCAGCC
>DATISA010000126.1:0-5510 GCA_035469245.1 Gemmatimonadaceae bacterium
TGGTGAGACGAATCATCGGCGTCCGTCCCGCGCGCGCGATGATCCATTCACCGACAGGACGTCGATCTTGAGATTGCCCATCAGGCGAAGCAGCTCGGTTTGACGCGTCAGCCCACCGACCACGAACCTCAGATGTGCGGCATCCGCGGGGAACTGGCCGAACGTCGGGTCGACCGCGACCCAATCGTTCAGCAGAATTTCCGGCCACGCGTGGTAGTAGAACTTCCCGTCCAGATACGCGAGACCGGCTGTGACTCGCGCTGGGATACCGACGGCGCGTGCTAAAGCGACGAAAAGCTGGGTGTGTTCGTTACAATCGCCCCTTCTGGATTCGAGAACCTCCAAGGCGCTTGGGATGCCGAACGTCACCCGGGGCCGAATCGAATCGTGGACCCAGGTATTGAGAAGCTCGGCCGCAATTCGGGGATCGCGCTCTCGTTTGATGATCCTGATCGCGAGCCCTGTCACTCTGCGGTCGCGACTCTGGATCAGCGTTTCGGGGAGTGTGTAGGCCGTGTCGCGAAGCCGGGAGGCCGTGTCGCTGCGCCTCGGGAAGAGGCGGTACCGCGCGACCAGCGCGCTGTCGGACTCCCGCGCGATTCGCAGCGTATCGCCGGACAGTCGCTGCCGAGGCCCGTTCAGGTCGAATCCTTCCAGATTCACGTTGGACAGCCGCACGGCGAGCGTGCCGACCGCGTGATCCATTCGCTTGTCGGCGGCGATCGCCGTCGACTCGAGGATGTCGCGATCTTCCGTGACCTGTTGCCGCTCCGCGTCGGTGCGCCAGTTCTCGAACGCCACCTCGTATGGCAGGCGACGCAGCACGAAACCGAGCTGTGAGGTCTCTACGATGCGACCCTGCTCGTCGACCCAACCTGTGAACGCGGCCGCCCCGTTCGCCCCTGTGGTGACTTGCCAGGCTCGGACCGTGTCGGGCCGCGCGCCGTGCCACCGCTTCGTCGCCGGATCGTACACGGAACTGTCGTCGAGTACGAACAGCGATTCGGCGCGCACGTCGAAGCCGACGTTCTTCGGAGTCATGCTCGCCGGATCGAGCACCGGCAGCACATAGTGCTTCCCGACCTTCGGGCGTTCGGCGAGGGCCACGACGAGCGGCACGATCGTCGGCAGCAGAACCGGCGTGTCGAGCGGCACGTGATGCACTTCGGGCTGTCCGCCATCGGAGGCGATCTCGATCACGAGCGACGTGTCGGCGTCGACACGTCCGGCCGCGTGGACCGGCGCCCCCTCGGTCTCGAGCGACAGGTCGAACGTCTTCATGCGCAACGCGCGTGAGAGCGTCACGCTGGTGCGGGCAGTGGTACGGCGAGCCTTTCCGCCGGCTGGAACGTCGACCACGAAATAGTCGTTGACGGAGATCGAGCTGAGCGCCGTGTCGAGCTGGGACGACGCGAAGCCGACCTGCCGCTCGCCCTGCATCACGCCGTAATACACGGCGGCGGGCGTGACGCGAGCCGCGGCCTCGGCCAACCGCTCCTCGCGAGGCCGGAAGTACTCGCGCCGAACGAGCAGCGCGACGCCTCCGAGCCACGCAGCGATGATCGCGCCGCCGACCATCGCACGACGGCTGATCACCCGCGCTGCGCCTCGCGCGCGCGCTGGTAGGCGGCCGTGGCGTCTTCTGGCCGAGCGAGGCGATCGAGCACGATCCCCATGCCCTGCAACGCGCGCCAGTGATCCGGCTCCAGCGACGCCGCCGCTTCGTAGGCCGCGAGCGCTTCGGGAAGCTGGTCGGTGTGGTTGTACGCTTCGCCCAGGTGGTAGTGCGCCATGGCCTTCGACGCCTCCAGCCCGACGGCGCGCTGCAGCGGTTCGATGGCTTCACGCCACTGGGCGCGGCGGCAGAGCGACACGCCGAGCTCCAGCAGGGCGTCGGCGTTTGCTTCGTCGACTTTGTCTGGCATGTGGTGCTTCGGAGTGGTACTGCGGGAGTGCTGCTGCGGAGGAGAGGGTACCCTGTCGAATCAGGCCAACGCGAGCGTCGTCTCGCCGTTGATCCACTCCAGGTACTTGTCGAGACCGGCTGCCACCGGCAGCGCGAGCAGCTCGGGCACCTTATATGGATGCAACTCGGCGAACGCGGCGCGCAGTGAATCCAGCCGCGCCGACCGCGTCTTCAGCATGACGACTACCTCCCGCTCATCGGCAATTTTTCCTTGCCAGCGGTACAGGGACCGGGCGCCGGGAAAGAGCGTTCCGCACGCAATGAGCCGCCGTTCGAGCAGTGTTCGGACGAACTTGACCGCTTCCTCGTCGGAGGCCACGGTGGTCAGCACGACGATGGCGTCGGTGTGCGGCATGGCGCGCAATATAGCGACTTGTCTCGAGCCGGTCCGAGCCGCAGCTTTCCCTGGCTATGGCAGAAGACGCGCTGATCATTCGCGGGGCGCGGGAGCACAACCTCCGCAACATCGACGTCTCGATCCCTCGCGACAAGCTCACCGTTGTCACGGGTTTGTCCGGCTCCGGCAAGTCGTCGCTCGCGTTCGACACGATCTACGCCGAAGGACAGCGACGCTACGTCGAATCGCTGTCGGCGTACGCGCGGCAATTCCTTGGTTTGATGGAGAAGCCGGACGTCGACTCGATCGAAGGGCTCTCGCCCGCAATTTCGATCGAGCAGAAATCGGCGGGGCACAATCCGCGATCGACCGTCGGCACCGTTACCGAGATTTACGACTATCTCCGGTTGTTGTGGGCGCGCGCCGGCACACCGCACTGTCCAAACTGCGGCCGCCCGGTCCAACGCCAGAGTGCTGCGCAGATCGCCGACATCGTCCTCACGTGGCCGCGCGACGCCCGCATCGAGATCCGCGCGCCGCTCGTCCAGGGACGCAAGGGCGAGTTCCGTGACCTGTTCGAGTCGGTTCGCAAACAGGGCTTCATCCGGGCGTACGTCGACGGACAGCTGATCGAGGTCGCGTCGCCGCCCAAGCTCAATCGCCGTCAGAACCACTCGGTCTCCGTCGTCGTGGATCGTCTCGCGGTGCGAGTGGAGGACCGCGGCCGCGTCGCCGATTCGATCGAGACCGCGCTCAAGCTCGCCGACGGCACGGTCGAGGTGAGCAACGCCGACTCGGGCGCGATCGAGTTGTTCTCCGAGCGCTATGGGTGTCCAGGGTGCGGCATCTCGCTGCCCGAGCTCGAGCCGCGGCAGTTCTCGTTCAATTCACCGTTCGGCGCCTGCCCGGTGTGCGGCGGTCTGGGCACGCGGCGCCGCGTGAGCGAAGAGCTCATCCTGGGCAGCCCTCGCATCTCGGTGCTCGAGGGCGTGATCCTGCCGTGGGGCGAGCCGAGCGGCTATCTGCGCAAGATCGTGCTGCCGGCGTTGGCGCGTCAGCTCAAGTTCGATCTCAACACGCCGTGGGGCGATCTGCCGAAGTCGGTGCGCGACGGGATCCTGCACGGTAGCACGCGCGAGGCCGCGGCCGGCAAGCGCCAATCGGGCGGGGGAAGCGCGCCGGAGTGGGAAGGCGTGCTTCGCAACATCGAGCGGCGGTACGAGGAGTCCGAGTCGGACACCGTTCGGCTCGAGCTGCAGGAGTACATGATCGAGGTGCCGTGCAGCGAGTGCGGCGGAAAGCGGCTCAAGCGCGAGTCGCTCTCGGTGACGATCCAGGACCGGAACATCGGCGACGTCGTCGAGCTCGCGGTCACCGACGCGCTGGCGTTCTTCCAGAGTGTTCCGCTTCGCGGCCATGGAACGCCGGGGCTCGATCCCGAGATCGCCGGACCGATCCTCAAGGAAGTGCGCGAGCGGCTGCGCTTCCTCGTCGACGTTGGCCTGGACTATCTCACGCTCGGACGTGCCGCGGAGTCGTTGTCCGGCGGTGAGGCACAACGGATTCGTCTCGCCACGCAGATCGGCTCGCGGCTCGTGGGCGTCCTGTACATCCTCGACGAACCGTCGATCGGCCTGCACCAGCGTGACAACGCGCGACTGCTCGCCACGCTCGAGCAACTGCGCGACCTGGGCAACACGGTCATCGTCGTCGAGCACGACGAAGAGACCATGCGCGCCGCCGATCACGTGATCGACCTCGGTCCCGGCGCGGGAAAGCATGGCGGCCAGGTGATCGCCGAGGGCACGATCGAAGAGATCATGAGAAACCCGGGGTCGATCACCGGCCGATTTCTGAGCGGCGAGCTGTCGATTCCAATGCCGACGTCGCGCCGGCCGCGCGAGGCGCACAAGCTGATCCGCATCGAGGGCGCGCGCGAGCACAACCTGCGGAACCTCGACGTCGAGATCCCGCTCGGACTGTTCGTGGCCGTGACGGGTGTGTCCGGCTCCGGCAAGTCCACCTTGATCGAGGACATCCTGCATCGCTCGCTGGCTCGGCATTTCTATCGCGCGCGGGTGATTGCCGGCGCGCACAAGCGCATCACCGGCTTCGAGCACATCGACAAGGTCATCGACATCGATCAAAGCCCGATCGGCCGCACGCCGCGCTCCAATCCGGCGACGTACACCGGACTCTTCACGCCGATTCGCGAGTTGTTCGCCGAGCTGCCGGAAGCGAAGATCCGCGGCTATGGGCCCGGTCGCTTCTCATTCAACGTGAAGGGCGGTCGGTGCGAGGCCTGCCAGGGCGACGGCCTCGTGAAGATCGAGATGCATTTTCTGCCCGACGTCTACGTGCCGTGCGAGGTGTGCAAGGGCAAGCGGTACAACCGCGAGACGCTCGAGGTGCGCTTCCGCGGCTTATCGATTTCGGAAGTGCTCGAGCTCACGGTGGACGACGCGCTCGACTTCTTCCAGAACCAGCCGCGCATCTTCCAAAAGCTGCAGACCCTCGCCGACGTCGGGCTCGGCTACATCCACCTTGGACAAAGCGCCACGACGCTATCGGGTGGCGAGGCGCAGCGCGTGAAGCTCGCCACGGAGTTGTCCAAGCGCGACACCGGCCGGACGTTCTACATTCTCGACGAGCCGACGACGGGGCTCCACTTCGAGGACGTGCGCGTGCTGCTCGACGTGCTGCATCGGCTGGTCGATCGCGGCAACACCGTGCTGGTGATCGAGCACAACCTCGACGTGATCAAGACGGCCGACTGGATCATCGACCTCGGCCCCGAAGGCGGGAATCGTGGCGGGATGGTGATCGCGGCGGGAACGCCGGAAGACGTGGCGCGAGTCGAGGCGTCCCACACCGGACGCTACCTGCAGCCGCTCGTTGGCGCCGTGCGCAAGAAGAAGGCGGGTTGACGGGCGGGCGACTCTGCAAGCGCGCTGAGCGACCCCTGGAACGCGACAACGGGACGTGCCTCTCAGGTGGCACGCCCCGCTGCCGGTCCCCCCGCCAAGGGGAACGAGTGCGTTACGGAGTCGTGAAGGGACCCTGTGGGATCGGGAAGAAGTAGAACTGCGCGACGCGGAGGCCGTTGTTGTCGAGCGACCACAGCCAGTTGTCCGTCGAGTCGTCGAACAGGAACACGCGATGGTCGCAAACGCCGTCGCCATCAGTGTCGACGCACGCGGTGAGAAG
>DATISA010000127.1:0-4083 GCA_035469245.1 Gemmatimonadaceae bacterium
GAGAATCGCGATCGCGAAAGTCTTGGTTGTCCTCACTGACACTCTTGCGGCGTCATGCCGGCGAAGTTCGGATTCGTCTGATACTCCTCGAGGCTGACCGGCACGGCCTTGTCCCGCGCCGCGAGGAACGTGTTCTTCGCCGGTCCGGAATCCGCGCCCCATCGCCGGAGATCCCACAGCCGCCGCGCCTCGAGCCACAGCGTCGCGCCGCGCTCGAACTCGAGCGTCTTCCAGGCCGTCGCGAGATCCGCCGCCGGCGTGAGCGCGGCCATCTTGTAGTTGGCTCGCGCCTGATTCATGAAGTCGTACGCGCTGGGAATGTTGCTCTTTCGCAAGGCCGCCTCGGCCTGGAGCAGTCGCATCTCCGTGCCCTTCACCACCGGGATGTCGGCGCCCAGATCGATGTACTTGGCCTGACGGAAGTACGGCGTCTTTCCATCCTGCCCGGTTTGAATCGCGCCATTGCTGGTCTTGATCGTGTCCCAGGGCACTCGCGGATCCTTGAACACCTGCGCCCAGCTCGTGTTGTACAGCGAGAACTCGCGCCGCACGTAGGTCTCCTGTACGAGCGAGTTGTTCTCGCGCGTCGAGTTCGACGAGAAGATCGCGTTGTACACGAAAGCCGTCGGCACCAGAGCCGCGTCGGCAATCGCGGCATCCCAGTTCCCCAGCCAGGCGCGCACCGACGCCCGGCCGCCATACGCCGCGTTCAGGACGTCGGTCGCGCCCTTGGCCACGAGCGCGATCTTGATCGCCTCCGTGAAGAAGGTGTCGGCGCGCTGGAAGTAGGCCGAGTCGCTCTGCAGCGGACCATTGTCGAATACGGCGCCGCACACGGTCTCGCCGAGCAGGCGATTGGTGAGGCCGGCGAACAGGTTCGCGCGTGCCGAATACACGCTCGTGCCGTAGTCGAACGACGCGCCCGAGAACGCCTTGAACCGGTCGATGCCCGACTCGGCTTCGAATCTTGCGCGGTGCATGCCCGACCACAGGCCGTTCACGTCTTCCGGGCGGATGATGCCGCGCACCCACAGTCCTTCCTGCGTGTAGCTGCCGCCGTGTCCGAGCTCGTCGCTCGCGATCGCCGTGATGCGCACCATCTCATCGTACACGTTGGCGTAGTCGGCCGACATGCCGACGACGAGTGCCGGCACGGCATCGGGCGTTTGAAGCTTGGTGTCTTCGATTGGACCAGGATTGGTCACGTCCAGACTGCAGCCCGCGAGTGTTCCGGCCGACGCCGCGAGCGCGATCCATTGAGTCATATGTCGCATGAGAGTCTCGTGGCGGTTAGAAGGTGGCGCGGAGCGAGAAGATCACCGACTTGTACGGCGGCAGCTGGTAGTACTCGCGCCGTCCCAACCCCGTCCCCGCGTCACTCGCATCGTTGGCTTCCGGATCGGCGCCGTCGTACTTGGTCCACTTCCACAGATTGCGCCCCGACAGCACCAGCGTCGCCGAGCGCGCGCCGCGCACGAATCGCTGCGGCAGCTCGTACGAGAGCGACAGCGAGCGAAGCTTCACGAAATCCGTCTTCGATGCCCAGAAATCGCTGTTCGCAACGGTGCGATCGATCGCGCAGCGGGCGCGGTCACGGGCATTGATGCCGTCGAGCGCCGACGCCACGTCATCCGCGGTATTCGCCTTGCCGTCCGGCCCGAGCGCTTGTTTGAGCGCCTTCTGCACCCCGTAACACGGATACCACACGTTCCGCAGCGCATTCTGATAGCCGATGAAATTCACGACGTACGCGCCGCCCTGATACTCGGCCTGCGCATCGAGCGTGAGAGAACGCGAAAGCGTCACGGTCGTGCCGAGTCCGATGATACGCGGCGGGTAGACGGGCCCGATGTACTGGTCGGGTGCCACGATGGGATTGGCGATGTCGTTGGCGTTCGAGATCTTCGCGCCGAAGAGCGCCGGAACCGGCAGCCACCGGCCAGTCGTATCGACCCGCACCGAGCTGCCAAGCCCAGTTGGAATGACGGAGAGCTTGCCAAGTTCGATCGCCTTGTTTCGCATCCACGTGCCGTTCGCGCGCACGTCCCACTGCAGCTTGTTCATTCGCAGCAGTGAGGCGTTCACCTGCAGCTCGAGGCCTTCGTTCTCCAGCGAGCCGACGTTCATGAGCTGCGACCGCGAGAAGCCTTCCGATGGCGGCAGCGTCACGCCGATCAATGCGCCGGACGTGCGCGTGTGGAACGCCGTCGCCTCGAGCGTCACACGATCCGACAGCGTGCTGGCGTCGAACCCGAACTCGATTTCGCGTGTGCGCTCCGGTCCGAGCGTGGAATCGCCTACCTGCGCGACCGTCACGCCCGGCTTGCCGTCGTCGCCGGCGACCGGGTCCCACGTCCGGACGGCGTCGAATGCCCCGGGCGCCTTGCCGGATTCACCCAGGGCCGCGCGGAGCTTGAACGTTGGGAACAAGCGCGTTGGCCAGAAACTCTCATCAGACAACACGTATGCCGCGCTGATCTTTGGATACGTCTGCAGCCCGAAGCTCTTGCCGAACGCCGAGTTGCCGTCCACGCGCAGCCCGCCGGTGACGAAGAAGCGATCCTTCCACCCGACCAACTCCTGGAGGAAGAAGCCGGCATTCACCACCCGCGGCCGGTCGTCGCGCTGCAGCGTGACCGTCGCCGCCGACGCCAGCGTCGGCTCGCCCGGTCCGGAGAACGACTGTCCGGTGACGCCGGTGAAATGCTCGCGATCGTCGAACAGCTGCCCGCCCCATGAGAACGTCGACGCCAGCGTGCCGCTGCGCACCGTGTTCTGATACGAGCCGGCGTAGTCGAGCGAGAGCTTCGTGTGATTCCAGTTCGAGCTGTTGATCGAGCCCGCGGCAAGATTGAGGAAGCCGAACGGAATGACGGACTTGATGTCGTTGTTGTTGTAGTCGAACCCGACGTTGAACCTGTTCGTGAGCGAGGTGATGGGACTCCACTGCAGGTTGCCGCCCAGCACGAAGTGGTCGGCGTTGTTCGTCGTCTTGAGGTCGAGAACGTACGCATTCGTCACGCACGTTTCGGTGATGCCGACGCACTCGCCTTTGCCGCCCTTGAAATTGTTGTTGGGGCCGCGCATCACGTTGAGCGTGAACCCATTTGCCAGGTTCCCGTCCGGCAGCCAGTCGATGAGTTTGCGGTTGTAAGACGTGTTGACCGCGATCGACAGATTCCGGGCCGGCGTGAACGAGAAGTTGCCGCGCGCGCCTCCGTCCTTGGCGTCGTTGGTCCGCACCACGCCCGCTTCGTCGTTGAAGTTCCCCGACAGGTAGTACGTCATCGATTCGCCGCCGCCACGCACGTTGAGCGAGTAGCGCTGCACCGCGCCGTGCTGCAACCACGACCCGCTCGACGGGCACGTCGGATCGACGAACGGCTTGTCGAATGCGTCGTGCAGATTCGGCCCCGAGCACTCGTTGAGGAAAAGACCCGTCGGATCGGACGACGGGCCGACGTGGCCCATGTAGTTGGCCCCTTCGCCGATCGATGCGTTCCATCGTGGCGCGCCGGCCGTCCCGGCCTTGGTGAAGATCTGAATGACGCCGCCCGACGCCTCCGTACCGTACAGAGTCGTCGCCGCGGCGCCCTTCACGATCTCGACACGCTCGATGTCCTCGGCCTTGATGTCGTTGATCGCGAGAGTGCTCTGCCGCGCGTTCGGCGTCGTCGGACCGGGGTCGCTGTAGATACGAACGCCGTCCACGTACACGATTGGCGCGTTGCTCTGCGTGATGCTGTTGGTGCCGCGCAGTCGAATCGTGCCGCCGGCGCCGGGCTGTCCGGAGTTGCCCAGCACGGTGATGCCTGGTGCGCGTCCGCTGATGATGTCCTGTGTGTTCTTCACCGGCTCGATCTCGAGCGCCTTGGCGTCGATCGCCGCCGTCGCGTTGCCGACTTCCTTTTTGCGTGACTCGGCGGCGGTCCCCGTGACGACCAGCACGTCCAGCGACAGCGCCGCCTCGCGGAGCGCGATCGTCACCGTCGCCGTTTGGCCCGCGGTCACGCTGACATTCGTCGTCGACGACGCATAGCCGATCCGCTGAGCGCGTACCTGGTACGTCGCCGGCGCGAGTCC
>DATISA010000128.1:0-55594 GCA_035469245.1 Gemmatimonadaceae bacterium
TGTTCCAACTCCACCGGGCGCGCCGATCGCCGCTAGCCTCCCGATAGCCGCCGCTGCAAGTGCTTCAATCGAAGATGCTCTTCGCGCTCGCGCTCCTCGAGCGTGTGCGCCACCGTCGCGATCTGCCCGATGAGCCGCGGCTCGACGCGCTCGCGGAGCAGCCGCAGCTGGCGCGACGTCGATGCAACGGCCTCGGCGAGGCGAGCGACGCGGAGCTCGCGCGGCGCCGCGGCGATCAGTACCTCGGCGAGCGACTCGTACGCGTCGGCGGCGGCGTTCACCTCGCGGCCCGCGCTCCCGGCCGTGACGCCGCGCGCCTCGAGCGTGCGTCGTACCTGTTCCACCGGCTCGACGTCGGCAACGGGAACGCCCCAGATTTGTGCCGGCGTGACGTCGACGGCGAGCTCGCGCGACGGCAGTCCCGTCACTCGCAAGGCGTCCAGTCCGTTCACGGCAACCGCGTCGAACAATTTGTCCGCGGCCTCGTTCACCCGCTGCGTGATCTCGGCGCGCGCGTCGATCGCCGGCCTGGCGATTCGAAAGAGATGACCCACGAGCGCCTGGCGCTTGCGGCTCACCGCGTCCGCGCCGCGGCGTACGCGCTCGAGCTGGGCGCGCGCGCGCAGCAGTGTGCTGCGCGTCGGGACGAGGCGGGCCGTGCTCACTTGCCTGCCCTCGACTCGCGCGCGGTCCACGTAGCGGGCTTGATGCGCGACATCTCCTGGCGCGGCAGCGGCTCGATGAGCCGCCAGCCGATCTCCAATGTCTCCTCGATCGTTCGGCGCTCGTGCTGTGCTACGAATTCGCGCTCGAACCGCTCGGCGAAATCGGCGGCGCGGCGATCGGCGTCGGTGAGGCCCGCCATGCCGACGACGGCCGCCATCGTCACTGCCTCACGCCCGCGCGCGTAAAGCGCGTACAGTTGGTCCGCGAGCTCGCGATGGTCGACGCGCGTACGCCCTTCACCGATGCCCGAGCCCATGAGGCGCGACAGCGACGGCAGCACGTCGATCGGCGGTAGAATTCCACGGCGGGACAGATCGCGGCTCAACACGACCTGTCCTTCGGTGATGTAGCCGGTGAGATCGGGAATCGGGTGTGTGATGTCGTCGTCGGGAAGCGTGACGATGGGAATCTGCGTGATCGAGCCGGCGCGGCCTTCGATCAAGCCGGCGCGCTCGAAGTGGCTCGCCAGATCCGTGTACATGTATCCCGGATAACCACGACGGCCCGGCACCTCGTCCCGCGCCGCGCCCATCTCGCGCAGTGCGTCGCAGTAATGCGTGATGTCGGCCATCACGACCAGCACGTGCATGCCGCACTCGAACGCGAGATACTCGGCCTGGGCAAGCGCGACGCGCGGCGCGAGCAGACGTTCCACCGGCGGATCGCTCGCCTGATTCAGATAGAGAATCATCCGCTCCGACTGCGCGGCGTCGCCGAGTCGCGCGAGGAACGCCGAGGTTTCGCGGGCGGTGATTCCCATCCCCACGAAGATCACGGCGAACTCCTGCTCGCCCGGCGCGCGTGCCCACGCGACGATGCGCGCGGCGAGTTCCAGTGCCGGAAGTCCGGGGCCGGCGAAGATCGGCAGCTTCTGGCCACGCACGAGCGTGGTCATGCCATCAATGGCCGAGATGCCGGTCTCGATGAAGTCGGCGGGTCGCGCCCGGCGTGCCGGGTTGATCGCCGCGCCCACGTTGGGTCTGAGCGCTTCGCCGATCGGCGGCGGCAGTTCGTCGGCAGGCGCGCCGCTTCCGGTGAGCACTCTGCCGAGCAGGTCGCGGCCGACCACCGCCTGCGCCACGCGCCCGGTGAGGACGATGTTCGTCGAAGCGGGCGGCAGGCCGATCATCTCCTGCTGCACGTGCACGATCGTGGCGTGTTCCGACGTGTCGATGACCTGTCCGCGACGCTCCGGCTGGTCGGGCGCGAGGATGCGCACCCACTCGCCGGCCGCGACACGGCGCGTGCCCTCGACCACGAGCAGCTGCCCGACGGCCGACGCCGCGCCCCGGTACGTGCGCGCGACCCCGCTCATGCCGCCGCCTTCGCCGGGATCTTGATGCGATCGATCAACGCATCGACGTCGGCCGCGCGCGCCTCGAGCTCCGCGGCGGCCGCGTCACGCATGGCGATGAGCGCAGGCCCGACCTCGGCGAGCGGCAGCGACGACAGCGCCACGCCGCTCGCGAGCGCCGCCGACGACTGCTTGAACAGTCGGGCGCATCGACGCACGAGTGCATACGTCTTGCGCGGCGGCGACGAGAAGTCGTTGGGATCGTACGCGCTCTGCCGCAGCACTACGTCGCGCACGAGATCGGCGACTTCGATCGTGAGTCGGTCGACGTCGGCGAGCGCGCTCAAGCCGACCAGTCCCGCGATCTCGCGCAGTTCCTGGTCGCGCTGCAGCAGCGCGGACAGCTCGGTCCGTGCCGTCATCCACTCGGGACCGCCTTCCTTGGCGAACCACTCGGCGACGCTCTCGGCATAGAGGCTGTAGCTCGTCGACCAATCGACCGCCGGAAAGTGTCGCTGGTGCGCGAGGCCCGCGTCGAGTGCCCAGAGCGCGCCGGTCACGCGGAGCGCCGCCTGGGTTACCGGCTCCGAGAAGTCGCCGCCAGGCGGAGAGATCGCGCTCACGATCGTCACCGCGCCGGGCGACCGCTTGGCGCCGAGCGGTGCCACTCTGCCCGCGCGCTCGAGAAACGTGCCGAAGCGCGCCGAGAGCGACGTGGGATAGCCTTCCTCGCCCGGCATCTCCTGTAATCGCGAGCTGATCTCGCGCAGCGCTTCCGCCCAGCGCGAGATGCTGTCGATCATCAGCGCGACGCGGTAGCCCATGTCGCGGTAGTACTCGGCGATCGTCACGCCCAGGTAGATCGACGCTTCGCGCGCCGCGACCGGCATGTTCGACGTGTTCGCGATGAGCACGGCGCGGCTCATCACCGAGCGACCCGAGGTGGGATTCACGAGCTTTGGAAATTCCTGCACGACCTCGGCCATCTCGTTGCCGCGTTCGCCGCATCCGACGTACACGACCAGGTCCGCCTCGCTGTACTTGGCGAGCGAGTGCTCGATGATCGTCTTGCCCGTTCCGAATCCGCCCGGCACCGCCGCGCTGCCGCCTTCGGCGACGGGAAAGAGAAAGTCGAAGACACGCTGGCCGGTCACGAACGGCCGGTCGGGGGGAAGGCGCCGCGCAAACGGTCGCGCGATGCGCAGAGGCCAGCGCTGCGCGAGGCGCAACGGCGTGCCGTCCTGCAGCGTGCCGATCGAATCCTCGACGGTGTACTCGCCGCTCGCCAGCGTCGCGATCGTCCCGTGCACGCCCGGCGGTACGAGAACGCGATGGACGAAATCTTCCTGCTCGTTCACCGTTCCCAGTTCGTCGCCGGGCGCCACGACGTCGCCGACCCTGGCCGACGCCT
Organism: Gemmatimonadaceae bacterium; assembly: GCA_035469245.1. GTDB lineage: Bacteria > Gemmatimonadota > Gemmatimonadetes > Gemmatimonadales > Gemmatimonadaceae > JAQBQB01. The sequence continues at coordinate 3,432 of DATISA010000128.1, forward strand.
CGAATCTCCAGCGCCGGGCGGGATCGAGCGTCGGCGCGGCGACGCCCGCCGGCACGAAGTCGCCCGCCGATCGTGCGATCACGTCGAGTGGCCGGCCTACGCCGTCGAACATCCCGCCGAGCAGACCCGGGCCGAGCTGCGCGCTGAGCGGCGATCCGGTGGGCGTGACCGGCTCGCCGAGCGTGAGACCTGTCGTGTCCTCGAATACCTGCAGCATGGCCGTGTCGCCGCGCACACGAATCACCTCGCTGAGCAGTCGCCCCTCGCCCACGTAGGCCAGCTCGTAGAGTGCGACGTTCGCCATCGGCTGCGCCTCGACGATCGCGCCGGCAATGCGGACGATCGTAGAAGAGCTCATTGCAGTCTCACGCGGTATCCGATGGCACGCTGCAGCAGATCGAGGATCTCGTTCGATTCGGATTCAGCGGCTGCGGTCCACTCCGGATCGGGGAGCGAGAGCAGCACGGGCGTCGACTGGCGCGCCAGGCGGCGGCGCACGGGTTCGGGCAGCGCATCGACCACGTTGTGATCCGCGAAGACGACGCCGATGTCGTCGCGACCAACGAGCTCGGCGAGGCGCGCCACTGCCTCGTCGCGCGTTTCGGCTTCCATGACTGGGATGCCGGCCAACGCGAAGCCGGTGATCAGTGGGAATTCTCCGACCGCAACCACTCGGAGTTTACTCATGGCGTCACCAATCCAGCGCTGATTCTCCGCCGTGGCACGCGGAGTGTGATGCCCCAGATGATCCGGGCGAGATCTTCGAGCTCGGCCCGCAGCCGAAGCACGTACTCCAATACCACGCCGAGCGAGAGCGGGTCGAGTCGCACGGTGCGGCGCAGCTCGCGGAGCTGCGCGGTGAGCATCGCTTCGTCGGTGGCCGTCGCGTGCTCTGGCACGATCGGGGCGAGCACCGTTCCGGCCACGATGCGGGCGAGCCGCGCGCGGGCTTCCGCGGGCGTGAGCGAGGCGAGGCGCGCGAACTCGTCGCGCGTGATGAGCTTTCCGCCTTCGATGAAATGCGCGCCCGGTCCACTCTCGAGCGCGCCGGCGGATGCCGCCATCGCCGTGCAGGCATTCTCGGCGTCGAGCTGTGCGCGCACGAAACTCAGAATCGGCTCGCCCAACGACTCGGCAATCTCCAGCACGCGCGTGGCGTACGTTCGGTCGATGGCGCACTGCAACGCGAAGAGATCGATTCGCGGTCCCACCGACTGCGAGAGGATTGCGGAGCCGTATGGACTTCCCCACGTGGCGAGCAGCGCGCCGACGTCCTGAATCCGCGACTGCTTGGCCAGCGCCTCGAGCGCCGCGTTGGGCAGGCTCGGCGTCGGCAGCAGTCCGGCGGTTCGCTTGTCGATCGCGACGTTTCCGGCGATGGCACGGACCAGCGCGCGCAGATTGCGGCGGTCTTCGTCCTCGAAGAGCGGCGCCAGAGCTTCCGCACGATCGCCGCTCCACGTCGCGATCACGGCCAGCCGCTCCGCCGCGGCCCGCCGGGTCTGGCGCTCGAGCGCCACCGGCGTTCGCGCGTCGAGGCCTTCGGCCATGTGGTACGCGGTCGTGTCCAACTCCTTGGCCAGCGTGGCGAGATCGGGCGACATCGCAAGGCGCTCGAGGCTCTGCCTGCCGAGCAGTCGCGATGCGAGCCCGCGGACGCGCGCGGTGACGTCGACCCAGCTCGTCGTCAACATGCTCCTGCCCCCCCCTCCACGGCGCGGCACAGCTCGATGGCGATCGCCGCGCGATCGGATTCGAGCCAGGCGTCGACCGTATCATCGACCGAGAGATGGCCCGAGTCCGCGGTCAGCCGAAGACCCGACTCGAGCCGCTCGATCGCCGCGTCGGCGCCGATGGCGTAGGAGCCAAGGAGCGCGGCTCGCCGATCGAGACCGCACTTGCTTTCCGGCGCAGCCAGTCGGGCGATCGCGAGGGCCCGCGCGCGATCGAGTACACGTCCGACGAGCGCATGCTGCGCGGTCAGGAGCGTGCCGCGCGCCCGACGCCGCGCCTCGGCGAGCTCGCTGCCGCGGCGGTGCGCGAACTCGGCCTCGAGGGCCGACAGCGCCTCGGCTTTTTGCGCGGCGGCGCGCTTGCACGCCTCGTCGCGAATTGCCGCCGCGCGAGCCACGGCGTCCGCCTCTACTTGCGCGATCTCCGTTCGAGCGCGCTCGCCGAGCTCGGCGAGCAGTCGCTCGAGGTGCGCATCAGCCATCCGTCACGCGCCTCCGCGCAGCACGATCATCACGGCGACGACGAAGCCCAGAATGGCGACGGTCTCGGGAATGGCGAGCATGATCACCGCTGTCGTGCTCAACTCCGGTTTCTCGGCGAGGGCCGCGGCGCCCGCGGCGCCGATGCGCGATTGTGCCCACGCCGTCGCCAACGCGGCGACGCTCATGACGAGCGCCGCGCTCACGGGTACCCACAACACGGTCATGATATTCCTCTCGTCGTCGCGCGGCGCGGCTCGCGGTGCCGGAACGGCTCGTACGGCCGCCCGCCGGGACTGTAGAATTGTTTGAAGAACTCCACGTAGTGGAGACGGAGCGCGTGAATCGTGGGGCTGAACACGCCCATCGCGAAGTTCACGAGGTGGAACAACAGCGCGAACATCACGCCCACGAGCACGCTGCCGAACACGCCGACCATCTCGTTGGCGACGGAGGCGAGCAACACCGACGCCGTGCCGAGCGCCATGATACGGACGTAGGACAGCACGCTCGACAACGTCGAGAAGAACTCGATCGGCGCGATGATGCCCTCGAGGATCAGCAGCACCGGGAATCCGATGAGGGCCACCATGCCCAAGGGTCCAAACAGCCGGCGTGGCAACACCTCGACCGCCGAGAGCAGCGCGAGCACGATGATGAGCATCATCGCAAGCTGCACGGCGCGGCTGATCGCGACCCGCGGCTTCCCCCGCGACGTCAGAAGACTCAGGAACAGCCCCAGCATCGTATGCACGACGCCGATTCCGACCGCGGCGACGATCGCCGCCACGATCGCGTTCTCGCGATCGAGCAGGATCGGCTTCATGCCGAACAGCTCGCGCCCCAGGGTGCCGAAGAACTCACCGAACAGGAAGCCGAAGATGACGGCGAAGAGCGCGCACGAGAGCGCGATCGTCCCAATGGAGTGCAGGCGGCCTTTGGCGCGCCACAGGATCAGCCCACCGATCGCGCCCAGCACGAGGCCATAGCCCACGTCGCCGAGGATCATGCCGAAGAGCATCGGAAAGCCAACGGCGACGAACGGCGTCGGGTCCATGGAGCCATAGGCGGGCAGCGGCATCAAAGCCGTGAGCGTTTCGAACGGCTTGAAGAGTCGCGGGTTCGAGAGCACCACGGGCGCCTCGGCGCCGCTCCACTCCTCGCGCGCCAACTCCTCGACGACGAGATCGCCGCCGAGCCGCTGCTCGACGAGGGATTTGAGACGGGGCATGTCGTCGCGCGGAAGCCACCCTTCGATCACGAACGCGTGCTGCGTGGCGACCGTGAGATCGGTCGCCGCGGCGGCGGACAGGCGATCGCTCGCCGACACGCGAATCGTCCGAAGCTCGCTCCCCCAGCGCGTGGCGAGCGCCGCGCGCTCTTGCACGATCTCCGCCACCTGGCGTGGAATGTCGTCGAGGCGGGCCAGAATCGCCGGCGCTGCTTCAGTGAGCGATTGGTCGGTGTATCCCGCTGGCAGCGGGACCTCGGCGATGCGGGCCGCGCCGAAGGCGCGCTCCATGCGCTCGCGCGCCTCGACCGGGACGGCGATCAGCACCGCGATGTCGCCGGACGCCAGCGTGCGCGACGTGACGACGACCTCGACCTCGAGCTCCTCCCGCAGCGCGTCGGCAAGCTTGTCGACGCGCCCACGCTCCGCCGCCGGGAGCATCACGCCATAGGCGCGGAGGTGCTGCGCGTTCGCCAGCTCGGCGAGCAGGACGCGGAACGCGTCGAAGAATCCGCGATAGCGGCCGAGCACCGCGCGCTCGTCGGCGAGCGACTGCTCGCGCGCGCGGAGCGCCTCGCCCCGGCGGCGGCAGCGCCGCGCGATGCGGGCCCAGTCGGCGAGCTGGCCACGCGCCACGGAGATCGCCTGCTCGGCCCCCGCCGGCACCGACAGCAGTTCGATGGCGGCGTCGGCATCGTCCAGCATTCGTCGCAGTGCGCGCCGTTCGCGCTCGGCGCGCTGGTCGGGAGCCGCGGCGCGGAGGCTGCCGTTCGATGGAATGCGATCCAACTGCACGCGCCCGAAGTCCTGGAGCACGGCGAGCGTCTCTTGCAGGCGCTCGCGCGGTCCGATCATCCGGACGCGCGACATTGGAAGGATCACGCGTCCTCCACGGCGACGAACCAGGGCGCGTGCGCCACGGCCTGTCGCGCGAGCGCGTCGATGAGCGCATCGGAGGCGCTCGAGTAACGCTCGACACGGTCGCCCAGCGCGGCCTCGGCTTCGCGCACCGCATCGGCGAGCGCCGCCTCGAGCTCGCTGCGCCGGCAATCGGCGACGTGTCGCGCGTCCAGTCCCGAGGCTTCGTCCACGCGACGAGCGTCGGTTTCGGCCTGGGCGACGACGGCATCGGCGCTCGCCCGCGCGGCCTCGAGCGATTGCTGCCAGCTCCGCTCGGCCTCGACGAGGCGAGACACACCGCTGGCGCTCGCCCGCTCAGTGCTTTCACGTGCCATGGGCACTCGCCCCCCAATGTTTGCCTTACACTCTATGCGGCACAGATCGGCAAACCGCCGGGGAGATGCCGCGACCTCTGTCGGAGATTTCCCGGGCAAGACACACGGAGCGCCCGACAGCCTCCGCCGCGCCGCCGGCATAGCGTGCCGCATCGCCGACCCGAGCGCGCATGCTGAACCTCGTATTTGCGTTCGTCACGAGTCTCTTGCTTGGCATGCGCCACGCAACGGATCCCGATCACATCGTCGCCGTTTCGACGATCGTGAGCCGCGAGCGCTCGATCTCGCGCGCTGGCGGGATCGGCGTACTGTGGGGCGCCGGCCATACGCTCACGATCTTCGTCGTGGGCGGTATGATCATCGCGTTCAAGGTCGCGTTCACGCCGACCATCGGCCTCTCGCTCGAGCTGGCCGTGGCGGTGATGCTCATCCTGCTGGGCGCGCTCAACGTGCTGGGCGTGCAGGCAGGCGCCGCGATCATGAACACCGTTCGGCCGTTCGCGGTCGGCGTCGTGCACGGGCTCGCGGGATCGGCCGCGGTGACGCTGTTGATCCTTCCGCTGATCGATGACGCGCGGTGGGCCGTGCTCTACCTCGTGGTATTCGGTATCGGCACGATCGCCGGCATGGCTGTGGTGACGCTCGCGATCGCCGCCCCCGCCGCGCTGGTCAGCAGGCGAGTGAGCGGACTGCAGCGCGGCATCCGGTTCGCCTCGGGCGCCGTGAGCCTCTGCTTCGGGCTCTATCTGAGCTGGCGGATCGGCTACGTCGACGGGTTGTTCACGGGGCAGCCGCGCTGGACCCCGCAATAGGCCTGTTCGCAACTGCTAATTCACATCCCGTCGGGCGGAATCAGCGGGCGGCTGTCCGCCAATCCCCGACCACGTTGGGTAAGGCGACCGACTAAGACGCCACACGCGCGGACCGATACTGGACCGCGCAGGCGTATTGGAAGTTCAGTTCGGCTACGGAGTGCGCGACGCGCGTTGATCGTGACGCCACTCCCTGATTCTTGGAGGCATTCAATGCCACGCCGCTTTACAGCGGGCATCATCGCCGCGGGGCTCGGAGCAGTGCTCTCGACCGCGGGGTGTGTCCGTGACAACATCGTGTATCGCGATCGGTCCCCGGTGCAGGCCCCGGCTGCCGCCGCGAAGTTCGTTGGGTACAGCGATACCAGCAGCAAGCAGACGACGTGCGGGAACTGCCACGTCGACCAGCAGAGCAAGTGGTCGCAGACCGCGCATGCCAACGCGTGGGCGGACCTGAAGGCCAGCGGCCACTCGGCCGCGTCGTGCGAGAATTGTCATAGCGTGAGCGAGCTTGGGAACGCGGCGACGGGTGCGGTTGGATACGCCGCGACGAAGGATGCGCGGTACACGGACGTGCAGTGCGAGAGCTGTCACGGCCCCGGCCTCGATCACATCACGGCCCCGACAATCTCGAACCGACCGCTGGCTTCGATCTCGGCCGACACCGGCACGAAGTTGCTCAATGGCTGCGGCGAGTGCCACACGGGCATTCACGAGCCGTTCGTCGACGAATGGCGCAGCTCGGCGCACGGAACGATGTCTCACCAATCGAGCCCCAAGGCCAACGCGGACAGCGCGTACTGCAAGGGCTGTCACTCCGGCCAGGACGCGCTCGTTCGATTCGGCGTCAACACGAACTATGTCGAGAAGAACACGAGCTGGGCGCCGATCACGTGCGCGGTGTGCCATGATCCGCACGGCAGCACCGGGATCGACAAGCAGCTCCGCCTGTCCGTCTCGACGCCGAACATCGAGACCAACTTGTGCATGAAGTGCCACCAGCGGCGCGCGGTTCCGGACCAGCCGAACTACTCGCGGAACAGCCCGCACTCGCCGGAAGGTGAGCTTCTGCTTGGCAATTCCGCCGGCTGGTATCCGCCGCTCATGAACGTGGCGTCGACCGATACGATCATTGCGACCCACGGCACCAAGGCGAATGCCAGGTTGTGCGCGGGGTGCCACGTGACGCGCTGGACGGTGAACGATCCGGCCACCGGCGCCTTCGCCTTCCAGGTCACGGGCCATCGCTTCGAGGCGACGCCGTGCGTGGACGCGAGCGGCAAGCCGACGGGTAAGACTGACTGCACCGAAGCACAGAAGGCGTTCAAGGGATGCGTTGCCAGCGGTTGCCACGGAACCGAAGCCGTTGCGCGCAGTGCGTTCGAGACGGCGGAGACGCGCATCTTGAGTCTCGCCGCGCAGATCGACGCGCTCATCGCGAAGGTGCCGTCAACCGAGATCAAGAGGGACGACGGCAAGTACACGACCGCCGAGGGCGCGCAGTTCAACGCGGCTCTGGCCCGCACCGGCGGCGCGGCGGCACACAACCCCTTCCTCGTCGAGCAACTGCTCACCGCGAGCATCAAGCAGCTGCAGAAGGACTACAACCTGCCCGTTGCCTCGACGCTGAATCTGAACAACCTCCTCCCGAATCACAGCAAGACCCCGTAAGAGGAGTCGGAGCTGACATCATGAACTCGTAAGCGTCGCGGGCTGGGAGCAACCGCTCTCAGCCCGCGTTCGCGGAGGACTCCGATGATTCTCACCGGCCTCACAATTCCGTTGCAGCAGGTCGTCCGCTCGGCACCTGCGGATACCGGCGCCGTCGTCCGCACGCCGTTGCCGGGCGGAGTCGGAACGTTCGTTCGCACGGTCCTGAACGCGCCCGCCTGGCTGCAGATCGCGGTCATCGTGATCGGCGTGCTCACATTCCTCGGTCTGTTGATGTGGGCGTGGTTCAACATCGAGGAGATCGTGCACTGGTTCGGCACGCGCGCGCGAGGGTGGAAGATCGCGTTCGTCGCGATGGTGATCGCCGTCGCGTCTGGCGCCGCGTGGTTCGGCAACGTTACCTGGGCGTACACGCAGCACAACAACGACTTCTGCATCGGCTGCCACGTCATGGGATCGGCGTGGACGCGGTTCCAGCACAGTGAGCATCGCAAGCTCAAGTGCCACGACTGCCACCAGCAGTCGATCTTCGCGAGCATGCGCCAGCTCTACCTGTGGGTCGCCGAGCGGCCGCAGAGCATCCCGCCGCACGCCAAGGTCCCGACGGGTATCTGTCTGAGCTGTCACAACCAGAACAACCCCGACAGCGTGTGGAAGCGCATCATCGCGACGTCCGGCCACAGCATCCACCTGCACAACGACAAACCGGCGTTGAAGAACGTCCAGTGCGTGACCTGCCACGGCGCCGAAGTCCATCGCTTCGTTCCCGTGGATCGCACCTGCGGACAGTCCGGATGCCATGAGAACGTTCACATAGCACTCGGCAAGATGGCCGGGCAGACGTCGCTGCACTGCACCGGCTGCCACGAGTTCACGGCGCAGGTCGCCGAGAACATCTCGCCCGATTCGGCGCGAGTGGGCATGATGCCCACCGGACAGCAGTGCCTCGACTGTCACCAGATGCGAGAGCGCCTCTCCAAGACGCTCGCCGATTTCGAGGTGCACAAGGAACCGCACAATGCGGTGTGCGGCGCCTGTCACGACCCGCACAAGCAGAGCACGACCAAGGCCGCCTTCGAGACCTGTCAGAACGCGGGCTGCCACGCACGTCCCGATACGCTCACGCCTTTCCATCGCGGCCTCGCCCGCGGCGCGCTCCAGAACTGCGGATCGTGCCACAAGGCGCATGTGTGGAAGGTCGCGTCCAAGGATTGCACGGCATGCCACCGCGACCTCGATCGCCGATCGCTCGGCACCGGTCCGCCGGACACGGCGCGGTTCCGGCACGCCGAACACAAGAACGTCCCGTGCCGGTCGTGTCACAGCAGCGAACGCACGCACGGTGCGGTGACACTCGCCCGTCCGCGCGGATGCCAAGAATGCCATCACGGCCCGGCGCAGAAGGCCGCCTGCGCGACGTGCCACCCGACGGTCCCGGCGCAGACGGCGACGATACAGGTGAGCATGTCGGTCTGGACCGCGGCGCGGGAGCGTACGCTGCCGTTTGCGCACGAGCGACACACCGTTGTCGCATGCAAGACATGCCATACGACGCCAGTGACACTCGCGCCGCAGATGCAATGCTCGTCCTGTCACGAACGGCACCACACGGCCGAGGCGAGCTGCGCGACCTGCCATCCGGCGACGCCGGTGTCGCAGCAGAAGCAGCATCCCCGGAGCGCCACGCACAGCACGGGCTGCTCCGGGACCGGATGCCACCAGGATGCGAGTGTGCTCAAGCTGCCGCCGACGCGGAACGTCTGCATCGCTTGCCACCGCGACATGACGGCGCACAAGCCTGGCGGCGACTGCGCGTCGTGCCACGCGGTGACCTGGCGCGCGTCGTCGAGCGCTGCCACGACCGAGGGCGGCACGGGTGGGAGGAAGTCGCCATGAGACGTAACCAGTTGTTGATCGCCGTCGCCGCGCTCTTCGCCACGGCGCTGATGGCCGCGACGCTGCACGCGCAGGGCGTTGTGATCGCCGGCTCGAGCTCGGCGCAATACGTCGAGCTCCGGCCGCTCACGCTCGACAGCGTGGCGCTCGCGCAGACCGATTCGGCGTGGGGCTCGTATCGCCGCACCAGCACCGGCGTACTCGCGCGGTGCGTGTCGAGCCAGCCGTACTGCACATTCTTCCGCTCCGGCGCTCAGCGCGGGCTGACCGCGATGATGCAGGACCTCGACGTCACCGCGTGGGGATTCGGCCAAGGCCTGAGCTTCCATACGCAGCTTCGAGGTCGTACCGCCGCTGGCGCCGGCGAGCTGTGGCCGCAGGCGACGCAGCGCTTCGACGCGATCGCGCTGTACATCGAAGCGGTCCGCAGCTTCGGCCGCGCACGCCTGGGGCGTCAGTGGATCACCTCGCCACTCGGCGTCTACAACTTCGACGGCGCCGCGCTGTCCTCCAGCGCGGTCCACGGTTTCACGGCGGAGGTGTACGGCGGCGGATCACTTGTCGAGGGCCTGAATCGGCCGCTCGAAGCGGGTGCTCTGTCGCCAGTCGAAGATCTGCCGCCAACCGATCGCGGATATCTCATTGGTGGCACGATCCAGTTCCGGCCGAGCGCCGCCGGAGCACTTCGCGCGCAGTATCAGCGCGAGATACGGGCTGATCGCGCCGCGCTCTACTCCGAGCGCTTCGCCGCCAGCGGCGAGTTCCAGGCCGGGACGGCCACGCTGAGCGGACAGCTCTCGCATGACCTGGCGACCGGAGCGTACAACGAGCTGTCTGCATCCGTGCGGATGCCGATCGCCAGGATTTTCGACGGCACGCTCACGGCACGTCACTACGTGCCGTACTTCGACCTGTGGACGATTTGGGGCGCGTTCTCCCCGGTCGCGTTCAACGAGTACGGCGGCGACCTCCGCTGGGCGTCGCCGCACGGCATGGTCACCCTCGGCGCCAACGGCGCGTGGCGCTCGTACGACGACACTCACACCGGACTCGTGACGCTGCCGCTGCGAAGCGATGGCTGGCGAGTGGGTGCGTCGGCGATGCTGCGGCCGTCGAGCGCGATCGCGCTCGACGGGCGGTATCACGTGGATGTCGGATTCGGCGCATCGGGAAGCGACGGCGACGTCGCACTGCGATGGATGCCGAACGAGCGTTTGTCGTTCGCGCTGCACGGATCGGCATTCCAGACCATCGACGAATTTCAGGTTGGCGAGGGGCGCGTCTTTGGCGCGGGCGCCGAGTCGGCCGTGCAGATCACGCCGACCGTTCGCGCAGTTGGCGACGTCTTCATGTACCGCCACGATGCGCGCAACCAGCCACAGATCGTCGATTGGAATCAGCGGCGGGCGAGCCTCCGGCTCGAGTGGTCGCTCGGGAGCGAGCCTGGGTGGGGCGGCCTGATCGGCAAGGCGCGCCAGGATGGAGGGGCGCCATGAAGAGCAGACTCGTAGTCGTTGCGACGATGCTCGCCGCGATTGCGTCGGGCGCACAGGCGCAGCGTTCAGGCTTTCCGCACAGCCGGCACGAGCGCCTCTTTCCGACCTGCGCCGGGTGTCACGTCGGGATTGCGAGTGGCGATGCGGCCAAGGCGTTTCCCACACAGCAGACATGCGCCGCCTGTCACAACGGGCGCGACGAGCGCGAGGTTGGTTGGAGTGGGCCGACGCACCGTCCGACCAACGTCGTCTTCTCGCACACCGAGCACGCGAAGGTGTCCGCCGAAGCGCGCACACCAGCCCTCTGCGTGAACTGCCACGCGACGGGCAGCGACACGGCATGGATGCACGTTCGCGCCGCCGCGGGCGGTGGATGCGTCACCTGCCACACGAACGCCACCTCGGAGCACCTCGCCGAGACGGCGGCGTGCCGTACGTGCCATCGTCCGCTGGCGGAATCGCGGGAGCTGACGGCCGCGATGATCGGCGCGTTCCCGCAGCCGCGGTCGCACGGCAACCTCGACTTTGCATCGAACCACGCCCCCAGGTCGGAAGCGAGTATCGCGCAGTGTGCGACCTGTCATACGCGCGAGAGCTGCGCGCGCTGCCACGTGAATGCGCCGCAGGTGCGCGCGATCTCGCGGCTCGAGCCCGACGCGCGGGTCGCGGAGTTGATGCGCGGCCGCGCCGCGGTGTATCCAACGCCCGCGTCGCACCGTGACGCCAGCTGGAGCGTGACACACGGCGCGGCAGCCACGAAATCGATCGCGACGTGCGCGAACTGTCACGCGCAGACGAGCTGTCGAACCTGCCACGCTGGCGAGCGCGCACCGCGCGTGATCGCGGAGCTTCCGCTGCCGGTTCCGGGTGGCGCGACGGGCGTGGTACTCACGCGTGTGGCCGCGAGTGGCGCATCCGCGTTGCCAGCATCCCACCGGGCCGCCGGATGGAAGACTGGCCACGGCCAAGCCGCCAACACGTCGATCGCGAGTTGCGCGAATTGCCACACGCAAACCACGTGTCAGACCTGTCATGCCGGCGAGCAGGCGCCGCGGGTCATCGCACAGCTTCCTCCGCCAACTCCGGGCGCCGGCGCCGGGCCGCCGGGCACGCGAGTCGTCGTGCACGAGCCGGGCTTTTTGGATCGGCACAGGACGACCGCCGCCAGCGGCCGACTCGACTGCACGAGCTGTCACCAGCAGCGCGAGTGCTCGAGCTGCCACGAGGGCGCATCGTCGCGCCGCTACCACGCGGCCGACTTCGTCTCACGCCACTCGAGCGAAGGGTTCAGCCAGGAACAGCGGTGCACCTCGTGCCACCGCACGGAAACCTTCTGCCGGTCGTGCCACCTGCAGAACGGCGTCGCGACGACGGGCGCCAAGTCCGGCGCGGCCCATACCGCTCAGCCGCTCTGGCTACTGCAACACGGCGAGGCCGCGCGTCGAGGGCTCACCGGCTGCACGACGTGTCACCAGCAACGCGATTGCCTGCGCTGCCACTCGAGCCAAGGACTCAAGGTAAATCCGCACGGGCCAGACTTCGACGCGAGCCGCATCGCGGCGCGGTCGAAGCAGATGTGCGCGACGTGCCACGTGAAGGATCCGCTCAAGCCGTGAGGGATGAGTGTTGAGGTGTGAGTGCTAAGTGAACGGCGAACTGAAAGGGCATAGGCGCTGAGATGATGAGTGCGGGAGAATCGAGAGACGGGCCGAGGTAGCTGACTCGCGCCGGGTACTGCGAACGACCTGTCGCCGTTTGCAGTCCGCGGCGCGACGGAGCCACCTCGGCCCGTGTCTCACCCCTCCCGCACTCGCACCTCACGGCCTATGCCCTTCGGTGTTGCTCACACCTCACACAGTCCCAACTCGGCCGCTACCCGTCGGCAGTTCCCGCCGTTACCTGCTCTGCCCTGTCGCGTGCAGCGCCCGCATCGAGCTGTCGGTCAGCATCTGCCGGTCCCCATTCCGCTCGGCGATGGCCCGTGAGGCACTGTCGGCGAGCGGCTTGTTGCCGAGCTTCTGCGCGACCATCAGCACGCCAAAGTACGGCGCCGCTTCGGAGGGGGCAGCCTTGGCGGCGGCGCGGTAGGATGCCAGCGCCGCGTCGAACTTGCCGGCACGGTACTCCGCGTTCCCCTGGTCGAGCGCGCTGCGGGCCGCGGCCGGCAGCGGGTCGGCGACCGATTGCGCCGCCGCTGGCTGAGACTGCGCGAGGGGCGTTTTCGGTTGGCTCGCCTCGCGCGAACACGCGGCGAGGGCGACAACGGAAAGGATCGTGAGCGATGGAATGCGCGTCGACTTCGGGAACATGAGGACCTCGGGGTCGGAACCGAATGAGCGGTACAGAGCGAGTATCGCCGCCGCCGCGTGTCGCAACAATCGGTTGAACGCCCCCGATGCGGTCAGGCTTTCCCGCACCCAGCGGTCGGTCGAAGTCCCGGCAAGAATCAGCGTTTCCGAGCTATTGAACGGGGACGCTAAACACGAATGTACTCGCACCTTGTGAGCGTCCGCGGCGGTTCGCCGACCCCGTCCCCGCCCCGCGGCGCGACACGATTACCCCACGGAGTCCACGACCGTGCTCACACCGCAACCAGTCGCGTGGTCGGCCGACGAATCGCTCGCCCAGCATCTCGAGCAGCGCGGCATCAGTCGACGACAATTCGTTGAATTCTGCGGCCAAATGGCCGCCGTTCTTGGTTTATCGAGCCTCGCGGCCCCGCGAATCGCGAACGCGCTCGAAACGCTCAAGCGGCCGAGCGTCATCTGGCTGCAGCTGCAGGAATGCACCGGCTGTGTCGAGAGCGTGATCCGCACCGCCGAGCCGACGATCGGCGACCTCGTGCTCGACGTGATCTCGCTCGACTATCAGCATACTCTCATGGCCGCCGCCGGCACCGCAGCCGAGAAAGCGCTCGACGACGCGCGGAAGAACAACGCCGGCAAGTACCTGCTCGTCGTCACCGGTTCGGTTCCGACGAACGCGAACGGCATCTACACGACAATCGGCGGGAAGACAGCGCGCTCTATTCTCGAGGAGACAGCCAAAGGCGCCGCGGCGGTCATCGCCCTCGGCGCGTGCGCGCACTGGGGCAGCGTGCAAGCATCCAAGCCCAACCCCACGGGCGCGGTCGGCGTCTCGGAGATCATCCGCGACAAGCCGGTCGTCAACATCGCCGGCTGCCCGCCGATTGCCGATGTCGTCACGGCCACCGTTGTGCACTATCTCACGTACAATCGGCTGCCGGCGCTCGACGCCGACGGCCGGCCGCGATTCGCCTATCAGAATCGCATCCACGACCAGTGTCCAAAGCGCGCGCATTACGACGCCGGGCAGTTCGTCCGCGCGTTCGACGATGACGGCGCGCGCAAGGGCTACTGCCTGTACGAGGTCGGCTGCAAGGGACCGGCGACGTTCTCGCCCTGCCCGATCTTCATGTGGAACTCGCGCACGAGCTGGCCGATCGGCGCCGGGCACCCGTGCATCGGCTGCACCGAGCGGAACTTCTGGGACGTGATGACGCCGTTCTACAACCGGCTGCCCAACGTGGTCGGGGTCGGCGTCGAGCACACGGCGGACATCATCGGCGCCTCGCTCGCCGCCGGCGCGGTCGCGGGCGTCGCGGCGCATGCCGCGGCCACCGGCATCTACCAGCTCCGATCACGCCGACACGCGGCGCCGCCGCCACCGCCGGCAGGCCCGACGCCGGCCAAGGCACCCGAGGCGCCGTACAAGGCACCGGAGCCCGTCACAACCACGCCGCGTAAGGAGGGTTGACCATGGCTACCACCAAAATCGTGGTCGATCCGATCACGCGCATCGAAGGGCATCTGCGCATCGAGGCCCAGACCGACGCCGGCAAGATCACCAACGCCTGGGCGTCGGCGACGCAGTTCCGCGGCATCGAGATCATCATGCAGGGCCGCGACCCGCGCGACGCGTGGGCTTTCACCCAGCGCATCTGCGGCGTCTGCACCGTCGTGCACGCCGTGGCGTCGTGCCGCGCCGTCGAGGACGCGCTCGACATTCGCATCCCCGCCAACGCGAACACGATTCGCAATCTCGTCCTCGGGATGCAGTTCGTGCAGGACCATGTGATCCACTTCTACCACCTGCACGCGCTCGACTGGGTCGACGTCGTGAGCGCGCTCAAGGCGGATCCGAACCAGGCGGCCAAGATCGCCGCGTCGATCTCGCCCTGGCCGAACAACTCGGCGACGCACTTCAAGGAAGTGCAGGACCGCGTCAAGAAGTTCGTGGGCACGGGACAGCTCGGCATCTTCACCAACGGATACTGGGGACATCCCGCGTACAAGCTCCCGCCTGAAGTGAACCTCATCGCCGTCGCGCACTATCTGGAAGCCCTGGATTGGCAGCGCGACGTGATTCGTTTGCACACCATCTTCGGCGGCAAGAATCCGCACCCGAATTTCCTCGTGGGCGGCATGGCGTCGGCCATCAACCTCGACGAGGACGCCACGATCAACAGCGCGCGCCTCGCCGACGTCGCCGGCATGATCGCGCGCTCGCAGCGCTTCGTCGAACAGGTGTACTGGCCCGATCTCGTCGCGGTCGCCGGCTACTACAAGGATTGGGCGGCGGTGGGCGGCGGCACTGGCAACTACCTGGCCGTGGGCGAATTTCCGGAGACCGACATTCGAGATCTCCAATCGCTCTATCTGCCGCGCGGCGTGATCATGAACAAGGACCTCACCAAGGTCCTGCCCTACGATCACAATGCCGTCACGGAGAACGTGCACAGCTCGTGGTACGAGTACGACAAGGGCGACGTCGGCTTGCACCCGTACGAGGGCGAAACGCGACCCAAGTACACGGGCCCCGAGCCGCCGTGGACCTACCTCCAGGATCAAACCAAGTACACGTGGATGAAGGCGCCGCGGTACAATGGCCATCCGATGGAAGTCGGACCGCTGGCGCGCATGCTCGTCGCCTATGCCAGCGGGCACAAGGAAGTGCAGGCCATGGTCGGCGACACGCTCAAGGCTCTGGGCGCGCCTCCCGCGGCGCTCTTCTCCACGCTCGGCCGTACCGCCGCACGGGGAATCGAGACCGTGCTCATCGCCCGCCGGCTCAGCACCTGGTACGACTCGCTCGTCGCGCGCATCAAGGCCGGCGACGTGGCCACGTTCGCGCCGGCCAAGTTCGAGCCGGAGACCTGGCCGGCGAAGTCCAAGGGCTACGGCGCGCTCGACGCGCCACGTGGCGCCCTCGGCCACTGGGTCCAGATCTCGAACGGCAAGATCGAGCGCTACCAGTGCGTCGTGCCGACGACGTGGAACGCGTCGCCGCGCGACGAGAAAGGTGTCGTGGGCCCGTACGAAGCGGCGCTCACCGACAACCACCCGCTCGCCAAGCCGGATCAGCCGCTCGAGATCCTGCGCACGATCCACTCCTTCGACCCCTGCATCGCGTGCGGCGTGCACGTCCTCGACGCCGCCGGCGAGCAGATCACGGAGGTGAAGGCGCAATGACCGGCTATGACCCGGATCGGAATCAGGAGCCGCACTGGCAGCCGATGGATCAGCGCCAGCTCACGGTCACCGTCGAGCGCCCAACGGCGCTCGGGTACCCTGAGCATCGCTGGATCTACCTCTGGCACTGGCCCATTCGCGCCATGCACTGGGCCGCCGCGATCTCGATCGTCGTGCTCTTCCTCACCGGCTTCTACATCGGCCGGCCGTACTTCATGTCGACGAGCGCCCAGTCGTCGTTCACGCTCCAATGGGTGCGTCTCGCGCACTTCCTCGCGGCCGGCGTCCTCATCGCGACCGCGATCGTGCGCGTGTACTGGCTGCTCATGGGCAATCGCTTCGAGCGCTTGCCCGCCCTCTTCCCGGTTCGTCCGCGCGATTGGCGCAACCTGGTGAAGATGATCAAGTACTACGTTTTCATTCACCCGGAGCGCTCGCCGCGGTACCTCGGCCACAATCCGCTGCAGCAGATCTTCTACACGGTCACGTACGCGTTCGCGGCGC
Organism: Gemmatimonadaceae bacterium; assembly: GCA_035469245.1. Taxonomy (GTDB): domain Bacteria; phylum Gemmatimonadota; class Gemmatimonadetes; order Gemmatimonadales; family Gemmatimonadaceae; genus JAQBQB01. The sequence goes on from DATISA010000128.1 coordinate 19,982, forward strand.
TGATGGCCGTGACCGGGTTCATCATGATCGGCCAGGCGAATCCCGGCGGCCTGATCATGCAGACGTTCGGGCGGCTCACGCCGCTCCTCGGCGGGCTGCAGATGGTCCGCGTGATCCACCACGTGGCGACGTGGTACTTCCCGATGTTCATCGTCTTCCACGTCTACCTCTCGATCCGCGCCGATCTGCTGGACCGCAGCGGAACGATGTCGTCGATGGTCAGCGGCGGCCGCTTCGTCCCGGTCGAGGAGCACTACGCCGATGGATGACCGCGATTCGCTCTACGACGTCATCCTCGGCGTCGGCAATCCGCTCATGGGCGACGACGGGCTCGGGATTGCCGTTGTCGCCCGGCTTCGCACCCTGTGGGGCGACGAGCCGGAGCTCATGATCGTCGACGGGGGCACGTGGGGGATGAACCTCCTGCCGATCATCGAGCAGGCGCGCCGGCTGTTGATCGTCGACGCGATCGATCGCGACGCCGCGCCGGGCACGTTCGTGACCCTGCACCGCGACGAGATCCCGCGTTATCTCGGCCGCACACTTTCACCGCATCAGCTGGATCTGCGCGAGGTGCTCGCGCTCGCCGAGTTGCGAGGCACGCTGCCGGAGGAAACGACCGCCGTCGGGATACAACCCGAGCACCTCGAGCTCTCGCTCGACCTGTCGCCCGTCGTGGTGGCCACGCTCCCTGCCCTGCTCGACGACATCGCATTCCGCCTGCGACGCTGGGGCTACGCACCGCGCCCACTGGAGCCCGTGAATGCATGAGATGGGCGTCGCACTCGAGATCTGCCGGATCGCCGAGCAGCACGTGGGTTCGGCCGGGGCGCGATTCCTGACCGGGATCGGGCTCGTCGTCGGCGACGATGCAGGCGTCGAGCGATCCAGTCTCGAGTTCTGCCTCGAGACATTGCTCGCGCAACCACCATTCGCCGGCGCGGCGATTCACATCTCTCCCGAAGCGGGCGACGCGCTTCGCGTCGACTACCTGGAGGTGGACGATGCCCGTCCGAGTCATTGACGTTCGCGAGCGCGTGATGGCGCAAAACGATCTGATCGCCGTCGAGGTGCGCCAGCGCCTCGACGACGCGGGCGTGCCATCGCTCAACCTCATGTCATCGCCCGGCGCTGGCAAAACGCTGCTGCTCGAGCGCACGCTCGCCGATCTCGCCCCGACGCTTCGCATCGCGACGGTCGTGGGCGACGTACAGACACAGAATGACGCCGACCGGCTGTCGCGGCACACGTCACGCCTCGTGCAGGCCGTCGTGACCGGTGGCGCCTGTCATCTCGATGCGCGGCAGATCTCCGCCGCCCTCGACGCCGTCGACCTCGCCGACACGGACCTCGTGTTCATCGAGAACGTCGGCAACCTCGTGTGCCCGGCGAGCTGGGATCTGGGACAAACCTCCGATGTCGTGCTCTTCGCCGTGACGGAGGGCGAGGACAAGCCGCTCAAGTATCCAAAGATGTTCAAGCGGTCGCGCTACGCGCTCCTCACCAAGGTCGACCTTCTGCCGCACCTCGACTTCGACGTCGATCGGGCAATCGGCTATCTGCGCGACGTGAACCCGAATATCGACGTCCTGCTCACGTCGGCTCGCACGGGCCAGGGACTCGATGCGTGGTACGACATTCTGCACGAACACGTGCGGCGAGCGTCGCACGTCGTAGCGGAGTCCGCATGACCGCGGCCGCGACTCGCCGGCGCTGCCGCGTGCAAGTCGCGGGAATCGTGCAAGGGGTCGGCTTTCGCCCATTCGTGCATCGCCTCGCCACCCGGCACCGCCTCGACGGCTGGGTGCGCAACACATCCGGCCGGGTCGACATCGAGCTGGACGGCGCCGATGTAGACGTCGCGGCGTTTCTCGCCGATCTGAAAGCGGAGGCGCCTCCGCTGTCGCGGATCGACAAAGTCTCGATGGTTGATGTGGACGCCGCGGAGACCGACGCTGTCGACGAAGGCTTCAGGATTCTGGAAAGCCTGTCGACCGAGGGAGGCCGCCGCCCCGTGCCGGCCGACGTGGCGATGTGCGCCGCCTGCGAGCGCGAGCTGTTCGATCCGGCTGATCGGCGATTCGAGTACCCCTTCATCACGTGCACGGACTGCGGTCCGCGGTACAGCGTCATCGAATCGCTGCCGTACGACCGCGAGCGCACGACGATGCGGTGGTTCACGCAATGCCCGGAATGCGAGCGCGAGTACCGCACCCCCGGCGATCGCCGGCATCACAGCGAGACCAATAGCTGCCCGGTGTGCGGGCCCCGTCTCTGGATCGCGCTTCCGAGCGAGCGCGTCGACTCGCCGCCCGCCAACTCCGACCGCTACGAGGGGCCGTTGCGACTCGCCGCCGCGCTCCTCCGAGGCGCCGGGATTCTGGCCGTGCGCGGAGTCGGTGGCTTCCACCTCGCCGTGGACGCGACCAATGACGACGCGGTGCGCCGCCTGCGCGAGCGCAAGCGCCGCGACGCCAAGCCGCTTGCCGTGATGGTCCGCACGCTCGCCGAAGCGCGCGCGATCGCCAGCGTCAACGAAGTCGAAGCCGATCTGCTCAACCAGCGCGAGCGGCCGATCGTGCTGCTCGAAGCGCTTCCGTCGAGCCGGATCGCACCATCGGTCGCGCCCGGGCTCACGACGATCGGCGTGATGCTCGCATACTCGCCGCTGCACCATCTGTTGCTCTCGCTCGTCGATCGGCCGCTCGTCATGACGAGCGGCAACCGCAGCGAGGAGCCGATCGCCGCGTCGATTCCGGATGGCGTCGCGCGGCTGTCCGAGATCGCCGACCTCTTCCTGATGCACGACCGCGAGATCGAGTCGCCGGTGGACGACAGCGTGATCCGCGTGAGCGGCGAGACGACCGCCTTCATCCGACGCGCGCGCGGGTACGCGCCCAAGTCCATTCCGCTTCCGCGCACCGCGCTCGAGCCGATCCTCGCCGTCGGCGGCCATCTCAAGAGCACCTTCACGCTTGCGGCCGGTGACGACGCATATGTCAGCCCGCACCTCGGCGACCTCGACACGCTCGAGACGCTCCAGCACTTCCGCGCCACGCTCGACCGCTACTCGCGGCTCTTCCGCATCGTGCCGCGGGTCGTCGCGCGCGACCTGCACAGCGGCTACCTGAGCACGCGCATCGCCGACGAGATCGACGTCGAACGACGCATCGTCGTGCAGCATCACCACGCGCACATCGCGGCGGTGCTCGGCGAGCACGGCTACGACGGGCCCGTGATCGGCGTCTCGTATGACGGCACCGGCGCGGGCGATGACGGAACGTCGTGGGGCGCCGAGCTGTTCGTGGCCGATCAGAAGTCGTACGAGCGCGTCGGGCATTTGCGCTCAGTTCCACTCCCGGGCGGCGATCTGGCCGTCCGGACACCCTGGCGTTCGGCGCTTGGCTACTCCTCCCTCGAGCCAAGCATGGCAGCGGCATTCGCGAACGCACTCCAAGGAGTGCCGGACGACGAACGCCACGCGGCCGAGCGTCAGGTCCAACGCAACTTCAACGCGCCATTGGCGTCGTCGATGGGCCGGCTGTTCGACGCCGCCGCGGCGATTCTCGGCGTGTGTCGCGTCGCCCGCTTCGAGGGCGATGCGGCGATGAGGCTCGAGGCGCTGGCCGGATCGCGAGCGGCAGAGCCGCTTCCGTTCCCTGTGATCAACGTCTCGGGCCGGCTCCTGCTCGATCCGCTGCCACTCTTTGCGGCTCTCTCCGAGGCGCGGCAGCGCGGCGAGCGCACCGAGGATCTCGCCGCCGCGTTCCACGAATCGGTCGCCGCGACGACGTCGGCGGCTGTGGCGTCGCTGTGTGAAGCGCACGGCGTCAGTGTCGTCGCCCTTGGCGGCGGCGTGTTCCAGAATGCCCGGCTCACGACGTCGCTTCGCGCGCGGCTCGAGGCGGCGCATCTGAAAGTGCTCACACCGATCGCGCTTCCGGCGAACGATGGCGGACTCAGTTACGGACAAGCCGTCGTCGCGGCGGCCGTGTTGCACGATCACCGATAACGCCTCACCCCGACCAGGAGGCGCATATGTGCTTAGGCATACCAGGCCAGATCGTCGAGATTCGGACCGATCGCGGCCTTCCCATGGGAACGATCGAGTTTGGCGGCGTACGGCGCGAGGCCTGCCTCGCGTACGTAGCCGACGAAGTGTCCACGGGCGACTACGTCATCGTCCACGTGGGTTTCGCGATCTCGAAAGTCGACGAGGCCGAGGCCAAGCGCACCTTCGAGGTGCTGCGCGACATGAGCCAGCTCGAGGAGCTCGAGTGGGTGGCGGAGGCGGTTCCGCCGGCATCGCCGGCTCCCGGAGGCGCGCCATGAAGTATCTGAGCGAATATCGCGACGGGACGATCGGGCGCGCGCTCGCCGACCGCATCAAGCACACGGCGACCCGGCGTTGGACGCTCATGGAACTGTGCGGCGGCCAGACGCACACGATCGTGCGGCAAGGCATCGACGCGCTGCTCGAGGGCGCGGTGGAGATGATTCATGGACCCGGATGCCCGGTGTGCGTGACACCACTCGAGCAGATCGACCGCGCGGTACACCTGGCGTCGCGCCCCGACGTGATCTTCACGTCGTTCGGCGACATGCTGCGCGTTCCGGGCAGCGATTGCGATCTGCTCCGCGTCAAGGCGCGCGGTGGCAACATCCGCATCGTCTACTCGCCGCTCGATGCGGTGGCGCTGGCGATCAAGAACCCGGACAAGCAGGTGGTCTTCTTCGCCGTTGGCTTCGAGACGACCGCGCCGGCGAACGCGATGGCCGTTTGGCGCGCCGCACAGCTCGGTGTTCCTAACTTCAGCATGCTCGTGTCGCACGTGACGGTTCCGCCGGCAATGCTGGCGATCCTCGACGCGCCCGACAACCGCGTGCAGGGCTTTCTCGCCGCCGGTCACGTGTGCACGGTGATGGGCTGGGAGGAGTACGAGCCGATCGCTGCCAGGTACAAGGTGCCGATCGTCGTCACCGGCTTCGAGCCGCTCGACCTGCTCGAGGGCATCTGGTTGGCCGTGCGACAGCTCGAGTCGGGTGAGGCATTCGTCGAGAACCAGTACGTTCGCTCCGTGCGGCGCGAAGGCAACGTCGCGGCACAGGCGCTCGTGTCGAAGATCTTCCGCCTCTCCGATCGCAAGTGGCGCGGCATCGGCGAGATTCCGGCGAGTGGACTCGCCTTGCGCGAGGAGTACGCCGACTTCGACGCCGAGCGTCGCTTCGCGCTCGATGACATCACGGCCAATGAGCCCGTCGAGTGCCGGTCGGGCGACGTTCTGCGCGGCCGGATCAAGCCGTACGAGTGCCCAATGTTCGGCACTGCCTGCACGCCCGAGCGGCCCATGGGCGCGCCGATGGTCTCGAGCGAGGGCGCGTGCGCGGCGTACTTCAACTACGGTCGCGCAAGGCCCGCCGTGGCCGGTGCGAGCGCGCCGGGAGGAGAAGCGTAATGAGCGCGACCATCTCAGGCAGCATCAGCTGCGCGCTTCCCAACGCGACCCACGACCGTGTGGTGCTCGGGCACGGCTCCGGCGGTAAGCTGAGCGCGGCACTGCTCAAGGAGCACTTCCTCCCGCATCTCCATAGTCACGCGCTGCGGATGCTTGGCGACGGCGCGATCGTGAGCGCCGGGCGTACGCAGGTGGTACTGTCGACCGACACGTTCGTCGTGAACCCGCTCGAGTTCCCGGGCGGCGACATCGGCGTGCTGGCGATCAACGGCACCGTGAACGACATCGCGATGATGGGCGCGACGCCCGCCTACCTCACCGCGGGATTCATCATCGAAGAAGGACTTCCAATGGAAGTGCTCGACCGCATCGTGGGGTCGATGGCGCGTGCGGCGACGATCGCCGGCATCCAGGTCGTGGCCGGCGATACCAAGGTCGTCGAGCACGGCAAGGGCGACGGACTGTTCATCAATACGACCGGACTTGGCCTGGCGAACTCGGAATTTCGCCCGCTGCCAACAAGCGCACGCGCGGGAGACGCCGTACTCGTCTCCGGCTCGATCGGGGTGCACGGCATCACGATCCTCTCGGCGCGCGAGGGATTGGACTTCCAGGTCGATCTCGCGAGCGACACGGCCTGCCTCTACCCGCTGGTCGAGGTGCTGCGCCGCGCGACGGACGACCACGTCGCGACGCTGCGCGATCCAACGCGCGGCGGCGTGGCGAGCACGCTCAACGAGATCGCCACGGCGTCGAACGTCGGCGTCGAGATCGATGAGGCGTCGCTTCCCGTGCCGACCGGCGTATCGGGCGCGTGCGAAATGCTCGGACTCGATCCGCTGTACGTGGCGAACGAAGGCATCTTCGTGGCGTTCGTTCCCGAGCACCTCGCCGACAAGGCGGTCGAGGCGATGCGCGGCCACCCGCTGGGCCGCGAGGCGCGGCGGATCGGCACGGTGGTCGACGATCATCGCGGGCTCGTGGTGATGCGAACGGGACTCGGGGGGACGAGGGTCGTCGATATGCTGCCGGGGGATCAGTTGCCGCGGATTTGCTGACGGGAGCGCAAAGCGCGTAAATGGGGTCAGACCCTATTTATATTTCGCTAAATCGAGTCTGACCCCATTTAGGCGACAGTGATGTGAGTCTTGAGGACTGAGACACACCGAAGGGCATAGGCGGTGAGGTGCGAGTGCGGGAGGAGTGAGACACCGGCCGAGGTGGCTGACTCGCGCCGGGAACGGCAAACGGCGGCAGGTCGTTCGCAGTCCGCGGCGCGCGGATGCCACCTCGGCCCGTCTCTCGAGTCTCCCGCACTCACGGTCTCACCGCCTATGCCCTTTCAGTTCGCCCTTTCCTTCCTCTCGCGTCTCACCTCACGCGACTCATCACGATCTCCACCAGCCGGTGAATCGTCGCGCTGTCCCCGTGCACGTGGATGCCCGACATCCAGATCAACTCCTTGGGCTCCCGCGCCGCCGCGTACAACTCATCGACCGCTGACCGAGGCAGTCGCTCATCGCCCTCAGCGTTCACCATCATGAACGGCCGCGGCGCGATCCGCCCGACCCACCGCACCGGGTCGAGCTTCGGCCCGTCGATGATCACGTTGGAGATGCCCGCCGCGAGTACGCGCAGCGGCGCGAAGCGGATTGACCGCCGCATGTTCGCCTCGAGCGGCACGTAGGAGCCGCCGGACCCATGGATCGACCAGACGCGCGTGAACCGCTGGTCGAGCGCGCCGGCGATGCACACGAACGGCGCGCCGAGGCTGACGCCGATCGCCTCCACCCGCGTCGTGTCGACATCGGGCAGCCGGCGAAGATAGTCCAGCGCCAGCATGATCGCCGGCGGCGTGTCGAGGAAGGCGGCGCGGATCCTGGGGATCTCGCGCAGGAACGTCGCCGCATCCGGACGGGGATCGCCGGTGAACGGATACGACAGCGCGACCGCGACGACGCCCCTCGTATCGCCCAGCATGCGCGCCGCCTCGCGACCCTTGTAGTGACCGCCGAGTATCACCGCGAGCGGAAGCGTTCGCCCGCTGTCGGCGACCGCGCGGCGGACCACGAGATCGAGCGCGAGGCCGCTGGTTGCGGTGACGTGCGCCGGCGTGAGCGCAAAGCCGCCCTCGATTGTCGTCTCGCCTTCGACGACGCTGGCCAGCGACGAACGGCGTTCGCGAAAGCCCGGCAGCGGATCACGAAGCAGGTACACGACTCCCGCGATGACGACGAGGCCGACGGCGGCCGCGATGCCGATCGCAACTCGGTGGCGGCGCATTCACACGTCTACGAACATCGATCCGACTACCCTTTGATCACGCCAAGCGGCCGGAGTCGCGTGACTCGCCGCGCCAATCCGACGCCTTCGACCACCTCCGCCACGCGCTCCACATCCTTGTACGCGAACGGCGCCTCCTCAGCCAGCCCCGCGTTCGCCGGACAGCGGACGATGATCCCTCGAGCCTCGAGCTCGTGGCGCAGCGTCGCGCCGCTGATCTGCTTCTTGGCGGTGTGGCGGCTCATCGCTCGCCCGGCGCCATGGCACGCGCTGCCGAACGAGCGCGACTCCGACGTGGACTCGCCGGCGAGCACCCAGGAGGCCGTGCCCATGCTTCCCGGAATGAACACCGGTTGTCCCGTCGCCCTGTACACCTCCGGCAGATCGGCGTTGCCCGGTCCGAATGCCCGCGTCGCACCTTTTCGATGTACGCAGACGCGCCGCCCGCCGTGCTCCTCCACTTTCGCGATGTTGTGCGCCACGTCGTAGATCTGGCGCACGTCGTCCGCCATGACCCCGAGTTGACGCACGGCCGTCTGTCGAACGGTGTGCGCGATGCGCTGGCGGTTGGCCCACGCGAAGTTCGCCGCGCAGGCCATCGCCGCGAGATACGACCGACCTTCTGGCGACGAGATCGGCGCGCACGACAGCTGTCGATCGGGAAGGACGATGCCGTACGCGGCAAGTCGGCCATCCATCGACTTCACATAGTCCGTGCATACCTGATGGCCGAGTCCGCGTGATCCTGTGTGGATGAGCACCGTGATCTGATCCGGGGCGAGACCGAACGCGTTTGCAGTGGCGGCATCAATCACTTCGTCGACGAATTGTACCTCGACGAAGTGATTGCCCGCGCCGATCGATCCGAGTTGCCCGCGCCCGCGATCCTTTGCTCGCTGTGACACGGTCGACGGATCGCCGCCCGGCAGGCATCCGGCGGACTCTGTGTTCGTCACGTCCGCCTCGAGCCCGAATCCGTGGGTCCGCACCACGTGCGCGGCTCCGCCGATCAGAACGTCATCGAGCTCAGTGTTGGTCAGCTGCCATGCGCCGCCACGGCCAGTGCCGGATGGGATCGATCGCGACAGCTCGTGCACGAACGCTTCCGCGCGCGTCCCGAGCTCTGTGCGTGTGATCGGAAGCGCGAGCAGCCTCACCCCACAGTTGATGTCGAACCCAACGCCGCCGGGCGAGATGACGCCATCGGGGAGAAGCGTCGCCGCGACGCCGCCGACCGGAAATCCGTAGCCTTCGTGCATGTCGGGCATTCCATACACACACTCCACCGCGCCCGGGAGGGTCGCCACGTTCGCCAGCTGCGTTATCGCTTCCCCGTGGACGATCGCCGCGAGCAGCGCCTCGTCGGCGTAGATGCGCGCTGGCACGCGCATGTCGGGCCGCGCACTCATCGGCAGTTCGAACGCATAATCGCCGACGGCGACCAGATTCAATTGCGCCTGCGTTCCCGATACCGACGTAGCGGTCATACGTCGAACAAGACCTCGCCGCGCCACTCGCCGTCCGTGCGCTCGACGCGGGCATCGTGATAGGTAGCTGCCTTGACCACCGAAACCCACTCCTCGACCGGCTGCCCGCGCACCTCCGCCGACAACCGAACCCCTTCGCCCTCCTTCGCCACTCGAGCGGGGCCGGGCTCGATGCGCAGATTTCGAACATCGCCATAGGCGCATCCGGCGACCTCGCCGCGACCGATCAGCTCGTTCGCCCAATCGACGAGCAGCGCCGGATAGTCGCGCGACTCGACCGATACGCGCTCCCAAGTCGCCGACGACGTCGTGCCGCTCACCGCGCCGGTCTCACGCGCGATGACGCGGGCCAGCTCGACGTACAACTGCTCGAGCGAAGTCGCCCGCAGCTCCACCTTCCACTCTCCGACGTGCTGGAGCGTTCGACTCGATGCCGTCATTCGTGGACCCGTCTACGCGAGGCGAAGCGCGAATCGAATGCTCACACCGCACAGCCGTGAGCCGCTCAGTGCTGCACCGCCCGATGCAGCTCCTGCTCGATGTCCGCGACGGCGTTGTGCAGCCGATTCTCGACGCCAACGTGGTCGTCGATGGTCAGCAGCATGAACACACGGTCGTGGTGGGCACGAAGCCGCTCTTCGGCCTTCTTGAGCACCGGCATGACGGCGTCCCACTCGCCCTCGATCACGGTGTCCGCCGGGTTCACTTCGTAATGGAGGCCGCCGCGGTCGATCTCTTCGACTACCTCGGCGACCGGCTTTTTGAGCGACGTGCCGTTGCCGATTGGAAACATCGCGATCGTGAACAGCATGGGTGCTCCTCCGCATTGTGTCGAGCGAGTGACGTGTGCTGCATACATCACGCCCCGCGGTGCATCGTGGCCGGCGCGCGCACTGCCACCACGCGCGCGCTCGCGCATTCGACGTCGCCCGCGAACACGTGCAACTCGACGACGACCTTGCGCTCGGCAACCGCCAGCGGGCGCGCGCGCAGCACGAGCTCCGGGCCGAGCGGTGTGGGGCGCAGAAACTCCACATGGAGCGACGCGGTGACGAAGCGCGGCGTCGGATCGACGCCGGGCGCCGCCCCCGCCGCCACCATCGACGCGCCCGCCGCCGTCGCCATCGCGTGGCAATCGGCGAGTGACGCGATCAACCCACCGTACACGAAACCGGGCAGTGCCATCTGGTGCGGTGACGGCTGGAATCGCGCCACCGCTTCACCATCCTGCCATTCGCTCTTTACGTGGAGGCCCTCCGCATTCAGTCGGCCGCAGCCGTAGCAGTGCGAGAAGTCGTCCGGGTAGAGGTCCTGTAGCGCTGTCATGCATGAACGTTATGCACGATACGCGGCTGGCGCATGCGGAGTGGCTTCGCCTTGATCACTGGCGGCACACAGCGCAGAAGCGCCGCACCGATCGCCGGATTGCATTCGGCGGCTGGCAGCAGCTGGTGGATCACAGAGTCCATCGTCTGGCCGGTCGCGCGCGCGATGACGATCGGCTCGAACGCTCGATGGCGCTCACCGGCCGAGCGCCGTTCGACGACCACGACGCCGCGATACTGGCCCCGGCGAAATAGCCGACGCGTGTACTTCACGTCGATGGCAACGTAGCCGCCGCCGGGCAGCGTCCGGAGATAGGCGCGTTCGATCGTTCGGTTCAAGCGCATCTCGACCTCCGTTGACTCCGCGGCGCAGCCGCGCAGTGCGAAGTGAATTCAACCCGCGGTCACGCCCCGCCGTGGTGCGTTACATCCGGCACGACGAGCACGGAACATGGCGCCGCGACGAGAAGCGGCTCGGCCAGGTTCGGCAGAAATACGCGCACCGGCCCGGGCTCACCGCGGTTTGGCACCGCGAGGAGCTCGGCACCCACGTCTTCGGCCAGTCGCAGCACGCCCGCGAGCATGTCGCCGGTGACGTCCACGCGCTTGTACGTCCGGCGATCGCGCTCGTCGGCGGGCAAGCCGGCAGGCCGTGCTCCGAGCGCGATCTCGCGCGCCGAGCCCTGCTCGATCAGCTCCGGATCCGGAGCGATGGAGCGATCGGGCAGCGCGATCCACACACATGCATCCGGCGGCAGGCATTGCAGCGCCGCGTCGATCGTCGGCCCGTGCATCCTGCCGTCCGGGAGCACGACGATGCACCGCGTCGGCGACTCGCATTCCGGCGCCACGGCAAAGAGCGCCACGTCGAGCTGGCGGGCCATCCGAAGCACCGTCCGGCCGTCACATCGCGCGCCAACCGGATCGAAGTGACCGATGCCCGTCACGACGAGGTCGGACGCCGTCTCCTTCGCCAAACCGGTGATGACGGCCACTGGATCGCCAACCTCCAGCCTCAGCGGCCACCCGTGCGCGTACCGGCTCAGCTCGTGACGCTGCCGCTGGACCTTCCGTAGCAGCGTGATCGCCGGTCCGCGCTCGCCGCGCTCGCACTGGTCGATGCCGCGACGCGCGCTCGATGGTGGCACCGGGACTCGCGGCCGGTACACCGTCTCCATCTGCACCGCCGCCCCCGTCCGCTCTGCGAGGCTGTGCGCGGCCTTGATCGCCGACGCCGACGACGACGTGCCATCGGTGCCGACGAGAATTCGCCTGGGCCACGCCGTGCGCGGCGTCGCCTCGAACTTCGGAAGCGTCCTGGCCCCCGTCTCTGATCGCGGCAGCGAGTGAATCGGCGCTGTCGGCGCAATCCGGTCTCGCGTCATCATACGTCCCCCTCCCCGATCGAGCTCCCGCTCCCGCTCCATCAGTGCTCGTCGAATTCGGGATCGGGATTGAACACGTAGGTGCGAGTGTGGAACCGATGGTCCGCCGCCGCTCGCGCGATGTCGAGCGAGCTCACCACACCGACGAGGCGATCGCCCTCGGTCACGAGCACACGGTGAATCGAATTGCGACGCATGAGATCCGCCGCCGTTTCCGCCTCGTCATCAGGCGAGAGCGTGCTCAATGGAGTGTGCGTCATCACCTCACTTACGTCGTGCTCCTCGAGCGCATTCCACTCGGGCGATGCGATGTCGGCGAATCGTTCGGCGACATCCGCTCCGGCATCTTCCCACAGGTCGGAGAAGTACGCGCCCGACGACTCCGCCTCGGCCTCGACTTCGTCGGCCACCGACGGCTGCCCCCACTCGATCCACTCGTCGCGCATCTCGCGTTCGGTCGGCACGCCGGGGATGGCGGCTGTGAAGGCCATTAGATCGTTCGCCGTCACGATACCGACGAGCTTTTCGCCGCTCACGACAGGCGCGCCGCTCATGTGGCGTTTCGCCAGTACTTCCATGGCTTCGCGAATCGTCGTCTCGGGCGTCACGGTCACGACGTCCGTGCTCATGATCTCTCGAAGTCGCAGCATATGTGCTCCAAGGAACAGCTGATTCCCGCAGGCCGTTGGCGACGACGGACGCCATTCACCGTCCGCCGGCGTCGCGCTCCTAGTGCTTTGCCCCGTTGTGCTTGTTCGCGGCGGCGCTGGCGCGCGGTGCCGGATGCGCCTCGATGAGCAACGTGTAATTGCTCGCCAGCGCGGCGATCGCGCCCACCGCGACCAGTGCCGGTGCCATCACGGTGCCGACGATTCCCGCGGTAAGCGGGATCTCGAGCAGCGTCGTGCCGTCGTCGCCGATCACGATGATCCGCCGTGTGTTCCCTTCATGGATGAGCTCCCGCACCTTGCCGAGCAGCTCTTCGCCACGAACACGGACGCGATGCATGCGATCCTCGCGAGGTGACTTCGTGATCTCCATCGTCGATGTCGACATGGTTTTCGTTCCTCGATATGAGTGTGTTCACCACAGGGTGAACCATCGTTCTGCCATCACTGTCGCAGGGCAACCACCCGGCTCGTGCCTTTCGGGAACCTGCCGACGATTGCTTCGGCCGCCTTGACGAGCTGCTGCAGGTTCTCGCCTGCGCCGCCCTCGAGCTCGGCCTTCCCTACTCCGCGCCACAGCAGCTCGCCCGTGCCCGGCTTCACGACGTCAATGATCACGCTGCCTTCGGTGTATTGCGTGACGGTTTGCATCGGCGGGCCGTAGTGGCCCCAACGAGGATAGAACGGGTAGCCGTAGTCCCACGTCGTCACGTCCAGCTTCTCGCGCGCTGTGGCGTAGAACGCCACTCCGAAGTCGGGGTTCCGTTCGTCGAGCGAATAGCCGCGATCCTGGAAGGCGCGCGCGATGCGCTCCCGCAGCGACTGGTTCGCGATCGAGTTGCTGATCATCGGGTCGTCTTCGCCCGAAGGCACTCGACCATCACGCCGCGCAGGCCCGGGGAGCATGTGGAAGGCGTGCAGCGAGGCGAGGCCGGCGTCTGGCGCCGCCATCGTCTGCACCTCTATCGAATGGCCGCAGCCGGCGGCCAGCACAGCCATGGTGGCGTACGCCGCCACTCGCGGAATCCGGATCATGGGGGCCTCCAAAGAGCAGGTGCGCCGGCACGTCTTGCTGGCGCCACCGAACTAGATGTTAAGGGCCGCGATCCCTGCCGAGAGTCGGCGAATGCACGCGTCAGGTTAGGGTTTTTCCCCCCCTGGCACCGAGGCTTTCGATTCGCCGTTCGACGAGCGCAACGCCGTGGCGATCATCACGAATTCGGCGATGTTCTCGCTCGTCAACACCCCCGCGAGCTGGCCGTCGCTCATCACCGGCATCGACGAACAGTGGCACTCGCGAAGGCGCGCCACGGCACGTTCCACCGGCTCGCTCGGCGACGCCGTCCGGAACGATGCATCCATCGACGCCGAGACCGGTGAGGTTGGTCCGCCGCGGCCGAGCCCGGCGAGCATCCCCGAGCGCGTCAGCACACCGACGACGCGCCCTTTCTCGAGAACTGGAAAGTCCTGCTGGAAGCCTTCCAGCACGTGGCGCATCGCGACCTCGAGCGTGTCATCGGGCGCGAGGGTCCGGAGCTCACGAATCATGACGCGGTCGACGGTGACCCCGCCGAGCAGCTCGTGCTCCTGCGTGGCGCTCGATTCCGCTGCGGCTCCCAGCCACACGAAGAGTGCGATGACTACCAGGAACGGGTTGTAGAACAGCCCGACGATGCCGAACAGCAGAGCGAACGCCCGCCCCACGCGCGCCGCGACCTCGGTGGCGCGCAGATAGCCCTTGCGCAGCGCCAACCCCGCGCGCAGAACGCGGCCGCCATCCATCGGAAAGGCCGGCAGGAGGTTGAATACCAGCAGGTAGACGTTCACCCACATCAGCTGCGCGAGAATGCCGGAGCTGCCGCCAGTGACGACAGCGTCGCCAGCGATGAAGACGGGTGCGCCAAGCACGACCAGCACGATCGCCAGCAACGCGATGACGGCGACCGTCACCGCCGGTCCGGCGAGGGCGATCTGCAGCTCGTGCCATGGATTCTTCGGGATGTACTCGAGCCGCGCTACTCCGCCGATCGGCAGCAGCGTGATGTCACGCGTCGGCACGCCGACGCGTCGTCCGGCCCACGCGTGTCCAAATTCGTGCAAGACAACTGACGCGAACAGCGCGATCGTGAACAGCACGCCGCGCGCCGCGCCAACGACCGTCCCACTCGATCGGTAGTAGACGAGCGCCAGCCAGGCGAGCAGGATGAAGAAGGTCGCGTGAACGCGAAGATCGATCCCGCCAATGCGTCCGATCTTCCACGACCATTTCATTTACGCAGACGCCGCCTCGCCGGAGTCATCACCGTCGAGCGTCCCCGCGCGCGCACCGGTGTTCACCAACGCAGCCGCCGGTTCCGATGCAGCTTCGGCGAGAATCGTTTGCACATCGGCGTCCGTGAGCTGCGGGAAGTGATCGTACCAGTACCCGATCGCGTAGAGATCGCCGGGCGCGCTGACACAGACCATCTCGTCTACCTCACGCTGCAGCTCCTCGACCACCGACTGCTGCGCCACCGGCGTTGCCAGCACGAGTTTCGCGGGATGCTGCGATCGGATTACGCCGATCGCCGCGCGCACCGTCGCGCCGGTGGCGATGCCGTCGTCGACGAGGACGACCGTTCGTCCGTGCAGCGCCGGCGCCGGCTTACCGTGGCGATACAGCTGCTCGCGCCGATCGAGCTCCAGTTGCTGGAACGAAGTCGTCTCCTCGATCATCTCCTTCGTGATGCCGAGTGCCATGATGATCTCGGAGTTCAGCACGCGAACACCGCCTGTCGCGATCGCTCCCATCGCCAGCTCTTCACGCCACGGGACTCCCAGCTTGCGCACGTTCAACGCGTCGAGCGGCGCGTGCAGCGAGCGCGCCACTTCGAGCCCGACGGGGAGCCCGCCGCGCGGGAGCCCGAGCACGATCAGGTTCTGGCCGCGCAGGTGTGCGAGTTTGGCACCGAGTTGGCGGCCGGCATCCATTCGATCCTTGAATCGTTCTGACATATCTGATCCTCCGCATTCAATGTTGCGGAGTCCACGATACGGCACATCGGGAGAAGCCTGAACGGTGAACGACATTCCCCCGACGCCAGCCGCGTCGTGCAGGCCTATCATTCGACTTGAAAGGCGGTACGCGCGGGAGTGCATGCGCCGCCTCGTCGTGAATGCTCCGCACGCGGCCCCCCGCGCCCTCTCGTGGAGGCGACCAACCATGCTGATCCAGACCCAACTCGCGACACTCCTGCGCTCTTTGCGCAACGAGCGAGTACTTACCGTTTATCTCGATGGCACCGCGGCCGACCCGGCCATTCAACGCTCCTGGCGCCTGCAACTCGAGCACAGCATCGCCGATCTCAGAACCTGGCTCGCGGATTCGGCGAAGGGCGACCGTGAGCAGTTCGAGCAGTGTGTGAATCGGCTCGAAGCGCAGCTCACGGAGTTCAAGGCCGGCGTGGGCTCACCGGGCTGGGCGGCGTTCATCACCGCTGACCGCGTGCATGAGGCACACCACCTTCCCGTCGCCACGCCGACATTAGCCGTGTGGAGCACCGGACCGTGTCTCGCGCCCTACGTCCGCGCGCTCAAGGAGGCCCGCGCCGTGGTCGTGGCCGTCGCCGATGCACGGAAGGCCGAATTGCACCGCTATCGCGCCGGCATAGCCGACCGCGTGGAGACGATTCGCGCGCACCACGTCGTCCAGGAAACCGCTCACATGGGGACTTCGCCGCGGCAAGGCTTCCACGTGGGCACTCGCGGTTCGGCCGGTCGCGATGCCGCGCAGCGTTCGCTGCTCGCCGGCCGCGATCGCATGATCTCGGAGGCCGCATCGCGGATCCTGGAGCTTGCCGGCGGCCAAGGCTGGATATTGCTCGGCGGCATTCGCCGGGTCGTTGCGTCGCTGTCGCAGGAGCTCGAGGCATCGGCGCCGGGCCGCGTCCTGGCCCTTCCCTGGCTCGACGTGCACGCGGAGATCAGCGAGATCGCCGACGGGGCGCGGGCGGGCGCATCGACGCTGCGCAATGCGTATGACGCCGAGCGAGTCGCCGACATCGGCAACCAGGCGGCAGCGCATGCACTCGGTGTCGTCGGTCCAGCGGAGACCAAGGCTGCGCTCGAGCAGGCGAGCGTACGCGAGCTGTACCTCACGCACCGCTATCTCGAGGACCATGCGGCGGACGCCGAGGATGCGGTTCGCGCGGCGATCGAGCAGGATGCCAGTGTCGAGGAAGTCTCCGGCGAGGCCGCGGGAGAGCTCGACGCTCTCGGCGGCATCGCGGCGGGCCTCAGGTTCCGTCCGGCCATGAGCGCTATGTTTGCAGGGTGATCCTGCCCGCGAACGCGCTCGAGGTCGAACACCTCTCGGTTCGGTTGGGGGATGTGGAGATCCTGAAGGATCTCTCATTCTCCGTTCCAAAAGGCTCGTCGCTCGCAGTGATCGGGCCCAACGGGTCCGGCAAGACGATTCTGTTCCGCGCGCTGATCGGCGCCGTCCCTCACGAAGGGACGGTCCGCTGGGCGCCGGGCGCGCGGATCGGCTACGTTCCGCAGCGACTCGACCTCGAGCGCAATCTGCCGGTCACGGGGGACGATCTCCTCCGCGCGCGAGCACGGTTGGCGTCGGCGCCGGCATCCGAGGCCGAAGGCGTGCTGTCGCGCGTCGGCCTCAATCGCGACATTCTCCGCAAGCCCATCGGCACGCTTTCCGGCGGGCAGTTTCAGCGTTTGCTCATGGCCCTGGCGCTGCTCGGCGATCCGACCGTGCTGCTGCTCGACGAGCCGACGGCTGGCATCGACGAGCCCGGGCAGGAGCGGGTGACCGAGACGGTGCGGCGCCTGCAAAACGACGGCGTCACCGTACTGATGATCTCCCACGAGCTCAGCGTCGTGGTCCGCTTCGCGACCAATGTTTTGTGCCTCTCGCGCGAGCATACGTACTACGGGATTCCGCGGCAGGTGCTCACGCCGGAACTGCTCGAGCAGGTCTACGGCGAGCCAGTAGCCCTCTACGTTCATGATGATCCAGCTTCCACCGGTTAGCGTCCTCGCACTCTCCGGCTCGATGGCCGTCGCCGCCGGGCTGGTTGGTGCGTTCGCGCTGATGCGCCGGATGACGCTCGCGGGCGACGCGCTGTCGCACGTCGCGCTGCCGGGCATCGGCGTCGCGGTCCTCATCGGGATCAATCCGCTGGCGGGCGCGCTCGTCGCACTGCTCGGCGGTGCATTGCTCATCTGGGCGCTGGAGCGCCGCACGCGGGTCGCGACCGAAGCGATCATCGGCGTCGTGTTCTCCGCGGCACTCGCCGTCGGCGCGCTGCTCGCGACCGGCGAGCAGCTCATCGATGCGCTCTTCGGCGCGCCGGGCACGCTATCGCCGTGGGAGCTCGGCGCGGGACTCGTGGGCGCCGCGGCGGTGATCGCGTTCATGATCCTGGCGCGCGATCGGCTCGTGCTGCTCTTTCTGTCGTCGGACGTCGCACGCACGGCCGGCATCGATGTACAGCGACTGTCGCTGCTCTACCTGCTCGCGTTCGCGCTCACGGTCGCGCTGGGGCTGCGGTATCTCGGCGCACTGCTCATGGGATCGTTGATCATCATCCCTGCCGCGACGGCGCGGCAACTCGCGCGGAACATGAGCCAGATGCTCGGGTGGTCGGTGGGCCTCGCGGTGTTCGCCACTGTGGTCGGCGCGTGGATCGCGGAGTCGACCGGGCACGAGACGGGGCCGCTGATCGTTATCGTGGCGGCGGGGTGCTTCGTGGTCGTGACGGCACTCCGGCGCCGCTGAGCGAGGCGTTCCAATTGCGCAAATCTGCATACAGCGTTACTCCCCAGCGATGAGCGGCACTCGCGAAGCAAGCGTCCAACCCCGCGGCGTCGGTGTGAGAATGTACTCATAGCTCGTGTAACGGAACCCGTCGGGGCCGATGAAGACGTGGGCAGCTCGGAACGCCTCGTATGAACGCATCTTCGCCGACGCATAAGGGCTCGTCGAGCGTGGTAACCCAATCGCAACTAGTACGGCATGCTCCGGCGGGCACCCACGGTGCTCGGTACTGCCAGGATCCGGTACGCCGGCGCCGGCGCAGTTTTGCGGAATGTCAGCGGATCCGGTCGCCACGCCCAGGTCTGCAAGGACTCTACGGTGCATCTCGACCAGCGGTGGCGCATCCAACCAGCCGTTTGGCCCGCTTTCGCCCTCCGCCGGGCCGCCGACGCGCGGGTCCACGCGAAGCGGGAGGGCCGTCGAATCGGCGATGGCGCGCACGACGGCGGCAAACAGCGCCGTATCCGCCTCTGCGTTCAACTCGCCAGCGCCGCGCAAGCGCCGTCCCGTACAACCCAGGGCCAGACTGCCCAACGCGGCGGCGGCAACGCTGACTCGCACCTCGCGACCTAGCCTCATCATCTCTCAGTATCCCTCACACGGTCCTGTGTTTGTCGCGACAATGCTACCCATTATCAGATTAACTCACTATTTTCTCAGGACTAATATTATTACACTAATGGAACACACAGCGCGTCGCCTCATAGGGGCCCGCCGTTGGACGGTCTGGAGTGCGGTCGCAGTTCTGCTCGCGGCATGCAGGTCAGACGTCGCCTGCGTACTCGAGCCGTTCACGCCAATTCTTCTCGACGTCGTGGACTCTGTGACGGGAAATTCCATCAGCGCCCCGCTGACGGTCGACTGGCGCATCGAGGGGGGACCAGTAGGGAGCGTGACCAAGGATAGCTCGGTATCCTCCATCGCGATGCCAATTGGCGTTGGATCGGGAACGTACGATCTGGTGGTGCGCGCGGTGGATTACGCTGACTGGACGAAAGACGGAATCGCGGCCGCGCATATGCTGTGCGATCCGAATCCCCGTTCCGTTCGGTTGGTCGCGCGCCTTCAGCCGCAGAACGTGCGCGTGATGCCGGCCGCTATACCGGCGCAGGCAGGTGCCTCGCCCGCTCCAGTAGTAGCCGCTCCTCCGCACTGGCCACGTTCCGCCGCGTACGCTCGATCGCATCCACGTTCACCGAGATCGAGTCGATCCCCCACTCCACGAGCCGCTCCGCATACTCCGGGTGCACCGACGGCGCCTGGCCACAGATCGAACAGGTGACGCCGAGCCGCCGGCACTCCGTGATGATCGACTTGATCGCGTCCAGCACCGCGGGGTCACGCTCGTCGTACGCCGCGCCGAACAACTCGCTGTCTCGATCCACACCGAGCACTAGCTGCGTTAGGTCGTTCGAGCCGATCGACACGCCTGTGATTCCCATCTCGACGTACTTCGGCAGCCAGTACATCACCGAGGGCACTTCGGCCATGATCCACCGCTCGAGATGCGCATCGCCGCCCAGGGGGCTCTCCTCGATCAACCGCAGACACGTCTCCAGCTCTTGCCCCGTGCGGACGAACGGGATCATGAGATGCAGATTCTCGAAATGCTTTCGGACCTCGGCGAGCGCGCGTAGCTCGAGCGCGAACAGGTCAGGCTCGCGCGTGTAACGGAAGCAGCCGCGGTAGCCTATCATCGGATTCGCTTCCTTCGGCTCGAACGGCTCCCCGCCTTTCAGGTTGCGGAACTCGTTCGACCGAAAATCCATCGTGCGATAGATCACCGGCCGCGGATTGAAGGCTTGCGCGAACACCCGCAGGCTCTCCGCCATCCGCTTCACGAACTCGTCGCCGCTCTTCTCCTTCAGGAAGGCGCGCGGATGGGTATGCTCGAGCGCGGCGAGCATCATGAACTCCGCGCGCAACAGCCCCACGCCGTCAACATCCATCCGCGCGACGTCGGCCGCCCGATCCGGCTCGGCGAGATTCACGTACACGCGGGTGGCCGTCACGAGCTTGGCTTCGGCGCGCTGCCTGGCCGGCCAGTTGTCTGTATTGGCCAACGAGGCGGCGGCGCCTTGCGGCGCGCTCGCTCCGGCCGTCACGGTGCCGGCGCTGCCATCCACGGTCACGAGCACCCCTGTCGTGAGCACACGCGTGGCATCGCGTGTGCCGACGATGCACGGCACGCCTAGCTCGCGCGCGACGATCGCCGCGTGCGACGTCATTCCGCCGGAGTCGGTGACGATGGCCGCAGCGCGGCGCATGATCGGGACCCAGTCGGGCGATGTCATGCGAGTGACGAGCACGTCACCACGCTCCATCGACGCTTCGTCGGCTGGCGACTCGAGCACTCGCACCGTCCCGGCGGCGACACCAGGGCTGGCGCCGAGACCATGCACCAGCGGTGCTGCGGCTTGGGGCGTGGGCCGCGCGGCCGGCTCCAGCGTGGTGATCGGACGACTCTGCGTGAGGTAGATCTCGCTGCCCTCGATCGCGAACTCGAGGTCCTGCGGCTTGCCGTAGTGCTCCTCGGCGCGCCGCGCGAGCGCGCCGAGTGTCTGGAGCTCGCTCGCCGTGAGCACGGGCGCATTGGCGCGCGGATCGCCCGCAAGGTCGACCCGCTTGTTCGATTTCGAGCTCTCGTCCCAGGTGAGCACGAACTCCTTCTCGGCGATGGTCGTCGACAGCACGGCGAGCGATTTCTTGTCGAGCACGTGACAGTCGGGCGTCACCGCGCCTTGCACCACGGATTCGCCGAGCCCCCACGCGGCCTCGATGACCATTCTGGTTGCGTCGCGCGTCGACGGATCGGTCGTGAACATCACACCCGACTTGTCCGAGTTGACCATGCGCTGAACGATCACCGCGACCGGCATCTCGCCGGGCATGCCCTGGCTGATTCTATAGTAGAGCACCCGCGCGCCGAACGTCGACGCCCAGCACTTCTTCACCGCGTCCACGAGCTCGTCGTTTCCCGAGACGTTGAGAAAACTCTCGAACATTCCCGCGAACGAGAATTGC
Organism: Gemmatimonadaceae bacterium; assembly: GCA_035469245.1. Taxonomy (GTDB): domain Bacteria; phylum Gemmatimonadota; class Gemmatimonadetes; order Gemmatimonadales; family Gemmatimonadaceae; genus JAQBQB01. The sequence goes on from DATISA010000128.1 coordinate 41,425, forward strand.
GCGGTGTCTTCGGCCGTCGCGGACGAGCGCACCGCCACGCGTGGCCGCGCGGCATCACGGTTGACCAGCGATGCGTAGGCGTCCTCGATCGCGGCGCGAAGGCCGTCGGGCATGACGCCACCGAGGATGATCTCGCGGAGCTTCACAGATGTCTTGTCGAGGGCCGCCGTGTCGTCTGGCGCGATGTCTTTCAATGCCGCGGCGATGCGCGGGCCAAGCTCATTCGAATTGCAGAATGCCTCGTACGCATCGATCGCCAGGACGAAGCCCGGCGGGACTGGCAGGCCCGCCGCGGTCATCTCGCCCAGATTGGCGCCCTTGCCTCCCACCGTGGGCACGTCGGCTCGGCGAACGCTGGCGAATGGATGAACCATGTCCCGGTACGACTGCGACGACGCGGGCGTGGCGGTTCCGGCGTGGACATCGGTGCTCATGGTGCGCTCCGCTGAAACAGATCCCATTTCCTCAAATCGCATGCTCGCGTGATGGAGCATACGAATCTGTCGGGGAGAATGCGCGCTCCCGTCGGGCGGCACCCGACCGTTGACGGGTACGGCAGCGGTAGATTGCGTGAGCCTCCCGAGGATCGCCCGGTGACAGCTCTGCCGCCCGAAGGCGTACAGTCCCTTTCCATGATGGAGGCGCGCCGCCGGCTCGTGCAATATGGGCCGAACGAGCTCGTGCGCCCGCGGCGCGTCGGCGCCATCCGTGAGCTCGTGCGCGGCCTGGCGAGCCCCCTCATGCTCATCCTCCTCGGCGCGAGCGTGCTCGCGGCGTCCGTCGGCGAGGTGACGGACGCCGCAATCATCATCGTGACCGTGTTGCTCGGCGCCGCCCTCGACGCCTACCAGACAACCCGCTCGAGCGCCGCGGTTGAACGGCTTCGCGAGAGCGTGATTCCAACAGCCACGGCGTATCGCGACGGCGCGTGGCACGAGATCCCGCGGCGCGAGCTGGTGCCCGGCGACATCATCCACGTGGCTGCGGGCGACGTCGTTCCGGCCGACGTGCGGCTCGTCTCCAGCCGCGATCTGCACGTGCAGCAGGCTGCTCTCACCGGCGAGTCGCTGCCCGCCGAGAAGCGGGCCCCGCCCGAGCCGGTGCAGCACGTCGAACCGACGAGTGATCCGAACGAAGCCGATGCTCTGTTTCTTGGCACATCCATCGTGAGCGGCGTCGGGGTCGCCGTGGTGACGGCCACCGCCGGCCGCACGACGTTCGGCGAGATCGCCGCGCGTCTCCGCGAGGCCCCGCCCCCGACGGAGCTCGAGCGCGGGCTTCGGCGATTCGGCGCGCTCCTGGCTGAAACGGTGATCTTCCTCGTCCTGTTCCTGGTCCTCGTGAGCGCGGCGTTGCGGCGCGACCCGCTCGAATCCCTGCTGTTCGCGGTGGCGCTCGCCGTGGGGATCGTCCCCGAGTTCATGCCAATGGTCACCTCGATCACCCTCGCCACCGGCGCAACGCGCATGGCGCGCTCGCGGGTGATCGTGAAGCATCTGGCCGCGATCCAGAATTTTGGCAGCATCGACGTGCTGTGCAGCGACAAGACGGGCACGCTCACGCGGGGTGAGATGCAGTTGGCCGATGCGACGGACGCGCGCGCCGCCAAGGACGCGCGCGTACTCACCCTGGCGTCTGTCGCCGCGCGGTTCCAGAGCGGCATTCGCAACCCCCTCGACGACGCGATCATCGCCGCCGGACCAGAGACTCCAGGGTGGGAGAAGCTCGATGAGATTCCGTTCGACTTCGAGCGGCGGCGCATGGGCGTCGTCGTGCGACACGAGGGCCAGCGGCTGCTCGTCGTGAAAGGCGCGCCCGAAAGCATCCTGTCCGCATGCATCGCGGTCCAGGCGGGGAGCCAGACGCAGCCGCTCGACGCGGCATCACGCGAAGCGGCGCTCGGCGTCGTTCGCGGGCACGGGGCCAACGGTCTGCGAACGATTGCCGTCGCGACTCGCGAGCTCGCTCCCGACGAACCAGCCGGCGCCTCGGCCATTCGCGACCTCGTGCTCGCCGGCTGGCTCACCTTTGCCGATCCTCCGCTCTCCGACGCTGACGAGATGATCGCCGCTCTGGCGCGCGACGGAGTGCGGCTCAAGATCCTGACCGGCGACGACGAAGCTGTGGCGCGGCATGTCTGCACCGCTACGGGCATCGACGTGTCGCGTGCCGTGACCGGCGCCGATTTGGATTCGATCAGCGACACCGCGCTCGGCGCCGTCGCCGAGCGGACGACGTTGTTCGCGCGTGTGTCGCCGCAGCAGAAGTTGCGGATCATCACCGCGCTCAAGGGGCGCGGGCACGTGGTGGGCTACATGGGCGACGGGATCAACGACGCGCCGTCGCTCCACATGGCGGACGTCGGCATCTCGGTCGCGGGAGCGGTGGACGTGGCCAAGGACGCCGCCGACATCATTTTGCTCGACCGCGGCCTCGAGGTGCTGCACACGGGCATCGTCGAGGGCCGCAAGGCGTTCGGCAACGTGATGAAGTATCTCCTCATGGGCACGAGCTCGAACTTCGGCAACATGTTCAGTATGGCCGCGGCCTCGGTCATCGTGCCCTTCCTGCCGATGCTGCCGACGCAGATCCTGCTCAACAACTTCCTGTACGACTTCGCGCAAGTCGCCATTCCGAGCGACCGAGTCGACGACGTCTACATCCGCAAGCCACACCACTGGGACATGCGCGTGCTGCGCCAATTCATGATCCGCATCGGGCTGGTGAGCTCCGCGTTCGACATCATGACCTTCGCGGTGCTGCTGCTCATCTTTCGCGCGACTCCCGAACAGTTCCGCACGGGATGGTTCGTCGAGTCGCTGGCCACGCAGACGCTCGTTCTGCTGATCATTCGCACGACGGGCAATCCGTTCCGTAATCGGCCGAGCCGCCTGCTCGCGGCGACGGTCGCGCTGACGACGCTCATCGGCGTGGCGTTGCCGTTCACACCATTCCGCCACGCGCTAGGCTTCGTGGTTCCGTCGCCGGTGTTCCTGCTCTTCGTCGCCGCCGCTACGATCGCGTATCTCGCCGCCGTTGAGATCGCGAAGCGGCGGTTGGTGCCACGGCTCCTCGCATAGTCGGCGGTCAGCCGGTAGCCTGGCCGTCAGCCGGAAGCCGAGCCGGACACAATCAACGAGCCAACCCTGCCGTCGACTCGGTCTTGATCGTCACCTGAACTTCCGCCCCGTTCACCAGCGTATTGTGCGCCGGGCAGCTCCGCGCGACACGCTCGAGCATCGCGGCGTACTCCTCGGGCAGCTCGTGCGCCAGCAGCACGCGCACCACGAAGGTCCCGATGCGATTTGGATTCCCCGTGCCGAACTGCTCCACCTCGACGCGCATCCCGTCGTAGGGCAGTCCACGCGCGTGACAGAACTGCTGCACGTACAGCGCGACGCACGTGCCCAGCGAGGCGCCGAGCAATTCGATTGGGGCCGGGCCCGCGTCCTCACCGCCGCCGCGGATCGGCTGGTCGACGACCACACGGTGGGATCGGATCTGCGCGGAGAATTTGACGCCGCCGTCGTGTGTCACGACGATCGGACTGCGGCCGGAATGTGTCGACATATTGTCTCCTTGGCGTTGCTGCGCGGCGCTGGAGGCTCGCGCGCGTTCACGTCGCGGAGATTACGACACCATTCCGGCCGCGTCTGTCGGGCAGATGTAGTCCGCTCGCGGGCATTTCGCCGACGCGCAGTTCAGGCGCCGGCGCTGCCAGTCGTGCTCGAAGGATTCCGCGCGCTCAGCGATGCGTGAACCAAAGCAGGTGAGGATGCGGGTTCGAGCGCCAGGCATGAACCACCGCCCAGCAGACGAGCACCACATCGAACACCAGCGCCGCGAGCAGGAGCGCGATCGGAAACACGAGCGCCACGAGCGGGACGATGATCGGTGCTCCACCCATACTGCCTCCGCGTTGAATACGCGGCGGTCGACGCCTGTCGGCCGTCAGTGGAAAGAATGCCGCCATGTTCCCCGATTCGGGTAGCATGGAATCCCTGACGGCGCGTCAGCGCTTTGCTGTCGGCGAAACCCGTGTGCGTTCGCGCCGATCAATGCATCGTATGCGATGGATTCGGTGGCGTGGCCGACGCCGCGTCGCGCGGTACCGACGTCCAGCGTCGTACCAGCACGACGAGCAACACGACGCCGAATACGAGCACGATCGCGGGCAGGCTGTACACCAGCCAGTTGAAACCCGACGCCGGCGGCGCCATCAGAATCCACTCACCATAGCGCGCGACGAAGTACTGCTTCACTTCGTCCGGCGACTTTCCATCCTGCAGCTGCTGCCGCACGACGTCGCGCATCTGCTGCGCGAGCTCCGACGGCGAATCCTGCACCGACAGCCCCTGACATACGGGACAGCGCAGCTGCGCCGCGAGCGAGCGCGTCTCGGCGTCGAGCGCCGAATCGGCCTGCGTCACGATCGCCGGCTTCGGTGTCCTCGGTGCGCCCGATTGTCCGAGCGCGACATTCTGGGCGCCGGCCGACAGAACGAGTACGGCGCACAGTCGAACCAATCGCCCGCTCATTGCACACCTCCCGCGGCCGCGCGCGATGCGGCGCGCAGTGCCTCGATCTTCGACACGAGCACGTCCTGCGTGACCGGGCCCGTGTGCTTGTACGCGACACGCCCGTCGCGTCCGATGAAGAACGTCTCGGGCACGCCGTACAACCCGTAGTCGATCGCCGTTCGCGAGTGCGGATCGGCGAGCGACGGATACGGCAACGATCCCATCTCGCCCAGCCAGCGAATCGCGTTGGCCGGGCTGTCGTTGTACAACACGCCGAAGAAGTGCACATCCGTGCCGGTGTACTTCGCCGCCACGGAGCGCAGCACTTCGTGCTCGTCGCGACAGGCGAGACACCACGACGCATAGAAATTCAGCACGACCACGTCGCCGCTCAGCGCGGCCAGGCGGATGCTGTCGTTCACCGCGAGCGACGGCGGCGCGGAATCGCCGCGCGTGAACGCGGGCAGCGTGAACGTCGGCGCCGCCCGACCGGGCAGCGGCGACGGAATCGCGCCAGGATCACGCGTCAGCCCGAAGCCCAGCAGGCCGATCGACGGCACCGCGATGAGCGCGGCGATGACGCCACGTTTCCATTTCATGATGACACCTCCGAGGCCGCCGTCGCGCCCGTCGGCACCGGCCGGCGATGCCGCGAACGTTTGCGGCGCTTCTTCTGCTGCTCGGGCAAGCCGGGCACGATTGGCACTGATGCCGGCTGCGCCGCATGACGCCGGCGCGGCCAGAGCGCGATCACCGCGCCGAGGCACACGATCAAACCGCCGAGCCAGATCCAGATGACCATGGGCTCGACCAGCACGCGCAGCGTCGCCGACGAGCCATTCTCCTCGAACGCCATCAGGTTGATGTAGACGTCGCGGGCGAGCGAGCTTCGCACGGCGGGCGTCGGAACGGGCTCCTCGGACGACGTATAGAAGTGCTGCGTCGGCTCGAGCCGGCCGATGATGCGTTGGCCCTTGAGCAGCGTGACGTCGGCGCCAATCGTCGTTCGCTGCGGCTCCTGGCGGCCCCACACCTGCTCGAAGCGCGCCGTCAATCCCGCCACGTTCACCGTCTGACCCGGTGTGAGCGTCACCTCGCGCTCGACCTTGAACGCCGACGACGCGGCAATGCCGATCACGGCGATCACGAGGCCGGCGTGCGCCACGTATCCGCCGTATCGATGTCCATTCGACGACACCAGCCGCGCGAGCGCCACTCCGGCGTTCTCGCCCTTGCTCCGCATGCGAGCCTCGGCGCCGCGCCAGAACTCTCTCACGACCGTCGCGAGCGCGAACGTTCCGAAAGCGATCGCCAAGAGCGCGTACACGTCGTGAACGCCGACGACGAACGCGACGATCAGCACGCCGACGAGCACCGCCCCGGGAACGCGTATTCTATGGAATAGCTCCTGGCGGGTCGTGCGGTGCCACGGAAGCAGCGGCCCCACGCCGAGCAGGAACAGCGTCGCCACCATGATGGGAAGCCCCATTCGGTTGAAGAACGGAGCCCCAACCGAGACCTTGATCCCGCGGATCGCTTCGGCGACGAGCGGAAAGAGCGTTCCGAGCAGCACGGTGAACGTCAACACGCTGAGCAGCAGATTGTTCATCAGGAACGTCGTCTCGCGAGACGCGACGGCGTCGAGATGTCCCTTGCTGCTCAATCCCGATGAATTCCCGGCCACCAGCGCCACCGACGTGATCAACACGATCGCGATGAACGCCAGGAAGTAGTAGCCGATCGTGCCGCGCGTGAACGCGTGCACCGACGACAGGATGCCGCTTCGCGTGAGGAACGTGCCGAGCACGGTGAGCACGAACGTGGCGACGATGAGATTGACGTTCCACGCCTTGAGCATCCCGCGCCGCTCCTGCACCATGATCGAGTGCAGGAATGCCGTCGCGGTGAGCCAGGGCATGAACGACGCGTTCTCGACCGGATCCCACGCCCAGTAGCCGCCCCACCCCAGCACCTCGTACGACCACCACATGCCGGCGATGATCGCCGCCGTGAGGAAGGCCCACGAAGTGATCGTCCACAGTCGCGCGCTCTTGATCCACTTGTCGTCCGACAGCTCGCCCGACACCAGCGCGCCGACGGCGAATGCGAACGGCACCGAGAAGCCCACGTACCCGAGGTACAGCAGCGGCGGGTGCACCGCCATCAGAATGTGATTCTGCAGCAGCGGATTGGGGCCGGGCCCATCCGGCGGAATCGGGAACACATCGTGGAACGGATTCGCCGGGCCAACGAGGAGCACGAGGAAGAAGATCGAGATGCCGAGCAGCGTCGCCGCCGCATATGGCATCGATCGGCCGGGATCTCGCCGGTGCCAGTAGACCGCGAGCGCAGCGTACACGGCGAGCAGGAATCCCCAAAAGAGGATCGAGCCCTCGAGCGCGCCCCAGAGCGAGATCAGCGTGAAGATCCATGGCGTCGCGCGGCTACCAACCTGCGCGACGTACGAGATGCTGAAGTCGTGCGTGAGGAGCGCGAACACCATCGCGCCGGTGGAGATCGTCACCAGGCCGGCGAGAGTGTAGACCGCGCCGTAGCCGGCGACGATCAGTTGCTGGCGGTTGCGCTTGGCGCCCACGACGAGCAGCGCGATTCCGGCGAACGCGATTGCGAGGGCGACTTGCAGCGCGCTGAGGGCGATGAGGCGTGTCACGTTCCCGCCTCCTTGATGAGACTCTTATAGGCTTCTTTCGCCGAGTGACCCTCGGCGGGCGGATGGTATTCGTTCGAGTGGCGGACCATCAGGTTCGTCGCCTGAAACGTTCCATCGTGCGCGTAGCGGCCTTCCACCACCACGCCGATGCCGGGGCGGAACATCTGCGGCGGGGCGCCGGTCGCGTGCACCGGCACTTCGACCTTGCCGTCGCTCACCTTGAAGCGCAGGTCGAGCTTCTGCGCGTTCCACGCCACCGATCCGGGAACGATCATTCCGCCGAGCCGCACGGGGACGTCCACCGCGCTGTTGCCCTTGGCGAGCAGCTCGCCTGGAGTGAGGAAGTACACCAGGTTGCCGCCGATCCCGCCGTACGCCAGGTAACCGAACGCGCCGAGAATCACGACTGCCGCCGCGATCTTGGCGCCGAGACGCCGCCGCTTCTTGTCAGACATCGGAGCCTCCGGGTCGAGCGGAGCCGGCAGCCTGTCGCGCGTGTCGGGCGCGCGTCAGCAGGTACGTCATGTAGCCAACGAGCACGAGCCAGGTGATTCCGTAGGCGGCGACGATGTAGGGTGTGTCAGACATGGGCTTCCTCCAGGATGTCCACCGGGAACGCGGCCAGCGCCTGATCTTCGGCCGCTCGCTCCGCCGCTCGCTCGAGCCTGGCGATCCGATAGCGATGGACCATGAACAGGATCGCGATCGCGAGGACCGCGAGACCGTTGAGTCGCAGGCCCCACGCGTACGCGGGGTCGATCGTCGATGGCGTGGACTGCAGCTGGTGCAGCGTGCGCCACCATTTCACCGACATGTACACGACCGGCACGTTGAGCGCGCCGAGAATGCCGACGGCGGCGCTCCATTGGGCGCGGCGTTCCGGCTCGTCGGCGAAGGCGCGGAGCGCCAGATAGCCGACGTAGATCACGAGCAGCACGGCGGTCGACGTCAGCCGCGCGTCCCAGGCCCACCACACGCCCCACGTCGGCCGGCCCCAGATGGAGCCGAGCATCAGCGTGAGCGCCGTGAGGACCGCGCCCGTCTCGGCGGCAGATGCAGCTATGAGATCGTCGCGCTCGTTTCGGCGCCAGAGATAACGGACGCTTTCCACGAACACCACGAAGAAGCAGAGAAACGCGCTCCACGCCGCCGGGACGTGCACGTACATGATTTTCTGGAGATCGCCCATGTCGCGGTCCGGGGGCGACGTCACGAATCCGAACGCCTGCGCCGCGGCCAGCGCGACGAAGGCGAGCAGCGTGATCAATCCGGTGATACCCATGCTCATCCTCCGATTGCGGCGTCGAAGACGAGCATCGCCGCGGTGAAAAAGATCAGATCGAACGCGATCAGCAGCCGGAGCCACGCCGTCGCGTCACCCATCACATCGCCACTGGTGAGTGCCGCCGTTGCCTTGGCCGCCGCGATGAGCACGGGCACGAGCATCGGCAGCAGCAAGAGAGGGAGCAGGATCTCCCGCGCGCGGGTTCGGCTCGCGACGGCCGCGTAGAAGGTTCCCAGCGTGACGAAGCCGAACGTCCCGAGCAGCAGCACGCCCGTGAGCGGCAGCAGCGCGCGTGTCAGCGCGACGTGAAAGAGGATTCCGGCGAGCGGAACGGCGATCAGCTCCACGCCGACCACGAACGCGAGATTCGCCACCAGCTTTCCGACGAAGATCGGCCAGCGCGCGCCGGGATAGAGGAGCAGTACCTCGAGCGCGTTGTCGTCCAGCTCGACTTGGTAGGATCTATTGAAGGCGAGGACGCCGCTGAACAGGATCGCGAGCCAGATCACGCCGCCCGCCGATTCGCGCAGCGCGGCCGCATCGGGGCCGAGCGCAAAGCCGAACAGCAGCAGCATCAGCACCGCGAGGAACAGGACGGCGTTGAAGTTCGCCATCGTCCTCCGCTCGGTGCGGAGATCCTTCCACGCGACGGCGCGCGCTCGCGCGAACTCACGCCGCATGGATCGTACTCCTTGCCGCGCCCGTGACGATGCGCCCCTGCGCCAGCTCGATCACACGATCGAACTCGGTGTTGGTGCGCTCGAGGTCGTGCAGCACGACGACCGCCGCGCCGCCTTTGGACCGGACGGACGCGAGCAGTTCGTCGACCAGCGACACGCCGTCGCCATCCAGACTGTTGTACGGCTCGTCCAGCAGGAGGAGGCGCGCGTCGCGCAAATACAGCCGGGCGACCGCGGTGCGCCGCTGCATGCCGCTCGAGAAGGTCCGCACGCGTGTATTGGCAAAGCCGCCGATACCGACGCGATCGAGCGCGTGCCTGATCGCCTGCATGTCGGCACGTTCGCCCATCATTCGCTGCGCGAACGCGAGATTCTCGGCCGCGGTCAGATCGCCGTACAGGCCACCGCCGTGGCTGAGCATTGCGCACTCGGCGCGCACACCGTCGGCATCCTGAACGAGATCGTGGCCAAAGATCCTCCCGGTGCCGCGCGTGGGGCGCAGCACCGTGGACAGCACGCGGAGCAGCGTCGTCTTGCCACTGCCGTTGTGGCCCACGACCGCCACGCATTCCCCCGGATCGACCCGCAGCGAAATCCCGCGCAGCACCCACCGGCCGCCAAGCCGCTGGGCGATTTCGTCGATGCTGATCGCGCGAAGCGCTTCGTCCTTCGAAGCTGCTGGCACCCGGCCTCCACCGAGGGGTTACGGGCCGAACCTACGTCCCCGTGTGAGCCAAGTCTGTCAGGCGCCAAGAGTTGGGCCGTGAGGGAATCCCGGACCGCCGAGACGGTGAAATGCGGCAGCGAGCGGCGCCTGGCGGACGATCGGGGAATACCCGACGCGGCGACGTGGCCCGCCTGACTGACACTCGCAAAGCGCGCGAGCAGGTTGCGCCCATCGTGTTCCGATTCCCGCGCCTCCGCCTCAGGGCTCCGAAATCGACGGCCCACGCGAGCGTCCCCGCCTCGGCCGCCTGCACGCTCGGCGCCTGCCCGGTCGGCCTCCAGGCAACCGTACTCTGCCTCGCCTGCCCCGCGCACGACGCGCAGCGCCTTCGCGCGCTCGGTCTGTTCGAGGGTGCGCGAGTCGGCGTACTGGACACGCGCAGCGGGATGGTACTGGACGTGCGCGGCACGCGCCTCGCTCTCGGCCGTGAGATCGCCGCGTCGATCACGGTACGACCGGTAGCGCCATGACGTCGGCTGCCGCGCTCCCGGCAGGACTCAGCGCGCGGCGCGGTGATGCGGCTACGCTGCGTATCGCCCTGGTCGGGAATCCGAATTCTGGAAAGAGCACCCTGTTCAACGCGCTCACCGGCATGCGGCAGCGCGTCGCGAACTTTCCCGGTGTCACCGTGGAGCACGCCGAAGGAACATACGAGCACGACGGCGCACAATTCACCGTCCTCGATCTCCCCGGAACGTACAGCACTACGCCGCAGTCGCCCGACGAAGTCATCGCCCTCGACGTGATTCAGGGCCGCAACCGCGCCGTCGCGCCGGCCGACGTGATCGTCGTCGTCGTCGACGCGGCCAACCTCGAGCGCAATCTCTTCTTCGCCACGCAGATCCTCGAGCTCGGCCATCCCACCGTGATCGCGCTCAATCGTATGGACCGTGTGGCCGCCGAGGGCACGACCATCGACGTGCCGGAGCTGATCCACGAGCTGGGCGCTGTCGTCGTTCCCGTGGTCGCCACGCGCGGACATGGTATCGACCGCCTGCGCCATGCCATCAGCCGCGCCACGTCGCTGCCGCGGCCGAGCCGTCGCATCGGGCTGGGCGACGAGATGAACGTCGAGCCGCGCTACGCATGGATCTCCGGCATGGTCGAGCGATGCGTCACGCGCAGGCCGCAAACGCGTCGCACGATGAGCGACAGGGTCGACGCCTTGCTGCTCCACCGTGTGTGGGGCCTCGTCGTCTTTCTCGCGGTCCTGCTGCTGGTCTTTCAGACGATGTTCGTCGCGGCACGGCCACTCGCCGGTGCGCTGCAAGCGTTGATCGGCGCGGCTGGCACGCTCGTCGCGCGCGTCGTACCGCCTGGCGACCTTCAGAGTCTATTGATTGGCGGCTTGCTCGGCGGCGTGGGCAGCGTCATTGTCTTCCTGCCGCAGATCGCGATCCTGTTCCTGTTCATCGGGATCCTCGAGGATACCGGCTACATGGCGCGCGCGGCGTTCGTCATGGACCGCTACATGCGCCCGCTCGGACTGCAGGGCCGGAGCTTCATTCCGCTGGTCTCCGGCTACGCGTGCGGCGTTCCGGCCATCATGGCGACGCGGACGATTCAGCAACGCGAGGAGCGGCTGGCGACGATCATGGTCGTCCCGCTCATGAGCTGCTCGGCGCGGCTGCCTGTCTATACGCTGCTGATCGCCGCGTTCGTGCCAGCCGTGAGCGTGGCCGGTGTCTTCCAGCTCCAGAGCCTTACGATGCTCGCGATGTACCTCCTCGGTACGATCGCGGCGCTCGCGACAGCCGCCGTGTTCCGCCGGACGTTGCTCCGTTCGGACACCCGGGCTCTCATCATGGAGCTGCCCTCGTATTCGCTGCCCAGCGCTCGCGTCCTCGCCGCCTCCGTGTGGCAACGCGTGAAGCTCTTTCTCAAGAGCGCGGGCACGGTGATTCTGGCCATCTCGCTCGTCCTCTGGGCACTCGCGCGCTATCCGCAGCCGCACGACACGACGCGTGCCACACCCGAGCAGCAGTTGTCCGCCTCGGCGCTCGGCCACGTTGGCCATGCGATCGAGCCCGCGGTTCGACCGCTCGGCTACGACTGGAAGATCGGCGTGTCGATGATCGCCTCGTTCGCGGCGCGCGAGGTCTTCGTGTCGACGATGGGCACGATTTACAGCACGGGCGCGACTGATGCGGCGCCCAACCTGACCGAACGCCTGCGCGAAGTGCGCGACCCGGCGACCGGGGCGCGCGCGTACACGCCGCTGGTCGCGATCGGCTTGATGGTGTTCTACGTCTTCGCGCTCATGTGCACGAGCACGATCGCGATCACGATTCGTGAGACAGGCGGTGGCTGGCGCGGCGCACGGTGGGCCACGCTGCAGTTCGCCTACATGCTCGTGCTCGCGTACGGCGCCGCGCTGCTCGTCTACCGGGGCGGCCTCGCGCTCGGTTTGGGAGGTTTGCCGTGAGCGACGTGATACAGCGATGGCTCTCGCTGGGAATCGTTGTCGGCGCCGCCGGATATCTCGCTTGGCGAAGCTGGCGGGTGTGGCGGTTGGCATCGGCGGCGCGCCGAAAGGGCGGATGCGGCGGCGGCCCCGGTTGCGGCTGCGGATAGACGGCTGCGTCGGGCAGATCACCACGACGACGTCATCACATCCGCACCGATCTTTCCCCGCTTTACCCGACTCCAACCGCACCCGCGCCGACACATCATCCGCCATGCAACCTGCCACGGCCAAACGGCGTCCCGCGATCGCCGATTTCGATTTCGCTAAATCGCCCTTCGTGGTGATCTGGGAGACGACCCGGGCCTGCGATCTCGCGTGCAAGCACTGCCGCGCCGAAGCGGTGCCCTACCGCCGGCCCGACGAGCTGAGTACCGACGAAGCCAAAACGATGCTTCGCAAGGTGCGCGAGTTCGGCAGCGTGGTGTTCGTGCTGAGCGGCGGCGATTGCCTCAAGCGGCCCGACGTGTTCGAGCTCATCGAGTACGGGTTCCAACTCGGGCTGCGCATGGCCGTTACCCCGGCGACCACGCCGCTCGCTACGCCGGAAGCGATTCAGCGATTCAAGTCCGCCGGGATCTCGCGCCTTGCCGTGAGCCTCGACGGCTCGACGCCGGCCATCCACGACGCCTTCCGTCGCGTGGACGGCTCGTTCGACTGGGGCATCCGCATTCTCGAGGAGTGCCGACGCATCGGCCTCTCCACACAGGTCAACACGGTCATCGGCCGTCATAACGTCGACGACTTCGACAATCTCGCCGCGCTCATGGCGCGGCTGGGCATCGTTTTCTGGGAGGTGTTCTTCCTCGTGCCAATGGGCCGCGCAAAGCCCGAAGACGTGGCCAGCGCCGAGGAGTTCGAGCACATCTTCAACAAGATGTACGACCTGTCCAAGACCGCGCCCTTCGACGTCAAGGCGACCGCGGCGCCGCAGTACTCCCGCGTCATCGTGCAGCGACAGGTCGCCGAGCGACGCGCGGGCGAGCGCGAAGAGGCGCCCGATCCGCTCACAGGCGGCGTGATGTTCTCACTGAAAGACGGCATCGGCCGCGCGCGCAGCGTGAACGATGGCGACGGGTTCATGTTCATCAGCCACACCGGCGAGATCATGCCGTCGGGCTTCCTGCCGATCCCGGCGGGCAACGTCCGAAAGGACGACCTCGTGCAGGTCTACCGTGAATCGCCGCTCTTCAACGCTCTCCGCGACCGCACGCAGCTCAAAGGGAAGTGCGGCGTGTGCGAGTACGTGAAGGTGTGCGGCGGCAGCCGCGCGCGCGCCTTCGCCGTCACCGGCGACTACCACGCCGCCGAGCCGTTCTGCGCGCACATCCCGAAGCGGTTCCAGGAGCAGCAGTCATGACGGCGATCCGCCACGAGCGCCTGACCGAGCAGCCATTGGCTGCCGCGGCGGGATCGATGGCCGTCCTGTGCATCGGTGTGTCGTACCGCACCGCGTCGCTCGCGCTGCGCGAGCGGCTCGCGCTGTCCCCGCCGGTGATCTCGGCGATTCTCTCGCGGTTTGGCTGCGGACGCGCCGAACGTCCCGCCGGTGTGAGCGAGCTGATAATTCTGTCGACCTGCAATCGGCTCGAGCTCTACGCGGCGGCTGGCGACGGCGCCGACGAGAGTTTGCTCGACGTCATGGCCGAGAGCACGGGTGTGACGCGCGACGAGCTTCGTCCCGCGGTATACGCGCTCGTCGGCGCCGACGCGGCACGGCACCTCTGCCGCACAGCTGCTGGCCTCGAGTCGATGATCATCGGCGAGCCGCAGATCCTCGGTCAGGTCGCCGAGGCGTACTCGATGGCGCTCGCGCAGGGAGC